>SLDS01000055.1 GCA_007125175.1 Flavobacteriales bacterium
CCAAAACTCTGTGCTCCCTTGCGCTGTATGATTTCGAAAAACATGGTGGGCCGATCGACTACAGGCTTGGTAAAGATCTGAAGGAGATACCCCTCATCGTCGCGGTCGATGAGTATGCCCAATTCGCTCAGGGGCTTCAAGTCCTCATCGATCTCTCCGACCCGATCGAGCACCGTTTCGTAATAGGTGGCCGGCACGCGCAGGAATTCCACCCCCCGATCGCGAAGCTCGGTCACAGTTTGGATGATATTGTCGGTAGCCACAGCTACGTGCTGCACACCCGGCCCTTTGTAGAAGTCGATGTACTCCTCGATTTGCGATTTCTTCTTGCCTTCGGCAGGCTCATTGATGGGAAACTTGATGCGGCCATTGCCATTGCTCATCACCTTGCTCATTAGGGCTGTGTACTCCGTGCTTATATCCTTATCGTCAAAGGAGATAAGTTGAGCAAAACCCATTACGCGGGCGTAGAAGTCCACCCACTCGTTCATTTCGCCCCAGCCCACATTTCCCACCATGTGGTCGATGTACTTCAAGCCTACAGCACTGGGCTGGTAATCACTTTTCCAGGGCATATAGCCCGGCAGAAAGGCCCCATTGTACTGGCTGCGCTCCACGAATATGTGCACCGTCTCGCCATAGGTGTGAATCCCTGAGCGCACTACATATCCATGTTCATCCTCTTCGCGGGTGGGCTTCATGAATGAGCGCGCTCCTCTCTTGGTGGTTTCCTCCCATGCCCGTGTGGCATCGTCCACCCACAGGGCAATCACCTTGACCCCATCGCCATGCTTGGTAATATGCTCATTGATGGGCCCACCCGGCTCCAGCGGAGTGGTAAGCACCAAGCGTATCTTATCTTGCTGAAGCACATAGCTGGCACGGTCTTTCAGGCCTGTCTCCAAGCCTGCATAGGCCACGGATTGAAAGCCAAAGGCCGTTTTGTAAAAATGTGCTGATTGCTTCGCATTGCCCACATATAGCTCGATGTAATCGGTGCCGTTGAGCGGCAAAAAATCTTCGGCTGTGGGAACTACCTTTTTGAGGTTCAATGGAGATGGACTTGTAGAGTGCATAGTGGTAGGTGTTTGTTGCGAAGGTACAAAATCGGGAGCTTATGGAGATGGGGTAATGGGCCGCTCCGTACTCAATAGATGAATGCTTTTGCAGTCTGATCCTTTCGCCTTCCGGCAAAAGGTCAATGCCCGGCGGTATGATCGGCAGAAAGGTGATGGGGCTTGTGCTCATCCATGCTCAAGCAGCATATCGAGGTGTGGGATACCATCGAGCATATAGTCTTGGCTGCAGCGCAAGAAACCCAAGTCTGCGTAAAAGGCTTCGAGATAGGCCTGTGCCGCAATGCGTATGGGCTGGCCGGGCCATGTGTCGCGACATGTAGCGATGGCCTTCAGCATGATGTGGCGCCCCAAATTCCTGCCCCGATGGTTTTGGGCCACAAGCACCCGCCCGATGGAAGCTTCCTCGTAAGACAGGCCGGGCGGGAGCATGCGCAGCAGGGCCACCACCTCCTCATGCTTGTAGAGCAAGCCGTGCAGGGCCTCTTGATCGTATCCGTCCAAATCCTGATAGGGACAATTCTGCTCCACGACAAAAACCTCGGCCCGCAGGGCCAAAATCCGGTATAGCAAGGAAGTGGACAGCTCGGCATACTCCATGCACTCCCATCGAAAGGTATCGTCTTTTTGCGGCCTCATTTTTCGTATTTTGCACTCAAAGATAATCGAGCATGTGCGGAAGGTATGTCATTGTATCCAAAGTATCTGAAATCGAGCAGAGATTTCAGGTCAATATGCCCTTTGCTTACGGCCCGGCTTACAACATAGGGCCCGGCAGCAAGGTGCCGGTCATCACCTTGGAAAAGCCCCATGAGGTGCAGCTTTTCGTATTTGGACTCACACCCTTTTGGGCAAGTAAGCGCATGTATTTTTTCAATGCGCGTGCCGAGGGCGATCACAATAAGGACAATGATCCCACATTTCGCGGGGCCATGGGCATCATCAATAAGCCGGCATTTCGCAAGCCGATACGCAGCAAGCGCTGTCTCATCATAGCGGATGCTTTCATTGAAGGAAGCAAAGACAAAAAGCTCGATGAGCCTCATCTCGTACACCTCGGCAAGGGGGAGCGTCCCTTTGCCTTTGCCGGCATCTATGATGAATGGGTGGACAAGGAGAGTGGTGAGCTCGTATCTTCTTGCGCCATCATCACCACGGTGGCCAATGACTTGCTCAGCCTCATTCCGCACCACCGCTCGCCGGTGATCCTTTCCCGAAAGGATGAAAAGCGCTGGCTGGATCCCGACTTGCCTTTGGCAGAAGTTACGGCCATGCTGCAGCCTTATGAAGCCGAGAAGATGAATGCCTATCCCATCGACAAGGCCATCAAACATCCGCGCGCGCAGGGCGTGGAGCTTATCAGCCCCAAGGGTGCACCGCTCCGCAGCGATACGGAATTGGTCAAGGAGCAGGAACTGGTGCTGCAGGGTATGGGCTGGAGCCGTGCCAGGGAGCGACGAATGTAGTGAGAGGCGCGCCTGAGCGTACTATTACCTTTTTGGCATAAGCCAAGCAAAACCAAATCTTTACTAAATAGAGTCTGTCCATAAAGTCCATTAGCGGCGTTGCACTTGGATTGAAAACAGTCATCCCGTACGTACGGGACTCCTTGTTTTTCAATCTTGCGTGCGTCTCGTCTCGTCAAGATTGACGAGACGAGACTACTGAACTTTATGATCCAGCCTCTTGACTATGTGGACAGACTCTAAATAAACTGGAGCACTATCCCCTGGAGCTCCAAGCATCTGGAAAAGAGACTGTCGCAGGTGACTCCCGGACACGAAAAAAGCCCCCACAAAAATGCAGGAGCTCGAATATCTTGAGGGCATATCAGCCCACAGTGTGGACGGGATTAACGCTTGTGCAGCTTCACATCGGAAACTGTGAGGCGCTTACGGCCCTTGCGGCGACGCGCGGCCAGCACCTTGCGACCGTTTACACTCGACATACGGTCGCGAAAACCGTGCTTGTTGCGGCGCTTTCTATTGGATGGTTGGAAGGTTCGTTTCATGACTCAAGTGTTTACGGCAGCTGCCGCTAAAAAAATGGAGTGCAAAGATAGTGATAAAGTGAAAGCCTCCAAGCATTATCGCAAAAAATAAGCGCACTGAGACCCCTGCTTTGCTTTGAGCTGCGTACTTTTGCCCCCAAGGGCAGAAAGAAGCGCCAAGGAATGAGCAAAGATACCGAGAAGAGGCAAAAAGTGAATATAAAGAGTGCCCGCCTGCTCTTTCGATACCTGAAGCCTTACGGACTGCGCTTCGGTATCGGATTTACCTTTTTGATTTTAAGCAGCCTTACGGCGATGCTTTTCCCTTACTTTTTGGGATTGCTCATCGGCCAGGACAGCGAGGAATCGCGGCTACCACTCGCCGACCTGCAATTCGAAAGCAGCGAAACCATCATCATCGCACTTTTCATCGTCTTTTCAGCCCAAGCGGTCTTTTCCTTTTTTCGCATACTCCTTTTTACGCAAGTAACAGAACACAGCCTCAGAGACATACGCCGGGCCGCCTTTCACAGCCTCATACAGGCTCCGATGGACTTTTACAACCGCAGCAAGGTGGGAGAGCTCACCAGCCGCATTGCAACGGATGTGAATCAATTGCAAAGCACCTTCACCACTACCCTGGCCGAATTTGTGCGTCAGCTCATCACCATTCTCGTGGGCATTGCTGCGCTGCTATGGCTTTCGCCAAAGCTCTCATTGATCATGCTATCTGTAATACCGGCTGTAGCACTGATCGCGGTATTTTTCGGACGCTACATACGCAAGCTGAGCCGCGAAGCCCAGGATGCCGCGGCCTCCTCCAACACTGTGCTCGAAGAGGCCCTACAGGGCATCCAAAATGTAAAGGCCTTCACCAACGAAGTCTTTGAGCTGGCCCGCTACGGTGTGGCCATTGATGAAATCCGCAGGCTCTCGGTAAAGGGCGCTGTGTGGAGGGGCTTTTTTGTTTCCTTTATCATCCTCGGCCTTTTCGGCTCCATCACTTTTATCATTTGGCAAGGGGTGCAGCTCACCGAATCCGGCGATATGCTCCAATCCGATTTCATAGCTTTCATCATGTACACCATCTTTCTGGGGGCCTCTATCGGTTCTTTGCCCGACCTCTACGCGGGCATTCAGAAAGCCATCGGTGCCACCGAAAGCCTGATCGGCATCATCGAAGAAGATCTGGAGCCATTGGATACTGAGGGAGCTGAGCCGCTCAGCTTCAAGGGCAGCATCGGCTTCGAAGATGTTCATTTTCACTACGCCGCTCGCTCCGATGTACCCGTACTCCGCGGTATCAACTTCGATGTGAAGCCCGGAGAGCAATTGGCCATTGTAGGCGCCTCAGGAGCCGGCAAGTCTACCATCAGCTCCCTCTTGCTGCGATTCTACGAACCCAATTCGGGCCGCATACTTGTGGATGGAAATGACGCAAAGTCCTATTCCCTATCATCTTACCGCTCCCAATTTGCCATTGTGCCGCAGGAAGTGCTGCTCTTCAATGGCAGCATCGCCGACAACATCGCCTATGGGAAGCCCAGTGCCCGCCAGTCTGAAATAGAAGAAGCCGCGCGAAAGGCCCATGCCCTGGAATTCATCCAAAGCTTCCCGGAAGGGATGGATACCCTGGTCGGTGAGCGCGGCGTGCAGTTGAGCGGTGGCCAAAGGCAGCGCATTGCCATTGCCAGGGCCATCCTGCGCGATCCGGCCATCCTCATCCTCGACGAGGCTACCTCATCACTCGATACGGGTTCGGAGACTTTGGTGCAGCAAGCCCTGCAAGAACTTATGCGAGGGCGCACCAGCATTGTGATCGCCCACAGGCTGAGCACCATCAGAAGTGCAGACCGAATTGTGGTGCTCGAAGCGGGCCAGGTAGCCGAGAGCGGCACCCACAATGAGCTTCTTCTCAACGAGAATGGGATCTACAAGCAATTGCAGGCCTTCCAGAACGATCCGATCTGATGTGGAGCGCATCCCAAAATCTTTTTTGCGAAAGCTGGGAACAAGCCCCGACGGCATAAATAATCCTGAAACTTCTTCTCTCTAAGCTGGCTTATCAGCTCAGCTGCATGTGCACCACCTTCTTGGTTTCGAAAAACGGTCGATCCAGCCGCCGGGACAAGTCGTGTACCATGCAGGGATACTCGCTCACCTCATCCACCTCCTCACTGAGCTCGCCACCCTTGAGGCAATAGATGGATGTGATGCTGAGGCCGGGCTGTGCACACCAATCTGCCAAAACCCGGAGACGTGCCACCGCCCGCGTCACACCATAGCGGTACTTGCCCTTGAGGCTTTCCACCCTGGCTTGCTCTGCCTTTACATTGCTCAAGCCCAGTTCTCCTGCGATCTCATTTACAACCTTGATCTTCTTGCCGATAGAGTCGACCAGATGAAACTGGCATTCGGGATATCGGATGGCCAGCGGTATACCCGGAAAGCCACCTCCCGTGCCGATATCCAGCAAGCGATCGCCCGGATTGGGTCGGAGAAAATAGGTGAGAGCAAGGCTGTGAAGGAGGTGCCGTTCGAGAAAGTGCTCTGTGTCCTTGCGGCTTATCAGGTTCACACGGGCATTCCACTCGGCATACAGGGGCGGCAGGTCTGCAAAGAGCCGCATCTGTGCATCGTTCAATTCGGGAAAAAAGTGGCGCAGCTCCTCTAGCTCCATTTGCATCAAAGGATTAGATGCTCTCCCTGGTATTTTTCATCAAGTTGGCGAGAAATTCACGGGCCCGAAAGAGCTGGGCTTTCACCGTTCCAAGAGGGAGATCCAATTCTTTGGCAATCTCTTCGTAGGAGTATTCCTGAAAGTAGCGCAAGATGACCAATTGCTTGTACCGCGGCTTGAGCTTTTCGACCACTTCGCGCATGGCCTGTATCTTTTGATTGCGGATGACCTCCTCCTCCGGATCCCGGCCATCTGACTCGATATCGAAGGTCATGCTCTCACCATCCTCATTGGTCATTCCGGTATCGATGCTTGTGGTCTTCTTCTTGCGCTGCTTGCGGATAAAGTCGATGCAGTTATTGGAAGCGATCTTGAACATCCACGTACTGAAGGCGTAATTGGGCTGATACTGCTTGAGCCGGTTGAAAGCCTTGCCAAAAGCCTCGATGGTCAGGTCTTCGGCATCATCGGAATTGTTGACCATTTTGAGCAGCATGTAGTAGATGCTTTCCCGGTATCGCTCCATGAGTTCGGCATAGGCGGCCTGATCTTTCTGATCTACACAGCGCCTTACCAGTTGATAATCATATTGGGCTTTGGGCGAAAGCTTAGAAACTACGTCTTCCATCGTGTCTTTTTTGTGGTGGCGTTTGCCAGGTGGGCAAGCGAATTGAATACCAAGATAAGTAATTCCAGCAGGGGGGCAAAAAAAGCCAGGTCTTTGTGGCGCAAGTAGCGCGATGCAGCCCTGAAGATCAAGGCCACAGCCAAAAGCCGCAGCACAATGACCCCGGTTATGAGCAGGGGATACACAGCCATGGCAATCAAGACAGCGCCGCAGATGTAAAAGAGCATCAGGCTCAAGGCCTGAAGGGCCAGCAAGCGGCGGTGCAAAGGCCTGTAGTACCAGGAGGTGCTGAGGTGACGCCTCTTTTGCCGCAGGTATGACTTCCAGGAAGTCTTGGCCTTGGTGAGGGTATGGGATAGTGGCTCGGGGCTGATCCGCACATTCTCCTTGCGAGCTATCTGATTGATGAGCAGATCATCATCGCCCGAATCAATGCTGTAGTGACTCCGGAAGCCCCCCACTTCAAAAAAGCTCGAACGGGAATAGCTCAAGTTGCGCCCCACCCCCATGTAGGGCATGCCGCTCAGGGCAAATCCCAAATAATTCATCGCGGTGAAGAGTCCATCAAATCGTATCAGGGCATTGAGCAGGCCGCTTTCTTTCTCGTAGGGGCTGTAGCCCAAAATGATGTCATCGGGCTTGTGGGCTTTGGATACCATGGACTGTATCCAATCGGATCCCGGAGGCTTGCAATCCGCATCGGTGAGCAGCACACGGTCATGGAGCGCGCCCTTCATTCCCAGGGTGATGGCAAGCTTCTTTCCCCCATCGCTGACCCGGCCTTCCGGCAAATTGATGATGTGCAGGTTAGGGTGTTCGGCCTTGAGCTCTTCGAGCAGTTCGCCAGTGCCATCATAGGATGCATGATTGACCACAATGACTTGAAATTCCGGGTAATTCTGAGAGAGGATTAGAGGGAGATTTTCTCGGAGGTTTTTCTCCTCATTTCGGGCGGCTATGAGCACACTCACCGGTGGACGCGACTGGGTGTCGGTGCTGCTCTGATAGCGTGCCACCCGCAGATGCACGCCGAACAAAATCACAAGTTGAATCAATGCGGCGCTCCAGAATATCACTTGAAGGACAAGGATCCATACATGAGGCTGTAGATTGATTTCCATAGGCATTAAGGGCAGATAAGGGGCAGCACCCGGCAGGGCACAGCAGCTGCAATGCTCAAGCTGCTAAGTTAGCGAAGGGCTTCACTACCTCAATTCATCTTATCTTTGCAGGCCCTTAACTTTTCAACAAAGTTTACCACAACGCACCTGCCTTTGCAATTCGAACTGCTTTCCCAAGATCCCCAATCATCGGCCAGAGCCGGCATCATTAGCACCGATCACGGCAAGATTGAGAC
>SLDS01000089.1 GCA_007125175.1 Flavobacteriales bacterium
ACGGATCCCGATGGAGCTTATCTTACATTCGAACTTTCGCCTCAGCCCGATTTTGAGGATGTGGTATTTCGCAAAGAGCTCTATGGCAACAATGGCAATCTGAGCATCACTGTGCCTTTTGCGGCCACGTACTACTACTGGAGACTTATCAAGCACCTGCCATGTGGAGATCCCGTAGTATCGGAGAGTGGAGAGTTTGAGGTAGGCCTGGTATCATCTGCTCAGGTGGCTGATGCGGCCAAGGCCGATATCCGCATGTATCCCAATCCGGCTGAGGATATGCTCTATGTGCTTGCGCCCGATGAGGCACGTCAGCTGCAAGTATTCGATCTTGGTGGCCGCATGCTAAAGGACTGGATGATCACCACACCGGGCCATCCTTCCGGTTTTGATGTGTCAGACCTTGCCCCGGGTATGTACGTGGTCAAAGATTTGAATCACGGACATTTTGGCAAGTTTGTAAAGCGGTGACACAGGGGGCCCGATACTGCGCAATTTCTTTTTTCGGCGACGTAGGAGACCGTGTAGAAAGACCATCCTGAGGCCCGAAAGGCAGCTGTGGCCTCAGGAATTGTCTTCCCAGAGCTCTATGAAATTGCCTTCGATATCGTTGATCCAGGCGAAGGTGCCTTCCTCGTGAAATTCTGGGCCGCGCACCTCGACATGCCCATCGCGAAGCTTGCCGAGCAGGGCTTCCATGTTTTCGACCCGGAGATTGATTGTGAAGGCCTTACCAGCCACAAGGGGGCGGTCGGCATTGTGCAAAATGGAAAAAATCGTGTAGCGCTCGCGCTGGCTATTGCGCTCCAGGTAGGGGAAGGTCACGTAGTAGGCCTGATGGTTTTCGGTGTATTCGTACGCGAGCCCCAGGTGCTCTGTGTACCAATCGGCCAGCACTTTAGGGTTTTCAGAATAGATGAATACACCACCAAGACCTGCTACCATGATTTTGAAATTTTGACTGCTCCAAGAGGGCAAATGTAAAGAATTATAGGCAGGAGCGGGGCTTGCTGCAATTGTAATTGCTCTGTGATACCTTTGTGAAAAATTGCAGTATGCTCGGACTCAAAATGCCCACAGACCCCCGCTGGGTCAATATCGTTGAAAAGAACATCGGAGAGATACTCACTGATCATGCTTGGTGCGAGCAGAAGGCGGCTTCATCGGCCATCAGCATCATGACGCGGTTTCCAGAATATCCCGACTTGGTGGATGAGATGACCACCTTGGCGCGCGAGGAGATGGAGCACTTCGCGATGGTGCACCAAAAGATCAAGGAGCGCGGCTTGAGTCTGGGTTTTGAGCAGAAAGACCCCTACGTGAAGGATTTGCGCGCATTTATCAAAAAGGGTGGGGGCCGACAGCAGCAATTGGTGGAGGCCCTGCTGATGGCGGGCATGATCGAGGCGCGCAGCTGCGAGCGCTTTCGTGTGCTGAGCGAGGAGATAGACGATGCCGACCTGCGCAGGTTTTACCGTGGACTCATGGCCAGCGAGGCGAGGCATTACACCCTCTTCCTCCGCTTTGCGCGAAAATATGGAGGCGATATCGATGTGGATGCCCGCTGGGCGGAGTTTCTCGAGTACGAAGGCAGCCTGATGGTGAAATATGGGAAGGAGGCGGTAATGCACGGCTAGGTAGTGGCAGTCCACCCCGTATGTACGGGATGATCTACCCACACGACTCTATGGAGAGTCTGTCAATTTTGTCAAGTGTCTG
Source organism: Flavobacteriales bacterium (assembly GCA_007125175.1). GTDB lineage: Bacteria > Bacteroidota > Bacteroidia > Flavobacteriales_D > Cryomorphaceae > T3Sed10-241. The sequence goes on from SLDS01000089.1 coordinate 1,720, forward strand.
GATCATAATGTTCGATAGCAAGGCGCACGCAGGTCTGAAAAGCAAGGAGTCCCGTACGTACGGGATGTCTGTTTTCAGACCAAGTGCAACGCAGATAGCGGACATTATGGACAGACACTATGGAGACTCAATGTATAGCGACGGGTATCCTTGGTGAGAGGATGAAGCATCATCTCTGATTTGCAATGCCATGGCCGCTTGTTTTTCTCGGTAGTTTTGGTTTGAGAAGGCAAAAATGCTTTAATTCGTGCTTGTATGGAATCGCCGCAAAAAAAAGTGCCTTCATGGTTAAGGCGCACGCAAGAGGGCAGCTGGGAGCCGGAAATATTGATCTCGGGTATCGTTCTACTGGCCCTCACCCAGGTGCCCCGGCTGCTCGACCAAATGCACTACTGGTTGGAGGAGCGCACCGGAGCTTTTTACTTTTACACCAGCAACGTGGACGATTTCATCATCGCCGCGCTCAAGGGATGCACCTACTGGCTTATGGCGGGCATCATACTGCACCTTGTGCTGCGTAGCGTGTGGGTGAGCTTTGTGGGCCTGAGCTATGTGTTTCCAAAGGGTGTACAGGCAGAAAAGCTCAAGCTGCGGCCATGGTTTGAGGAAAGGATTAAAGCCCTGCCCAGTTTTGAAGCTTCTGTAACCAGGCTGGAGAATGTGTGCAGCGCGGTGTACGCCACCGCCTTTTTGTTTGTGATGGCTACCTTGGGTTTTTGCACCTACATGATTGTGATTCTAGGACTTGTCATGGTGGTAGCTCAGATTTTGCCACCCGAGATGCTCCGTGACGACAGTGTGCTTGACTTGGTTGTTTCTGGATTCACCCTTGTGGTGGCTGTTCCCTACATGATAGACTTCTTAACCCTGGGTTGGGTCAAGCGTATCCCTTGGTTTTGGCGGGTTTATCGCTACCCTTATCGCTTTATGAGCGCTGTTACATTTGCACCGGTGTACAGGGGCATTTATTACGGCCTGATCAGCAACATCAACCGCTGGAAGCTATTCTTCTTATTGTTGTTCTTTTTTGTGGTCAATCTTTTCATTGTGGCTCCAAGCGAGGCCTTTTTTAAGTCTGGCGGAGAATTGGTGGTGTCCCAATTGGAGGTATCGGTCATCGATGGTTACTACCGCGACCAATCGCCAAACCGCTACAGCACCCGGGCCCACATTCAAAGTGAACTAATCCGGGAAGGTGGGCTACAGGTTTTTTTGCCCCACAAGCTCCAGTACGAAAAAATGATCTTGGAGATATGCCCCCAAAACCTGAAAGCGAAGGGTATTGAAGATGATTTCGACTTTCCCGGCCAGCGCAACCTGGCCTGCATGAGCAGTTTCTACAGTTTTCGGATAGATACCGTGGAGGTGCAGCCCACACAGTTTTACTTTCGTGAAATGACCAGCACTGCCCAGGTAGGCCTAACTACCTGGATTGATCTAAAGGGTTTTGAGCGGGGTATGCATGCGCTTGAGGTGTATGAAAACACATTCGAAGGCAGCTTCATGCGGGCACATATACCCTTCTTTTTCGACGCTCCCTAAGGTGTCATGTGCTCGCGGATTTGGTTGATGAGATTTCAGCCGTTTTCTGGAAGAGGAAGACCATCTCAGCGGCTATCTGCATGCAGCGTTCATTGTAATGGACTTGTGCCTTGAGGTTAGCGTCGAAAGCTTTGGGGTTCTTGTAAGGCAGGCTGAAGCTATGGCTGCGAAGCTGTAAACTCGGCGTTCTGGAGTAATTCAATCGCACACCCTTAGCACCCACTTATGGAAATCAGACAATATGACCGCGAAACAAAAGGCTTTTTCAAAGCCGAAGGGGGAGGCAAAGAAGCCGGCAGGATGACCTACTCCTGGGCTGGCAAAGACAAGTTTGTCATCGACCATACCGAGGTCAACCCCCGACTTCAATGGCCGTGGCATGGGCCTCAAATTGGTGATGGCCGCCGTAGCATTCGCACGTAGCTCAGGCCTGCGCATCATACCCCTCTGCCTCTTTGCGAAAAGCGTATTTGACAAGAAGCAGCAGATCAGGGATGTGTTGTGAGTGGGGCAGGGTAAAGGACACCTTATGCGTGAGTTGCACCGCTGCATTTACCTGCGGTGAGATCGCTTCGCTAAGTTGCAATGCTACGGATCGACAGAACTTAACCGGATACCAGTGTTTATATATACGTCATTATAGGTTTTTTGAAATGTCCTGAATGGGTCTATGGTGAATCCAGTACTCCCTTGGGCTTAGTATAATTGTTTTATGAAAATTACTGAAGGTGAAATGGTTGGTGTTGCCCGTAATTATAAAGTCTGCCGAACATTCGTATGCTAACTCCAGAATCATATTATCATCCTTATCTGAGAGCATGTCAAACTTGTTTTTTGGGTGGTACTTCGAGGATTTTGCTTCTATGTCTGCAAGCAGGCTCTCAGCTTTTGCGAAAAAGTCATGATATCTAACAAATTTTGGCCGTGATAAAACTTCGTAATACTCTTGCAGGAGTTGCTTGGATACGCAAAGATCAATTTTATCTTCAATAAACAGCTCGTAGATAATCAGGTATGGATAGCTCCGCTGAATTAATGCGGATACCATAACATTGGTATCAACGACGATTTTTTGCATTCCTCACGGCCCTTACTTCTTCATCAATTTCGTCCATAGTCATTTGTGACAGCCCGTGTTTCTGAGCGAGCTGAACGCACTTGTCAAGGTTTTGCCGCATGAGTTCTTTATTGATAAGTTCCACTAATTCGACAAAAGTGAGTTTTTCCTTTTTAATGCCGAACTTATCGAAATCGAACTCTGAGATAGAAATACTGAGCGTTTTCATTAACTTCTATTTGATTCGAAATTACGAAAAAAGTCTGAGAATCCTGCATTCCCGGCTACATCATAGGGAGTACCAGGTTGCGAAGGCTTTGGCGGTGTATGTCATTGGCATAAATCGTGAGGCTGTCGTGCTTCATGAAGAGCAGGCCCTCTAGCCATCCCCAGCCGACACCTATGTCGGCGATAGTGTCGCCATTGCCGATGTTGAAGATGTCGAGCTCGGGGGCGGCACCGCTGAGCATGGCATTCACATCTTCAATGATACCATTGTTAAGAGCGATGACGCGGTCGCGCTTGCTGGCTTGCTTTTGCGCCAGCGTATTTTGCGGAAGCAGCAGGAGGAAGGCCAAGGTGGTGCGGAGGAGGGGAGCGGCATGCTTTATTGAGGGCGGCATGAGGTAAAGATAGGGTTTTGGCTTAGCTCCATAGCATTGAAGTACCGCTCTTGCCAAGTCATACCCTTCAACTCCACTGATGCCTGTTGGCATACCTCACCAGGCTGAGCATAATGGGTACCTCGATGAGTACGCCTACCACGGTGACCAGGGCCGCGCCGCTGTTCAAGCCAAAGAGGGCTATGGCCACCGCCACCGCCAACTCAAAGAAGTTGCTGGCACCGATCATGGCTGCCGGGGCACAGATGCGGTAGGGTAAGCCCAGCCACTTGCCGCCTTTCCAGGCCAGGATGAAGATGAAGTAGGTTTGGATGATCAGAGGGATGGCTATGAGCACAATGTTGAGCGGCTGGGCCACAATTTGTTCGCCCTGAAAGGTGAAGAGCAGCACCAAGGTGATGAGCAGTGCGCTGATGCTCAGCGGACGCAGCTTTGGCAAGAAGCGGGTTTTGAACCAATCTTCCCCATATTTGGCGATAAGGCGACGGTTCACCACATAACCCGCCACAAGCGGAATCACCACAAAGGTGAACACCGATGTGCCCAGCACCCCAAAGGGTATTTCAATGTCGGTAATGCCGAGGAGCAGGCGCACAATGGGTATGAACAGCAGGAGGAGGATAAGGTCATTCACCGATACCTGCACCAGGGTGTAATTGGGGTCGCCGCTGCTCAGGTAGCTCCACACAAATACCATGGCTGTACAGGGGGCAGCACCCAGCAGTATGGCCCCGGCGATGTATTCCTGCGCCAACTCCGGGCTGAGCCAGGCGCTGTACAGCTGATCGAAGAAGAGCCAGGCAAAAAATGCCATCGTAAAAGGCTTGATGAGCCAGTTGACCACCACAGTAAGGCTGAGGCCTTTGAGGTTCTTGCCCGCATGGCGCAGGGAGCCGAAGTCGATTTGCACCATCATGGGGAATATCATCATCCAGATGAGGATGGCCACGGGTACGTTCACCTGGTACACCTCCATGGCGGCGATGGGGGCTATGCTTTCGCCAAAAAAAGCACCGATGGCGATGCCTGCCACAATGCAGAGGAGCACCCATACGGTGAGGTAGCGTTCGAAGAAGTTCATGAATTGGGACTTGGGTGATGTATCAGGAATGTGTTGAAGTACTGCGGGTGGCTTGCATCTCGGCGCAGCTTTGAAAAAGGTAATCCATCTCGACGGCTATGTGGCGGCAGCGTTCGTTGTAGTATTGCTGTGCATCGGGGTGGGCATCGTAGGCTTTGGGATCTTCGTAGGGCAGACTGTAGCGCAGGGCGGCGCCGGGCACCAGGGGGCAGGCTTCGTCGATATCACTGCAGGTCATCACGGCGATAAAATCCTTGGCGGGATTGGGTGCGGCCTTGAACTCCTTGGAAAAGCAGAGTACGTGTGGCACTGCATCCGCATAGCCCATGCGGTAGCCGCTGTTGTCATGGCGTCCACTTACGTGGCCTCTGCTGCCTATGCTGAGCGGCCTGCCGTAGCCGTTGTGCATGGGCAGGCGATGTCCCTGTGAGTCGAGCACCAGCCAGCCGGCCTGCTCCATGGCCTTTACGGCGCGTGGGTAAAAGGCCGTGGCCTCCGTTCCGCCCGACCAGGTGCGCACCCGGTCGCCAAGGCCGTACTTGTGTGAGCAGGCCTGCGCCCATAGCTGGCTCATGTGGCTGCGGCGGCTGTTGTGCGTGCAGATGTAGATGAGCTCGGCGACCCCATTTTTTGCGGAAAGCGACACCACCGCCTCCGCGATAGACTTGAGCACTTCAGCCCGATGCGGGGCAATGGCTACGGCCTTGCGGGCTTCGCTGAGGTAGTGGGCGATAGGGGGATATAGGGGTAAAATATTCATTTCTTGAAAATAAAATACACCGCCAGCACCAGGAATACAAAGCCTATCATGTGGTTGAGGCGCAGGGGTTCCGATTTGAAAAAGAGCACCGCGAAAAGGGTAAACACCACCAGGGTGATCACCTCCTGCAGCACTTTGAGTTGCCAGATGTTAAAGGGGCCGCCATTGCCCACATAACCCATTTTGTTGGCGGGCACTTGGGCCATGTATTCAAAAAAGGCGATGCCCCAACTGATGATCACGATGCCGAAAAGGCCTACCTTGGCGAAGATGTTCCACTGTGCAAAATGAGGTGGCCGTACCGGGCCAGGGTCATAAAGGTGTTGCTCAGCACGAGCAGTCCGATGGTGACAAGTGCTTTCATGAAGCAAATTTAGCAGCATCCGCCACCCGGGGTGCAAGCTTTTTGCAAATCGGCGAGTTTCACACGGGGTTTTTCGGTTTTGAGGCCCGGCTTTAGGCCAAATACCGTGATGCTAAAGATGCCCACTTCCCCCTTGCGGAAATCGGCCATGCCTTCAGGGCTGAGGTAGCGCTCAAGGATGTCGTCAGGCAGGTGGATGGCTTTTTCTTTTTGGAGTTGCACTTCCGTAAATCCGGCATCGGCAATGGCTTGAAGGTAGTCCGCCTTTTGGATGGCGCCGCCTATGCAGCCGGCGTACATTTCGGCATCATTGCGCACCGCTTCGGGCAGCTCACCCACCAGCACAATGTCGCTGATGCTGAAGTGGCCCCCGGGCTTGAGCACGCGGAATACCTCCCGCATCACGGCGGGCTTGTCGGGCACAAGGTTGAGCACGCAGTTGCTCACAACCACATCGGCGGTGTTGTCGGC
>SLDS01000059.1 GCA_007125175.1 Flavobacteriales bacterium
AGTCATAGAGGAGCCCGATGAGGAATTGAGCATTTCCATTGTAGAGGAAGTCAATCCCACTTGTAGCGGCGATAGCGATGGGAGCATAGAGGTAATCGCTGAGGGAGGAACCGCTCCTTACACCTATTCCTGGAATACAGTACCGCCCACGAGCGGCAACAGCCTCGACAACCTGAGTGAAGGCACCTATATCGTCACTGCGACTGATGCCAACAATTGTATGGCAAGCCAGAGCATCACCCTTGTAGCTCCCGATGAAATCATCATTAGCACGATCAGCATACAAAATGTACTCTGCCAGGGCGAAGCTACCGGAGCGGCAAGTGTGGAGGCCACAGGTGGGGTGCCTCCTTACAGCTTCGCTTGGAACGACCCCGCCAGCCAAACAGGGCCAAGCGCCGAAAATCTTGCTGCAGGCAGCTATACCGTGACCGTGACGGATGGGGTGGGCTGCACAGCGAGCCTGCAAGTGACCATCAGCGAGCCAAGCGCTCCCTTGAGCGTGGCCATCATCAGCAGTTCGGATGTGCTCTGTTTTGGCGAAAGCAATGGAAGTGCTACCGCCCAGGCCAGTGGAGGGAGCGGATCCTACTCATATCAGTGGGATGACCCGGCAGCGCAGCAGACGCCTACTGCTTCGAATCTCCCCGCCGGCACCTACACCGTGACAGTCTTTGACAACAATGGATGTGAGACGCCCGCAACAGCCAGCATTACCATCGGAGGACCCGACGAGGAACTCGAATTGGATCTTGATGCCGATATTGCCAGTGGCGGGGCCAATATAGCCTGCGCCGGTGATAGTACAGGCAGTATCACCCTCACCATCACCGGAGGTACTGCACCCTACACTGTAGAGTGGAGTTTGCCCGATGGCAGCAGCAGCACTTCCCAAAATCTTGAAGATCTCGGGGCGGGCACTTATTCGGTAAGCGTAATCGATGCCAATGGTTGCGAGGCTACTGGCAGCATAAGCCTCGATGAGGCACCACCGATCGAAATAAGTTTTGAAACGGTGCCAACCCTATGTTTCGGCGCTCCTACGGGAAGCATTGACCTCGAGGTGAGCGGTGGCACGCCCCCTTATGCGATTGAATGGGATGGCCCGGGCGGCTTTAGCTCCACCGATCAAAACCTCGAGAACCTTGTGGGGGGCATCTACCTCCTCACCATCACCGATGCCAATGGATGCGTACTTAACGATGCCGTGACGGTGGTACAACCTGAAGACATCGTGATCAATATCGACTCCATATCGGATATCAATGGCTTCAACACCTCATGCTGGAACAGCCAGGATGCCTCCATCTTTGTGAGCACCACAGGAGGTACTCCAGCTTACTTCTACACGTGGAATGCCCCAGGCAATCCTGGTTTTTCCAATCAGCAAAATGTATCCAATCTCGGAGCGGGCACCTATGAAGTGGTCGTAATCGATCAGAATGATTGTGTACAAAGCGAATTCATCGAGGTCATCGCACCCGATACCCTCAAGCTCGACTTTGAGCTGAGCCTCTACGACAATGGCTTCAATATAAGCTGCAACGGGGAGAGCGACGGAAGCGTGGAGGCCACTGCCAGCGGGGGAGCGGAGCCCTACACCTACACTTGGATCGGAGCGGGAGGATTTGGACCGGTGAATGACAACCCGATTGAAAACATACCGGCCGGGGCCTACTCTGTGCTCGCTCAAGACGCCAATGCTTGCTTCATATCGGAAGAGATTGTCCTGATCGAGCCACCTGCATTTAGCATTAGCCTCGTAGCAACCGAAATCAATGGCAGCAACATAAGCTGCGAAGGTGAAAGCGATGGATCCATTGACCTCATCATACAAGGAAGCACCGGGCCCTACAGCATTTCCTGGACAGGCCCCGATGACTTTACGAGCAATGATGAAGACCTCTTCAACCTAGCTGCAGGCACTTACTGCGTGGAAGTAATAGACGTCAACGACTGCAGTCAGGAGGCTTGTATCACCTTGGAAGAGCCCGAAGAATTGGAGCTAAGCCTCATTCCATTTGTATTTCCTAACGGAGCCAATCTGAGCTGTGGAGGTGCCGCCGATGGATCGATCGACAGCCAGGTGAGCGGTGGCACTGCGCCATATAGCTACAGCTGGATCGGCCCCTCCAACTTCACTTCTACTGAGGCAAATCCTCAAGACTTGATCGAAGGCACCTATTGCCTCACCGTGACCGATGCCAATGGATGCACTGCCCAGGAATGTGCCACACTCGTAGCCGAACCCGAACTGGAGGTAGAGGTGAACATCGATTCCTCCCTGCTATGCGAAGGTGATGATAGTGGAGGTATCAGTGCCACTGTGACAGGTGGTATCGAGCCCTATGCATTTTCATGGACAGGACCTGATGGATTTGCGGCAAGCACACAAAACATCGAAAACCTGGAGAGTGGCCTGTACTGCCTCACGGTGACTGATGCCGAAGGGTGCTCCAGTCAGGCTTGCGCAGAACTCATAGCTCCTCAAATACTTGAACTCGAACTCAGTGCGCTGGAGTACTCAGATGGAAACAATCTGAGCTGCAATGGAGCCAATGACGGGAGCATATCCGGTAGCCTCTCCGGAGGTATGGCCCCTTACAGCTTTTCCTGGAGTGGGCCCGGTGGCTTTACAGCAAATACCCTTGCTATCGATGGACTTGCAGCCGGTGAATACTGCCTCACAGTGATTGATGCCAATGACTGCGAGATTGAAGAGTGCATTACCCTGACTGAACCTGATCCCTTGCTCGCTTTCGCGGAAATCGATTTGCCGGATTGTGCCGATGGAAGCCTCGCCGATGTGAATATCACAGTGAGCGGAGGAACGGCGCCTTACGCGTTCAACTGGAGCAGCGGAGACAGCGGAAACAGTGCCCAACTAGGCCCTGGAAGCTACAGTGTAATCGTTAGCGATCAGAATGGCTGTGAGACCACAGTATCATTCACCATAGCGTTTCCTGATCCCATCAACATCGTATTGGAGTCGCCCATCGTGCCAGGTGGATTCAATGTAGACTGCAATGGTGCCGAGAGCGGACAAATCAATCCAATTGTGAGCGGTGGTCAGGGCAATCTGAGCTATTTATGGACCTTCAACGGCGGTAGCTTCAGCAATGAGGAAGGCTTGATCATAGGCCTTGCTGCTGGCACCTATTGCCTCACAGTTACTGATTCGCTCGGATGCAATGAAGAGGCCTGCATTGAGCTCACTGAGCCCGAGCCCCTGACAGTAGAGTTTACAGAGCAAGCCTTGTCATGCCCAGGAGGAAGCGATGGAAGCATCACAGCCAGCGTATCTGGGGGTGTAGCCTCCTACTCTTATACATGGACAGGGCCGAATGGCTTCACCGCAAGTGGTGCGGGCATATCGGGTATCGAAGCGGGAGAATACTGTGTGAGCATAAGTGATGTGAATGCCTGCGTCTTGGATACCTGCATCACCTTGGAGGAGCCGGATGAAATCACAATTACGCTGGACAGCCCCGAGGAAGATGGTGTGAACATCGCCTGCTTCGAAGCCGCAAGTGGTAGCATCACAGCCGAGGTAAGTGGAGGCAGTGAGCCCTACAGCTTCAGCTGGACAGGGCCCGAGGGATTTACCTCCACCGATCTTGAACTTGACAACCTTACAGCCGGAGAATATTGCCTCCTTGTCACCGATGCCGAAGGCTGTGAACAGGAGGCCTGCATCGAGCTGATAGAGAATCCAGGTATCGACCTAAGCCTGGATTTGGACAGCTTCCCGAACGGATTCAATATTTCTTGTGCTGGAGAGTGCGATGGCAGCCTGAGTGTAGAGCTGCAAGGCGGGAGCCCTCCATACGTACTCGAATGGCAGGGCCCGGATGGCTTTAGCAGCAGCGATACAGAGCTCAACAATCTGTGCGCCGGTACCTACACCTTGCTCACAACTGATGCTAACGGATGCGAAGAGAGCTTTGAGATCACGCTCAACGAGCCGGAAGATTTGCTGCTCTCATTGGAGGTGCCACTCTTTCCGGGTGGAACAGCCATACCATGCGTAGGTGATGAGAATGCAGTGATCAACACAACAGTGGAAGGCGGTATTGCTCCATATAGCTATAGCTGGACAGGGCCGGATGGATTCAACTCCGACGAGGCCAGCCTTGAGAATTTGGGCCCGGGATCATACACCCTAGTGGTGAGCGATGCCGGCTCTTGTACGGCAACTCAGACTGTGCTCATTGAAGAACCCGATGAAATACTCGGCGCCGCAGCTTTGCCGAGCGAATTTCCTTCGGGCGATAATATTTCCTGCTTTGGAGCGGAGGATGGAAGCATCACTGCATCAGCGAGCGGTGGTACCGAGCCCTATACCTTCAACTGGTTTGGCCCGGACGATTTTACCGCTCAGGGTGAAAGTATAGAAAATTTGGGACCGGGAGAATATGCCTTGATTGTGGAGGACTTGAACAGCTGTACCTTCACAATTGTATTGCAGCTCACGGAGCCCGACACCTTCCTCACAGCTTTCATTAGTGACACCACACTCATTAACTGCCACAATGAAGCACAAGGTGCATTAAGCGTCTTTGCAGAAGGGGGCTCACCCGACTACACGATCAATTGGATCGGTCCAAACAACTTCAGCTCAACCAACTTCAGCATTGAAAACTTATCGCCGGGCACATACACATTTGCGGTAAGCGATGTCAACTCTTGCAGTGTAAGCGGCGCTTTCGAATTGCTCAATCCTCCTCCCATCGTGGCAGATGCGGACATCACTCCGGCCATTTGCCTCAGCGAAACCGGTAGCATAGAAGTCAGTTTTGCGGGCGGCACCCCTCCTTATACTTTCCTCTGGGAAGATGGAAGCATAGGATCGGGTCTCAACCTGGTGGCTGCGGGCACCTATAGCCTTCTCGTGACTGACGATAATGGCTGTGAGGAAAACTTTGAGTTTACCATCAATGAGATCAATAATCTGGAAATTGATGTGAGCATCACCCCGTTGAGCTGTGCGGGCGATTCGACCGGTGTGCTTCAAGCCCAACTGTCGACCGGCGCCACGCCAGTAAGCTACTCTTGGAGTGGGCCGGATGGCTTTTCGCAATCGGGCAATACCATTGTGGATTTGGCTGCCGGAAACTATGAGCTGACAGCCATTGACGATAGCGGCTGCATCCTCGAAGAAACATATATCGTACCTGAACCCGACACACTGAGCATTGCCAATTTGACAAGCCCACTCTATAATAATGGATTCAACTTGTCTGGATTCCAAAGTCAGGATGGTGCGGTAAATGCTCCTCAAGTGACTGGTGGTACGAGTCCATTCCAATTCTTGTGGAGCGGCCCTGATGGTTTTACTTCTCAAGATATCAGCGGCCTTGGCGGTCTCCAAGCGGGCACCTACGAACTTGTGGTGATCGATGCAAATGGCTGTCTCGACACAGCCGATGTGACCCTTACACAACCGGTGCCACTGGAATTGCCCAATGGGATTTCTCCAAACGGGGATGGCTTCAACGATGGCCTCATCGTTCGTGGGCTTGAGGATTTCAGTTCAAACAAGCTCTTGGTGTACAACCGCTGGGGCAGCTTGCTATACGAGGAAGCCAACTACAGCAACAGCAGCCCATGGATGGGCACCAACAACAGTGGAGGTCATCTGCCAGAAGGCACTTATTTCGTGATCGTAGAACTGGAAGGGAGGGATGCCTTGCGCGGCTACCTGGAATTGAGAAGATAATAAAGACAATCAATGGATCGTACCATGAAAAGAATAATACTCATTTCGTTGATGCTTCTCTCGGGGCTGATTGCCACAGCCCAGCAGGAGATATTGCAGAGCCAGTACATGTTCAACAACCTTTTCATCAATCCGGCATATGCGGGCACCCACAAATTTGCGGAAGCTACAGCCCTGCACCGCAGCCAATGGGTGGGCTTCGAAGGGGCTCCACGCACACAAACCTTCGGTATCGAGGGGCCCATATCCAATGAGCAGATGGGACTGGGCCTCACTGTGATCAATGACCGGCTTGGAGATACCAGGCAGACGGAGGTCTTTGCCAATTGGAGCTACCACCTCTTTCTCGATGATGCTGGGCAGACCAAGGTAAGCTTCGGTATTAGGGCGGGCTTTTCCGACTATTCGGCCAACCTCAGCGAGACCAATGTATTTGACAACGGCGACCCGGTATTCAGTCAGGATATTGGCAATGAGTTTGTTCCCAAGTTTGGTGCGGGTGTTTATTTTTACTCCCGTAAATGGTATGCCGGTCTGAGTGTCCCGACTATATTTGCCGCCGACAACAATGTGCGATTCAATATCAACGATGTGAGCGATCGCTATTTCCAACCGCACACCTACCTAACGGCAGGATATGTGTACGAAATCAATGAGGACTTTGCATTGAAGCCTTCATTCTTGATTCGCTATCTCGATGGTGCCCCGCTACAAGCCGACATCAACTGCAACTTACTTGTGAAAAATACGTTCTGGTTTGGGGTGTCCTATCGAACCGGAGATGCCGTGGTAGCAATTGTGGAAGTCAACTTTTTGCAGGATTTCAGAGCCGGTTACTCCTACGATATTACCACCTCAAGATTGAATCAATACAGTTTTGGATCACATGAGGTTATGCTCAGTTACCGATTTGGCAAGGATGCCGTTAAAACCCTTTCACCACGTTATTTCTAATCGAAGCTTCACCATGACACTGTCCAACTCCCCTCTACGACTTCTGGTTTTGGTTCTCATCGCTGCACTGGCGTCCTGTACCAATGCGCGCATCAAGACAGGCAACAAGATGTACGACAATTTAAGCTATAGCAAAGCGATCAAGAATTACGAAAAGGCAGTACAAAAAAGGCCTGAGAACAATGAGATCAAGCTCAAACTGGCGAATGCGCACCGAAATGTAAACAACAATGAAGAGGCTGAGCAGTATTACCGTGAGGTGGCTGATTCAGAAGAAGGCATTCAAGGTGTGCACATGTTGCGCTATGCCCAGGTGCTCATGAAGAATGGAAAATACGATGAAGCGAGCACTTATCTCAATGAGTATCTCGCCAAGCATCCCGACGATCAACTGGCAAAAGACCTCTTGGAGTCTACACGAAAAGCAGATGCCCTGCTTGAAGATACTACTGCATATGAGCTCAAGCCGCTTCCATTGGACTTTCTGGTTTCGATGTTTGCTCCGGCACACTACAATAATGGCATCGTATTTCCCGCTGAGACGGAGATCACAAGTGCCGCATCGACCAATCCATGGACGGGATATTCATACCTGAATATGTACTATCTGGAGAAGGATGGAGACGGCTACTGGGGTGTTCCCACAGCTTTCAATGATGAACTCAATGGGCGCTTTCACGATGGCCCTGCCACCTTCAATAAGGAGGAGGACATGATCATCTACACCCGCAGCGCCATGCGCAACGAGAGAAGGCAACTGGTCAATGAAGAGCGTGAGAATCAGTTCTACCTGTTCTACAGTGAAAAGAGTGAAGATGGCAAATGGAGTAAACCCAAAGAACTGCCCTTCAACAATCCGAACTACAGTGTAGGACACCCCAGCCTGAGTGAAGACGGCCGAACCTTGTATTTCTCCAGCAATATGCCCGGTGGCTTCGGTGGGTCTGATATTTACAAGTCTACCTACAATGGCGATACCTGGTCGGAGCCTGTAAATCTGGGTGCCACGGTCAATACTCCCGCAAATGAGGTATTTCCCTACATCGCCAAGAACGGAAAATTGTACTTCTCAAGCGAGGGGCATATTACCCTTGGTGGGCTAGATGTATTTGTCACTGAGCAAACCGGGGATGTATGGAGCAAGCCTATGAACCTGGCATACCCCCTCAACACCAGTATGGATGATTTTGCCATCATTTTCAACGATGATGATACCACAGGCTACGTATCCTCCAACCGCTCAGGTGGAGACATGATTTACAGCTTCGTGCGCATGCCGCCCATATTCATCATGGAAGGTGTTGCATCGCTCAAGGCAGATCAGCTACCCATCGACGATGTGCTCATCACCCTGATCAATCACACGGATGGAGACACAGCGCGAATCCGCACAGGTGAGGATGGCAAGTATAAATTCAACTTGCTGCCGAACAAAAAATATACGGTTAAAGGTCAAAAAGATGGCTATTTCAGCCTATCAGAAGACTTTGAAACCGGACCGAAATCAGTGCAGAAAAAGATCAATTTCAATTTCGAAATCGATGAGATCGTCGAGAGCACACCTGGTACGGGAAGTGGCAAACCGGAAGATGGTTCTGAAACCGCTGCAAAGACCTATGACATCGGCGAAGTGTTCTACGATTTTGATGATGCCAGAATCCGCAAGGATGCCGAGCCCATGCTCAATAAACTGGCGCGCATGCTGAAAGACAATCCGGATATCTCCATCGAAATCCAATCGCACTGCGACTCGCGGGGTACGAAAGAATACAATATGGCACTCTCCAATCGCCGTGCGGCCAGTGTGGTCAATTACCTGATCTCAAAAGGTATCGCAAGGGAGCGTTTGAAGAGCAAAGGATTCGGGAAATCACAGCCCGTGAACCACTGCACCACCGGCGTGGACTGCAGCGAAGAATTGCACCAACAGAACCGCAGAACTGAATTTATCGTGCTGAGCAAGGGTCAGAGCTGATTCTCGAGACTGATTTCTCTCGCCTTGGACAGAGGCGAGACAGCTTATACCATAGCATATTCGTCTTATCACAGGAGATCCTGCCATGCGTATACATTGAGATCAAGACTCCTCGGCCTCCACCACTGAATTCATGTGCATCTCCTTTACCGTATCCGCAAAAGGGAGATTCCTGAGCTTTGACTCGATCCATGCGGGGTAATTGAAATGCGAAAGGATGATGCGATTGGACTCGTCCTGCAGGCAGTCATTTAGGGCCTCCTTGAATTCCTGAAAGATCACGCGCTCCTGCAAATAATCCCCGCGATTTGCAGCCAGCCTTTTCATATGGGTGAGGATGGTCACTTCAAGGTCATGATCGCGCTTGCGCCTGCTCAGGTACCTGAATGTGGACTTGATCACATACTTGAGCAAATCGTGGTTTTGAAGCTCATAATGCACCACCAAATTGAACAGGCGTGCGTAGCTGTAGATGTCCTGTCGGAGACTGCTCTCATTGTCATTGAGCACCCGGTTGAGCCATTGCAGTGACTCCTTGTGACGTCCAGCTCCGAAGTAAACCGAAGCAATGCTATTGAGGAAAAACAACTCATGCTCCTTGAGTATCCTGGCGCTCGAGTTTTCCATGATTTCGATGATCTTATCGACCACTTTGAGTGCCTCCTCATACTCCCCTTTCTGTTCCAGAATCCGAATCTCTGCCAGATTGGTGGTGCGGAATACCATGTTGTCGACATCATCTGTATCAAAGTTATCCTCCTTTTGCATGTCCCTCATGGTTTTGATCATGGTCTCGGCTTCTTCAAGGCGGCCAAGATCGAGAAAGAGGGTAAGCATATTGCTCAGTGTACGCATGTAGCGCTTCGGCAGGTCCTTGCGAATCTTTGGGTTGGCATCGAGGATGTCCTTAACGCGCTCAAATTTGACAAGGGCTGTTTGCTTATCCACTTTTGCAGTAGCGCAAAAACCCTGAATATAGTAGCAGATGGTGGCCGCTCGGAAGCTAAGGGCCGTGTTTTTCCCAATAATCAATGGGTGGTGGGAAATCTCTTCTACCAGCGCCTTATCGGCCTCGCTGCGCACATATCCGCCACTGCGAAATACGTAGTTGATCTTGGAGTAGAGGATGTGATAAGCTGCCAGATTGCGAAGCTTCTCTATTACCTCCTGCTCTTCGGCGATTAAGCTGTCGATGTCTTTGCTGAACTCACCTGATTCATAAGCCTCCTCGAGCAAAATCTTCTCCCAGTTGAGCAATTCGAAGAGGTAGTAGAATTTTTCATGGTCTATGGCCATGCGTTTGGCCTTCTCGAGAAACTTATTGCACTCTCGATACAAGGCCTTGCGGTAAAGGATTTCGATGTTCTTGAGTTCCTCCTTTAGCATGCTGCTCACCGTATTGTCGCTGTGATAGGCCCTTAAGCTTTTCAGCAAAAGTCGGTAGAGGTGGTTCTTCTCGGAAGGCAGGTGCTTGATGAAGTTCTCATTGGAAAATGTCTCTTTGATCTCTTCCTCATCATACTCATCTTGCTTCTCAATCACATCAAAAATTTTCAAATAGTTCTTCTCGCCCTGTTGCAGGGAGGAACTCAATTTGAAAAATCTCTTTTCACTTTTGGTCAGTGTTTGAACAAGATCAAAAAGATCAGTACTGGGCCTCATAGGATTGCTATAATTTCGGGAGAATGGGTCGTGGAATCATGCAAGATACAAGCAAGGTACGAGATTCCCTACCTCAGAAGTCTAATTTAGCATTCCAACGGAGAGAAGCGAGAATGAGCTCCAAAGCTTCAAGTGCGTGGGTGCTCAATTGCAGGTCTGCACGTCAAAGGACACGGCGAGCTCAGCCAATTTGGCGAAAGCTTAGGTCTGCAAAAGCAAAGCAAACTTTGGTGAGAAGATTACACCATTTGCGATACCCCTTCCATCTTCAACAAAAAGGCATCGAAAAGATATCGGGAATCGTGGGGCCCTGGAGAGGATTCAGGGTGGTATTGCACGCTGAAAACGGGAGCAGATTTATGACGCATGCCAGCCACAGTATGGTCATTCAGGTGCTCGTGTGTGAGCTCCAGTTCGGGATGCTTCTCCAATTCCTCACGTGTTACCACAAAACCATGATTCTGAGAAGTGATTTCACCTTTTCCGGTTTCAAGGTTCAGAATGGGATGATTGATGCCGCGATGGCCATTGAACATTTTTTCGGTGCGCAAGCCCTGGCTGAGCGCCAAAATTTGGTGACCGAGGCAAATCCCAAAGACGGGTTTTCCGATGGCGACGATGTCTCGGACCTTCTCCACCGTATCGGCCATGGCACCGGGATCGCCGGGTCCATTGCTCAGCATGTACCCATCCGGATTCCACGCTTCCATTTCCTCCACTGAAGCATGCATGGGGAATACTCTCAAGTGGCAGCCCCTTTCGAGCAGGCACCTCAGGATGTTCTTTTTTACTCCAAGATCCAGCACTGCCACACGGAATTTTGCGGAAGCATCACCGAGCTCATAGGCCTCCCGACAGCTCACCTTGCTCGATAGCTCGAGCCCTTCCATGGATGGAGTAGCCTCGAGCAGTGGCTTGAGTTTTTCTAAATCAGTCGTTTCAGAAGAAATGATAGCATTCATGGCCCCTTTGTCGCGGATATGGCGAATAAGTGCACGCGTATCCACATCGCAAATGGCTACCACCCCATCGCGCTCCAGGTAATGCTGAAGGGATGCACTAGCTCCGGGACGGCTGTGGTGCTCAGCAAACTTTTTGCACACAAGTGCCTTGATCTTCACACTTTCCGATTCGATCTCATCGTCATGCACACCGTAATTGCCAATGTGGGAAGTGGCCATGACAAGAATTTGACCGTAATAACTGGGATCGGTGAAGATCTCTTGATACCCGGTCATGCCTGTATTGAATGCGATTTCGCCACTACTTGTACCTATGGCACCCGCCGACTTTCCGTAAAAGTGGGTGCCATCCTCGAGCAGGATTACTGCATCTGCTTTTTCTCTTTGACTATGCATATTACAAAGAGATAAAAAAAGAGGGATATGACCAATGGTCACATCCCTCTTCAGGTGATTTTTTTGAACAATTAGGAAGCTCCTTTGTCCTTCTCATCCTCATCTTTCTTCTCGTCAGCTCCGGCATCATCAGCATCGGCTGAAGCCTCGGGCGCCTTGGGAGCTTTGGGCTCTTCTGCAGGTTTTTCCTCAGCAGCTTCTTTTTTGGGAGCGGCCGCTTCAGGAGCCTTTTCGTCAGCAGCCTCATCCTTACTTTCAGTAGGTGGTGCAGCAGGACTTGCCTCAGCCACAGCTGCCTCAGGGGTCGTAGCGGCTTCAGGCTCTACAGTGGCTGCGCTGGTAGCGGAAGTGGCTGTAGTAGCTTCGGCAGCGGGACTCTGGCTATCGGAGGTGCTTGTGGCACTTGCAGCAGGCCCCTGACTTTCGCCAGATTTCTTCTTGCCACCCCTGCGGCTGCGGCGGGTTTTGCTCTTGCTCTCCTGAAGCATGATTTCATTGAAATCAACCAATTCTATCATACACATTTCAGCGGCATCACCCAAACGATTGCCGAGGCGAATGATGCGGGTGTAGCCTCCGGGTCTGTCGGCAACTTTTGGTGCGACCTCCCTGAATAGGGTGCTCACCGCATCTTTGCTTTTCAGGTTACTGAAAACCATTCTTCTCGAGTGAGTAGAATCCGTTTTGGAGCGGGTGATCAATGGCTCCACATACACTTTGAGCGCCTTGGCCTTGGCCACAGTTGTGGTGATGCGCTTGTGTTCAATCAGGGAACAAGCCATGTTTGACAGCATGGCCTTTCTGTGGCTAGCTGTTCTGCTCAGTGCATTCCCTTTATTTCTATGTCTCATGACAGTGTGCGATTAAAACATTGGGACATCGAAGCGCGTCCCTTTGTGCTTTATTATTCTTTGTCCAATTTGTACTTAGCCACATTCATTCCGAAGTTCAAGCCTTTGGACTCAATGAGGTCTTCCAATTCCGTGAGTGATTTCTTACCGAAATTTCGGAATTTGAGCAAGTCGTTTTTGTTGTATGCGACCAAATCGCCCAGGGTATCAATGTCGGCGGCCTTGAGGCAGTTGAGCGCACGAACGGAAAGATCCATATCAACCAACTTGGTCTTTAGGAGCTGGCGCATGTGCAGTGAAGTCTCATCAAACTCTTCCGTCTCCTCTTTCTCCTCGTGGTCGAGGGTAATCCTCTCGTCAGAGAAAAGCATGAAGTGATGGATCAGAATCTTGGCTGACTCCTGCAGGGCATCCTTTGGTGTAACGGAGCCATCGGTGTGCACATCCATCACCAGCTTCTCGAAGTCGGTCTTCTGCTCTACACGGAAATTTTCGATGGTGTAATTCACCTTGCGAATGGGGGTAAAGATGGAATCCACGAAGATTGTTCCCAGAGGAGCATTGGATACCTTGTTTTCTTCTGAGGGGCGGTAGCCGCGGCCACGACCTATCTGAAGTTCAATTTCGAGCTTCACAGACTTGTCCATCTCGCAGATGAGCAGGTCGGGGTTGAGCACCTGAAAAGCGGAGGTAAACTTACCGATATCACCGGCTGTAAACTGGGTGGAATTGCGGATGGATACAGTTACTTTTTCACCATCAGCGCTGTCTATTTGGCGCTTGAAGCGAACCTGCTTGAGGTTGAGAACGATTTCAGTAACATCCTGAACGACTCCTTCGATGGTCGAGAACTCGTGATCGACACCCTCAATCTTTACCGAAGTGATTGCGAAGCCTTCGAGAGAAGACAGCAGGATACGGCGCAGGGCATTGCCAATGGTGATGCCATAGCCTGGCTCCAGAGGACGAAATTCGAATTTGCCCTGATTGCTGTCGGACTCCAGCATAATTACTTTGTCCGGCTTTTGAAAATCTAGAATGGCCATTTTCCTGTGAGGGTTTAGATTATTTTGAATAGAGCTCGACGATGAGTTGCTCTTTGATGTTTTCGGGGATTTGCTCTCGGGTAGGGTTCTGGATATACGTACCGCTGAGTGAGTTGCGATCGAATTCTATCCAGTCCAGTTTCTTGAGACTGGAACCTGCCAATGAGTTGCTCACTACTTCGAGCGACTTCGAGCGCTCGCGCACCGCGATTTTGTCACCGGGGCGCAGCGAGTAAGAAGGAATGTTTACAATCTCACCATTTACCGTGATGTGCCGGTGGGTGACCAATTGGCGAGCGGCCCTTCTTGTGGGCGCCACTCCCATGCGGTACACCACATTGTCCAATCTCGCCTCGCAGAGCTGCAGCAAGATTTCACCTGTGATACCCATTTTGCGTGAAGCGCGGTCGAACATCTTGGCAAACTGACGTTCCAGGATGCCGTAGGTATATTTTGCTTTCTGCTTTTCAGCGAGCTGCACTGCATATTCGGATTGCTTGCCTCTGCGCTTGTTTGGGCCGTGCATTCCGGGAGGATAGCTCTTCCTTTCGAGCGCTTTGTCCTCGCCAAATATCGGCTCTCTGAACCGTCGTGCAATTTTGGATTTCGGGCCTCTGTATCGTGCCATAGTGTATTTGTGTAAATATGCCCATGATGCTTGCCATGGGCGATGAGTCAAATTGGTGGGTTAAACTCGACGCCTTTTGGGTGGACGACAACCGTTGTGTGGGATGGGTGTGATATCGATGATCTCGGTCACTTCGATGCCGGCATTGTGAATCGAGCGAATGGCCGATTCTCTTCCGGATCCGGGACCCTTTACGTATACCTTCACCTTGCGCAAGCCAGCCTCATAGGCCGTTTTGGCACAATCTTCGGCAGCTACCTGAGCCGCGTAGGGGGTGTTCTTTTTGGAACCGCGAAAGCCTTGCTTTCCGGCGGTTGACCAGCTTATCACCTGACCTGAAGCGTTGGTAAGCGAGATGATAATATTGTTGAAAGAAGCTTTGATATGTGCTTCTCCAACAGCATCCACTTTAACGACGCGCTTCTTCTTTGCATTTGATTTAGCCATAGTACAGTTTCTTTGTGCTTGCGCTTATTTGGTAACTTTCTTCTTGTTGGCAACCGTCTTACGCTTACCTTTTCGGGTGCGGGAGTTGTTCTTGGTGCGCTGCCCGCGGAGGGGCAATCCTGTACGGTGGCGCACACCACGGTAGCAACCGATATCCATCAATCGCTTGATGTTGGTTTGGATTTCTGAGCGCAATGCACCTTCTACCTTGAAGGTTTCATTGAGGTAGGTGCGGATTTTCGCGAGTTGGTCATCATCCCAATCCTGCACTTTCACATTCTCATCCACTCCAGCTTTGGCGAGGATCTCGCTGGCGCGAGAAGGGCCAATGCCGAAAATATAGGTGAGGCCGATTACGCCCCTTTTGTTTTTTGGTAAGTCAATACCTGCTATCCTGGCCATAATGGGTTGCTTTTCTTAACCTTGACGTTGCTTGAACTTCGGGTTCTTTTTGTTGATTACGTACAGCCTTCCTTTGCGGCGCACAATTTTGCACTCCGCTGAACGCTTTTTGATGCTGGATCGTGTTTTCATAAACCGTGTTATTTGTACCTGAAGGTAATTCTACCTTTAGAAAGATCGTAGGGAGACATTTCGACTTTCACCTTATCACCGGGTAGTATTTTGATGTAATGCATGCGCATCTTGCCGGAGATGTGGGCTATAATGACGTGGCCATTTTCGAGCTCTACCTTGAACATAGCATTGCTCAGGGCTTCGACGATCACGCCATCTTGTTCTATCGAGGCTTGTTTGGCCATATCTTCCTGTTGCTTTCTGTGTTTTGTTTTGTTCTTGTTTGTTCGTTTCGCTTTATCCGGCCATACCAAATGTTGATGCTCTGCCGGCGAGCTTACCTGTCTTCATCAATCCATCGTAGTGGCGCATCAGCAGGTAGCTTTCAATTTGTTGCAAGGTATCTAGTACCACACCCACCATAATGAGCAGGGAAGTACCTCCGAAGTAAATGGAGAATGCTTGCTTCACTCCTGCCTGCATGGCAAAAACTGGCAAGATGGCGATCAATCCGAGGAAAATAGATCCAGGCAATGTGATTCGCGAAAGCACTGTATCCAGAAACTCGGCTGTGGATCGACCGGGTTTTACACCGGGGATGTATCCTCCATTGCGCTTCAAGTCATCGGCCATTTGGTTCGGATTTACCGTGATGGCTGTATAGAAATAGGTGAAGGCGATTACCAGAATGAAAAAGATCAAATTGTACCAAAGGCCTTCAAAATTGGCCAATTCGAGGATAAAACCCGATTCGGCACCTGAGTATTGCGCCACGTATAGCGGCACAAACATGATGGCCTGAGCAAAGATGATCGGCATTACGCCCGCGCTATTTACCTTGAGTGGGATGTACTGGCGAGCGCCTTGGCTGTACTCCTTTCCTGCTACTTGCCTTTTGGCAAATTGGATGGGCACACGACGCACGGCTTGCACCAAAGCCACCGTGACACCGATCACGACAAGCAATGCCACCATCTCAATAAGGAGAATTACAGGGCCATTACCTTCAGGACCGGTAGCCGCCAGTATCTCCTGGAAGAAGGCCCCGGGGAGACCTGCAATAATACCGATCATAATGAGGAGGGAGATTCCATTGCCCACACCGCGATCGGTGATACGCTCTCCGAGCCACATTACAAAAAGGGTTCCTGTGGTGAGTATGATGATGGTGGTAGTCCACCAGAACACTGAATCGTCCATTCGGGCCTCAGGCGGCACGGAAGCAGCGATGTATCCAGGAGCCTGAAATCCTGTGATCACAATGGTGAGGAAGCGCGTGTATTGATTGATCTTCTTACGACCGCTCTCACCCTCTTTTTGCATCTTTTGGATGGCGGGCACTGCCACTCCCATCAGCTGCATGATAATCGATGCAGAGATGTAAGGCATGATACCCAAGCTGAATATTGAAGCCCGATTGAAAGCACCACCTGTAAAAAGGTCGAGCAGACCGGCCAATCCCCCGCCCTCTTCATTGGCTATTGCCAAAGCCTTGGAGTCAATCCCGGGAAGTACAATGTACGAGCCGATACGAAATACCAGCAAAAGGCCCAGGGTGAACAATATGCGATCCCTGAGCTCTTTGATGCTCCAGATATTCTTTATGGTCTGTATGAAATTCTTCATTCTCAGCTAGGGTCAGGTTTCAATTAAATTTCGGCAGCCTCTCCTCCGGCTTTCTCAATGGCTTCTTTTGCCGTCTTCGAGAAGGCATGCGCACTGACTTTCACTTTGGCGCTAAGCTCACCTCTTCCGAGTATTTTCACTTTGTCTTTCTTGGCGCACAATCCATTGCTTGCAAACACTTCCAAGTCAAAGCTTTCGATCTTCTTCTCTTCGCTCAATCGCTGCAGTATGTCCAGGTTTATGCCTTTGTACTCTACGCGGTTGGGACTGGTAAAGCCAAACTTAGGCACCCGACGCTGCAGGGGCATTTGACCACCTTCGAATCCCCGCTTGGTTTTGTAACCGCTACGAGATTTGGCGCCTTTGTGGCCGCGGCCTGCGGTATCACCAAAGCCTGAGCCTTCGCCTCTTCCGAGTCGCTTCTTGGTTTTTGTCGAGCCTTTGGCAGGCTTCAGATTACTTAGATCCATCGTTCAATTCGTTTATTCAGTTAGACCTCAGGCTTTTTCGACCTTCACCAAGTGCTTCACTTTGTGGATCATTCCCAGTACCTGCGGGGAAGCGGTCTTCTCTACAGGACGGTTGAGCTTCTTGCACCCCAGTGCTACCAAAGTATCCTTCTGATCTTTGGGCTTGTTGATGGCGCTTCTCACCTGGGTCACGATTATCTTATCAGCCATTGCTTTCTTTTTTTGCATTAACCATTAAATACACGTTGCATCGGGATACCCCTTTGCTGAGATACCGAACGGGCATCGCGCATTTGAGTGAGGGCGTCCAAGGTAGCCTTCACCACATTGTGTGGATTGGATGAACCTTGTGACTTTGCCAATACATCGGTTACACCAACACTCTCAAGAACAGCGCGCATGGCACCACCGGCGATTACTCCGGTACCGCTTGAAGCGGGTTTCAGGAGGATCTTGGCCCCGGCATACTTGCCGTATTGGCTGTGAGGCACTGTACCATTGACAATGGGTACCTTGATCAGGTTCTTCTTGGCGTCGTCGATGCCCTTGGCGATTGCAGAGGTTACTTCCTTGGCTTTACCAAGACCATGACCTACTACACCATTTTCATTGCCCACTACTACGATGGCCGAGAAGCTGAAGGTACGACCACCTTTGGTCACCTTGGTAACCCTGTTGATGGCCACGAGCTTATCTTTCAGCTCGATCTCGCTTGATTTAACGCGTTTTATGTTTGCTGTAGACATGAGTGCTTAAAATTTTAGTCCGCCTTCGCGAGCTGATTCTGCAAAAGATTTCACCCTACCATGGTAGAGGTAGCCATTGCGGTCAAATACCACTTCGGTGATGCCGGCATCCTTGGCTTTTTGTGCGATATCTGCGCCAACCAATTTGGCCTGCTCGATCTTGGCCACCTTTTGGGCATCGGCATTTTTCAAGCTGCCGCTGGCCACGAGGGTTTTGCCGGCAAGGTCATCCACAATCTGGGCGTATATCTGCTTATTGCTGCGGTATACGGAGAGCCTTGGCCTTTCAGCAGTACCCACAATATTCTTGCGGATACTCTTCTTAATGCGTCGGCGTCTTTCGAGTTTTTTTTCAGTCTGTGCCATTGTTCACAATTATTTACCGGCGGCTTTACCTGCTTTTCTTCTGATTTGCTCACCTGCAAATCGGATACCCTTGCCTTTGTATGGCTCCGGCTTCCTGAAGGAGCGGATTTTAGCGGCTACCTGGCCAATGAGTTGTTTGTCGTGAGATTCAAGAATGATGGCAGGGCTTTGTCCCTTTACCGCCTCGGTGCTCACCTTCACCTCAGGTGGAAGCTCCATAACGATGGGGTGTGAGAAGCCAAGGGCCAGCTCGAGCTGTTGACCAGTAGATTTCGCTCGGTACCCTACACCCACCAGTTCCTGGCGGATTACGAAACCTTTGCTCACTCCCTCGACCATGTTATTGATCAAAGAGCGATAGAGGCCATGCAAGGCTCGCGTTTGCTTCTGTTCGTTGCTGCGCTCCACAGTTATCACACCGTCCTCTACTTTGCAGGAGAGAGCGGCATCGATTTCCTGGTGAAGTTCGCCCTTAGGACCCTTCACGGTCACCGTGGTATCCTTCACCTCGATACTTACTCCATCGGGCAGGCTTATGGGCGCTTTTCCTATTCGTGACATGCTTTTCTTCTTTGTACTTCTTAATAAACGTAGCAGAGCACTTCACCACCAACATTGTTGGCACGGGCTTCTTTGTCGGTCATCACACCTTTGGATGTAGACACGATAGATACCCCGAGACCGTTGAGTACTCTTGGCAATTCTTTGGCGCCACGGTAATAGCGCAATCCGGGACGAGAAGCCCTCTCGAGCTTCTTAATGGCCGGCATCTTGGTAACAGGGTGGTACTTCAGCGCAATTTTGATGCTGCCTTGCACACCGTCCTCCTCGAATTTATAATTCAGGATATAACCTTTGTCCATAAGGATTTTGGTAATGTCCTTTTTCATATTTGAGGCAGGCACTTGCACCACTTTTTTGCGGGCCATGATGGCATTGCGCAGTCGGGTGAGGTAGTCGGAAATAGGATCAGAATACATGGTTCTCTCTATTGAAAATGAATTACCAACTTGCTTTTTTCACACCCGGAATCTTTCCGTCAAGGGCCATTTCTCGGAAGAGTACCCTTGAGATTCCAAATTGACGCATATAGCCACGCGGCCTTCCAGTGAGGAGGCATCGGTTGTGCAGGCGCACTTTGCTCGAGTTCTTAGGAAGCTTTTGCAGTGCATCCCAGTCGCCCGCTTTTTTCAGCTCTTCGCGCTTTGCGGCGTAATGATCTACCATTTTCTGGCGCTTACGCTCACGGGCTTTCATTGATTCTTTGGCCATTGTACTGTGTTATTTCTTGGTGAATGGAAATCCGAATGCTCCCAGCAATGCCTTGGCTTCTTCGTCGCTGTCGGCATTGGTCACAAAGGTGATATCCATACCATTGATGTTGTTAACTTTCTCTATGTCGATCTCGGGGAAGATGATCTGCTCCTTCACGCCCATGGTAAAATTACCACGTCCATCGAAGCCACTGGCCTTCACACCACGGAAGTCGCGGGTACGTGGCAGGGCAACTGAAATGAGGCGATCGAGGAATTCGTACATCTTGTCTCCGCGGATGGTTACACGCACTCCAATGGGCATACCCTTTCGGAGCTTGAAGTTTGAGATATCCTTGCGCGAGTAGGTGGGAACCGCTCGCTGACCAGCAATGGCTGTTACCTCCTCCACAGCGGAGTCGATGAGCTTCTTATCGGCTACTGCATCTCCGAGACCTTGGTTGATACAGATCTTCTCAATGCGGGGAATCTCCATGGACGACTTATAGCCAAACTCTTTCGAGAGGCTGGGCATCACTTCTTCCCTGTATTTGGTTTTTAATCTTGGCGTGTACATGATCAAACTTCTTCACCTGATTTTTTGAAATACCGCACAGACTTGCCTTCGGCACCTGTCTTGCGGCCTACTCTCTCGCCCTTACCAGTTTTTACATTTACCAGTAGTAGGTTGCTGATATGAATCGGAGCTTCCTTCTGGATAATGCCACCTTGCGGGTTACCGGCATTTGGCTTAGTGTGTTTCGACACCAGATTAATACCCTCCACTACGGCGCGGTATTTCTCGCGATCCACGGCGATCACCCGGCCTGTTTGGCCTTTGTGCTCTCCGCTCATCACTTGTACGGTATCGTCTTTTCGGATGTGTATTTTCATCGCTTAATTCTTTTTAAAGCACCTCTGGAGCGAGTGAAACAATTTTCATGAACTGCTTATCGCGAAGCTCACGTGCTACAGGACCAAAGATCCTGGTTCCACGCATCTCTCCGGCATTGTTGAGCAATACCACAGCGTTGTCGTCGAAGCGGATGTAGCTTCCATCGGGGCGGCGCACTTCCTTGCGGGTTCTCACCACCACAGCTTTGGATACCACACCCTTTTTGATGTTTCCGGAAGGCATAGCCGCCTTCACCGAAACGACAATTTTATCGCCGATCGAAGCATACCTTCTGCGGGTACCGCCGAGCACCCGAATGCATAGCACTTCTTTGGCTCCACTGTTATCGGCTACTTTCAGCCTGCTTTCCTGCTGTATCATTGACTTATCTTATTTGGCTCTTTCGAGTATTTCAACAAGGCGCCAGTTTTTGCGCTTGCTCAGCTTTCGTGTTTCCATGATGCGCACGGTATCACCGATGTTGCAGTCGTTGTTTTCGTCGTGTGCTACGAACTTAGTGGTGCTCTTGATGAACTTGCCATAGAGGGGGTGTTTCACCTTTCGCTCTACCACCACGGTGATCGACTTGGTCATCTTGTTGCTTGACACGACGCCGACACGCTGCTTTCTGAGATTTCTTTCTACTTGTGACATGATGTGCACGTAATTATTTGGTCTGTTCTGCAAGTTGGCGCTTGCGCAAATCTGTTTTGAGCCGGGCGATAAACTTTCGCTTGTACTTCAGCTGCACCGGATTCTCAAGAGGTGCCACCTCATGGTTCATCCTGAGCTTGGCATAATTCTCTTGTTCGATTTCCAGCTTTTCGGCTACTTCCTCCTTTGTGAGGTCTGCAATTTCTTTGGCTTTCATGGCACTGTACATTAAGCTACGTAATCCCTTCTTACGACAAATTTGGTTCTCACAGGCAGCTTCTGAGCGGCCAGTCGCAGTGCTTCCTGGGCGATATCGAGAGGTACACCATCGGCTTCAAAAAGTATGCGTCCGGGGCGTACCGGAGCTACCCAGTGGCTTGGGGCACCCTTACCTTTACCCATACGAACCTCAGCAGGCTTCGATGTCATGGGCTTGTCCGGGAAGATGCGGATCCACACTTTTCCTTCACGCTTCATGTAGCGCGTTACTGCGATACGAGCTGCCTCAATCTGGCGGGAGGTGATGAAAGCCTCATCCATGGTCTTGATGGCGAAGGAACCGAAAGCGATGGTGGTGCCGCGGGAAGCATTTCCCTTCATGCGACCCTTCATCGTCTTTCTGTGCTTTGTTTTCTTAGGCTGTAGCATTGCTCTTGCTTATTGTCATTATTTTACTTATCTGCGGCTTCCGCGTGCAGCTGCCCGTGGTTTGCGTGGCACTCCCTTCTTGCGGGCTGCCTGTGTCTTGCCGGTTTCGATAATCGGCGACAGGTCGCGCTTACCGTATACCTCACCTTTGCAAATCCATACTTTCACCCCGATTCGACCCATTTTGGTGTGGGCTTCAGAGAGGGCGTAATCGATATCTGCGCGGAAGGTGTGCAGAGGTGTCCGGCCTTCCTTGTAAGATTCTGTTCGGGCCATTTCGGCATTGTTCAATCGACCAGCTACGGTCACCTTAATTCCCTCCGCTCCCATACGCATGGTAGAGGCAATGGCCATTTTTACCGCACGGCGAAAGGAAATACGTCCTTCGATCTGGCGGGCGATGCTATCGGCTACCAGCCGTGCATCGAGCTCCGGACGCTTGATCTCAAAAATGTTGATCTGCACATCCTTATTGGTGAGCTTTTTGAGCTCTTCCTTGAGCTTATCCACCTCAGATCCCTGACGGCCAATGATGATGCCAGGGCGCGCTGTCTTGATGGTAACAGTAACCAGCTTCAGGGTGCGCTCAATGATGATGGTAGAGACGCTTGCTTTTGCCAAACGTACTTTCAAGTACTGGCGGATCTTATCGTCTTCTACAATTTTGTCGGCGTAATCATTGCCGCCGAACCAATTGGAGTCCCATCCGCGGATGAAGCCCAGCCTGTTGCCGATTGGATTGGTCTTTTGTCCCATAATTATTTGGCGCTGTCTAAGATGATTGTAACGTGGTTGGAGCGCTTGCGAATGCGGTGTGCCCTACCCTGCGGGGCTGGACGCAGGCGCTTCAGCATGCGGGCGCTGTCAACAAAAATTTCTTTTACAAAGAGCTCCGAATCGTCGGCGCTTTTGTCCTCGTTTTTGGCTTGCCAATTGGCGATGGCCGATAGCAAAAGCTTTTCTAGCCTTCTAGCAGCATCCTGTGGCATGTGCTTGAGGATGGCCAGGGCCTTGAGCACCTCTTCACCGCGAATCACATCGGCTACCAACCTCATTTTGCGGGGTGAGGTGGGCACATTGTTCAATTTGGCGAAAGCAATCTTCTGCTTTTCCTCCTTGCGTGCCTGTGCTGCTAATTTCTTTCGATTACCCATGATTTACCTGTACTTGTATGCGTGTAAGCCGATGGCCTCTTATCTCTTTTTGTCTTTGCGGTTACCGGCATGACCTCGGAAGGTGCGCGTAGGTGAAAACTCGCCAAGTTTGTGTCCGACCATGTTTTCAGTGACATAGACCGGAATGAACTTGTTGCCATTGTGCACGGCGATGGTAAGCCCAACGAAGTCGGGGGTGATGGTGCTGGCGCGAGACCAGGTCTTGA
>SLDS01000018.1 GCA_007125175.1 Flavobacteriales bacterium
AGCACATCTGCGCTGATGCTGCGCTCTTCCTCGATCACCGAGAGTTGCTCAGTGATATTTTTTAGTTGGCGAATGTTGCCGGGCCAGGCATAGTTTTCGAGGATGAGCTGCGCTTCTTCATCGAGGCGTATGGAGGGCATACGGTACTTTTCAGCAAAATCGACGGCAAATTTTCGCATCAGCAGGTGCACATCTTCCTTGCGCTCGCGCAGAGGTGGCAAGTAGATCGGCACAGAGTTGAGACGGTAGAAGAGGTCTTCGCGAAACTTGCCCGCGCTGATGGCCTTGTTCATGTCTACATTGGTGGCCGCTATGATACGCACATTGGTTTTGAGCACTTTGGAAGAGCCGACTTTGATGAACTCACCACTCTCGAGCACCCTCAAAAGGCGCACCTGAGTGAGCTGGGGAAGTTCGGCGACCTCATCGAGAAAGATGGTACCGCCATTGGCCACTTCAAAATAGCCTTTGCGGCTGTCATGTGCGCCGGTAAAAGCCCCCTTCTCGTGGCCAAAGAGCTCCGAATCAATGGTGCCTTCGGGGATGGCGCCGCAATTGACAGCGATGTATGGGCCGTGCTTGCGCTGGGATAGCTGATGGATGATCTGCGGCATGTTTTCCTTACCGGTACCGCTCTCACCGGTAATCAAGACGCTGATATCTGTGGGGGCTACCTGTATGGCCACATCGATGGCCCGATTGAGCAAAGGAGAATTGCCAATGATGCCAAATCGTTGCTTAACCTGTTGTACTGTCATTTTTTGCTGATCACTTCACCAATAAGGGTAGCCGAGGTACAGTCCACCGCTTTTACCATTACATAGCTGCCTATTTCGATGTCGCCCCGGTCAAAGACCATGACGGCATTTTGGCTGTTTCGGCCGTAGAGTTTTTCATCCGATTTTTTCGAAAGACCTTCTACAAGCACCTCAAATGTTTTGCCCAGAGCGGCTTTATTGCGCCGCAGCGAACTCTTGTTTTGCAGCTCGATGATCTCACTGAGCCGGCGCTGCTTGAGCTCTTCGGCCACATCGTCTTGGTACTTGCGTTCGGCGAGGGTTTTTGGGCGCTCGGAATACTTGAACATGTAGGCGAATTCGTACTGCACTTCCTCCATAAGTGAGAGGGTGTCGGCGTGCTCATCATCCGTTTCTCCGCAAAAACCAGCTATCACGTCGGTGCTGATGGCGCAGTCGGGCATATAGCGCCGAATGGCATCGATGCGCTGCAGATACCACTCCCGGCTGTAGCCACGGTTCATTCGCTTGAGCACATCCGTGTTGCCACTTTGCACGGGAAGGTGTATGTACTTGCAAATGTTCTCGTAGCGCGCCATGGTTTGGAGCACCTCATCGGTCATGTCTTTGGGATGCGAGGTGGAGAAGCGCACGCGCAAGTCGGGAGCCACCTGTGCCACCTTCTCGAGGAGTCCGGCAAAGTTTACGACCTCTTTGTCAGGGTCAATCACATCGCCCTTTTTGCTCACATTCCAGCGGTAGCTGTCCACATTTTGCCCAAGCAGGGTTACCTCGCGGTAGCCTTCTTGGTGCAGGTATCTTGCCTCATGCACTATGCTCTCAGGATCGCGGCTGCGCTCGCGGCCACGGGTGAATGGCACCACGCAAAAGGAGCACATATTATCGCAACCCCGCATGATGGAAATAAAAGCCGTCACACCATTGCTATTGAGCCGCACAGGACTGATGTCGGCATAGGTTTCCTCCCTGCTCAGGAGCACGTTTACCGCTTTGCGGCCATCGCTTACCTCTTCTATCAGCGCGGGCAAGTCGCGGTAGGCATCGGGGCCCACCACAATGTCAACCAATTTCTCCTCCTCGAGCAGCTTGCTTTTGAGTCGCTCGGCCATGCAGCCAAGCACCCCTATCATCAAATCGGGCTTCTTGCGCTTGGCAGCATTGAAATGCGTGAGCCGGTTGCGCACCTTCTGCTCCGCATTGTCGCGTATCGAACAGGTGTTGAGCAATACCAAATCGGCCTCTTCAGCATTGCGCGTGGTTGCATAGCCACGCTCCGAGAGGATGGAAGCGACGATCTCGCTATCCGAAAAATTCATCTGACAGCCATAGCTCTCCAGATAGAGTTTCTTTGCACCCTTCTCAATCGTATCGAGCATTGTAGCCTCTCCCTGCCGCTGCTCGTCGAGCACCTTATTCGAACTCATTGCTTTTGTACTTTTATTTTGGGCCAGCAAAGGTACTCATTTTTGAATGGAAAACTGCCATTTTGACACCTTTTAATGCGGCTTAAAATTGCCGAAATGGAGGAGTGAAAAAAGTCTATTGCGCATGTGATGCAAGAGCAATGTGGTGCTTTTTGCAATTCATTGCTTTAATTTGTGCCTTTGAATCCTTGTGCATAACCATAGAAATCCGGCATGGCAAAAAACCTAGTTATCGTAGAATCACCGGCAAAGGCCAAAACCATAGAAGGTTTTCTGGGCAAGGACTACCTGGTGAAATCCAGTTATGGCCACGTGCGCGACCTCAAGAAAAAGGGCTTGGGCGTCGATGTCGAAAATAATTTTGAGCCGGAATACGAGGTATCGCCTGACAAGAAAAAGGTGATCAAGGAGCTGAAGGATTTGGTGAAAAAATCGGAGGTGATATGGCTGGCGACTGACGAAGACCGCGAGGGGGAGGCTATTTCCTGGCATTTGGAGGAAGCTCTTGACCTGAAAAAGAAAGAGACCAGGCGCATCGTCTTTCACGAGATTACCAAAGATGCCATCAGCAAAGCCATTGAGAATCCGCGCAAGGTAGACTATCGATTGGTGGATGCGCAGCAGGCCCGCCGCGTGCTCGACCGCTTGGTAGGTTTTGAGATTT
This sequence comes from Flavobacteriales bacterium, assembly GCA_007125175.1. Lineage (GTDB taxonomy): Bacteria > Bacteroidota > Bacteroidia > Flavobacteriales_D > Cryomorphaceae > T3Sed10-241. The sequence goes on from SLDS01000018.1 coordinate 2,847, forward strand.
CGCCCATTCTCTGGAAAAAGGTGAAGCCCTCCCTCAGCGCAGGCCGCGTGCAATCGGTTACTGTAAGACTCATTGTAGAGCGTGAACGAGATATTCAGAGCTTTGAGCAGGACACATGGTACAGGCTTACGGCCCATTTCGAGAGTGCTGGCAAAAGTTTTAAGGCCGAATTGTCAAAGCGATTTGACAAGTTGGAAGAAGCCCGCGCCTTTTTGGAAGACTGTCAGAATGCCGAATTTGAGGTGGAAAACCTTGAAGTAAAGCCCTTCACCAAGAAGCCGGCAGCACCCTTCACAACTTCGACCTTGCAGCAGGAGGCCAGCCGCAAGCTGGGTTTCTCTGTGGCCCGCACCATGACGGTGGCCCAAAAACTCTACGAAGAGGGAAAGATCACCTACATGCGTACCGACAGTCTCAACCTGTCTGATACAGCAATAAAGTCGGCTAAGGCAGCAATTATTTCCGGATACGGGGAGAAATACAGCCACAGCCGAAAGTTTAGCACCAAAAGCAAGGGGGCGCAGGAAGCCCACGAAGCCATACGTCCTGTGGACATGAGCCTGACCACTGCTGGCAAGGACAGCAGTGAGCAGCGCCTCTACGACCTCATATACAAACGTACCCTGGCATCGCAGATGGCCGAGGCCCAGCTGGAGCGCACAAGGGTTAAGATTGTTGCCAAGAAGCCTTCCGCAGCTTTTGCCGATCTGCATTTCCTCGCCAAAGGAGAGGTGATCAAGTTTGATGGATTTCTCAAGGTGTATATGGAAGGACAGGACGATGAAGATGTCACTAATCAGACCGAAGAGGATTCGGCCATGCTTCCACCGATGAAGGAAGGGCAGGATGTGACACGTATCGATATCAAGGCCACGCAGCGTTTCTCCAATCCACCGCCACGCTATTCCGAAGCGAGCCTGGTAAAGCGATTGGAAGAGCTGGGAATTGGAAGGCCTTCCACTTATGCACCAACCATCTCTACTGTGCAGAAGCGCGGCTATGTGGTAAAGGAAGACCGTGAGGGAAGTCCACGCGAGTACGTGGAGCTCAGCCTGGATAAGCAGGGCATTCGGCAGGCCACCCTTACGGAAAATACCGGCGTGCAGCGCTCCAAGCTCTTTCCCACAGATATAGGTATCGTGGTCAATGACTTCCTTGTGGAGCACTTCGAGCGCATACTGAGCTATGACTTTACCGCCAAGGTGGAGAAGAAATTTGATGAAATCGCCGAAGGCATGCTCAAGTGGACGGAGATGCTGAAGACTTTTTACAAGGATTTTCACATCAATGTGGAAGAAACCCTCGAGCACAGTGAGCGTGCCACAGGCGAGCGTGTACTCGGCACTGACCCAAAAAGCGGTAAGCCCGTGATAGCCCGCATCGGGCGATACGGCCCCATGGTGCAAATAGGCAGCGTGGACGACGATGAGAAGCCCAGATTTGCCAGCTTGCGCAAAGACCAGAGCATCACGAGCATTACATTCGAGGAGGCCATGGATCTATTCAAGCTTCCGCGAAAGGTAGGACAGTACGAGGATGCCGATGTAAGCGCAGCCGTAGGTCGATTTGGTCCATACCTGCGGCACAAAGGCAGCTTCTACAGCATTCGCGAAAGCGATGGAGATGATCCCTTGAGCATTGAGATTGACAGGGCCATCGAGGTGATAGAAGCCAAGCGCAAAGCCGATCGGGAGAAGCTGATACGCCAGTTTGATGAAGATCCCGACATGCAGCTCCTCAAAGGCCGATGGGGCCCCTATCTCAAAGTAGGCAAAAAGAATTTTCGCTTGCCGAAAGATGTAGATGTGGAGTCGCTCAGCTATGAAGATTGCGTGAAGATTGTGGAAGAAGGCCCGGCCCCCCGCAAGGGCAAAGCTGCCAGTGCTGCCAAAGGTGGAGCCAAGGCAAAAAGTGCGAAAGCTTCAGCCGCTAAGGGCGGTGGGAGGTCCAAGAGCAACAAAGGCTCCAAGACCAGTAGTGGCAAAACCGGAAAATGAGCTGGACCGACGACTTCTCATTCTATTTGGAGCCGATTCCCAGCCACTTTGCCCCACATGGTGATTCGGAGCATTCTGAGCAGATCAGCGAAAGCATAGATGCGCACTTGGCCGGGCATTGGCCCGACCTTGAGCAGGCCGAAGCCGTGATCCTCGGACTGGGCACCATAGGCAGCGATTCGGACAGGAGTATGCTTCCTGCAGATGCGGTTCGCGAAAAATTTTACAAACTCTTCAGGCACCAGTCTTCACCACGACTTGCCGACATTGGCAATTTGCTTTCAGGACAGAGTCCAGAGGACACCTTTACCGCGATCAAGCGCGTGGTTGGAGCACTCGCTTTGCGCAAAATTCTGCTCATACTCATTGGCGGAAGCCACGAGCTCACCTACGCCAACTATGCCGCATACGAAGCGCTGGAAAGCCCGATCAATCTTTGTGTGATCGACAGCAAGATCGATATGGGCGAATATCGGGAGGAGCTCTCCGAGCAAAATTTCCTGAGCAAAATTATCGTTCACAAGCCCTCATACCTATTTAATATGTCCTTGCTGGGTTTTCAGAGCTACTACAATGCCTCTGACACGGTGGCGCTGCTCGACAAGATGTATTTCGACGCCTTGCGCCTGGGCAGGCTTCGTGAGGATGTGCGCTGTGCTGAGCCCGTGCTAAGGCAGGCTGACATCGTGAGCATCGATATGGCTTGTGTGCGCAGTGGTGATGCCCCCGGTCACGGGCAGCCCAATGGATTGAGCGGCGACGAAATCTGCCGGATTACCCGCTATGCCGGTTTTAGCGACACTTGCAGCAGCCTCGGCATCTACAATTACCTTCCGGAAAAGGACCGCGAAGGGCAAACCGCCCTGCTCATAGCCCAGATGATGTGGTATGCTTTGGAGGGTCGATCTGCCCGCGTAAAGGAATATCCATTGATGAATAAGCCCGGATTCTATGAGTACAAAGTGCAGCTCGCACAAGGCAGCGACCAAATAATTTTTTACAAGAGCAAGACAACGGAGAAATGGTGGATGAATGTACCCTACATTGTGGGGGAGAATCCCGATGTGATTCGACCCCACCTGATACCTTGTAACTACTCAGATTATGAGATTGCTGCGTCTGGTGAGGTGCCGGATTTATGGTGGAAAACTTACCGCAAGCTCAGCTGAGAAATGAACTTTGAGATTCCATGTATAGCAGCGAATCGAATCGGCCCGAAATCACAAAAATTTTTGGCCGTATGGGAAAATGCTTATTTTAGTCGCAATCTTTGCGCTAAATACCCCTCCCAAGGGGTTGTTTTTTTGTGAAGTAAACCGAATTATTGGATGAAGAAACCCTTACTAGCTCTCGTTTTTATTGCGGCCTCGTGGCTTCAAGTACATGCCCAGCAAGAACCGCAATTTACCCATTTCATGTTCGACAGGTTGAGCGTTAATCCCGGATTTACCGGTACCCCTGATGCAATTTGTGCCACTTTAATAGGTAGGCAACAGTGGTCAGGATTCAACGGTGCTCCCAGTACAGCGCTTCTCAACGTGCATGGCCCCTTGCGCATGATCAACTCCGGCATCGGTTTGAGCGTGTATCACGATGTGATTGGCCCTTACTCGCGCACGGCTGCACGCGCTTCCTTTGCTTATCATCTCAACTTGAGTGGAGCGACCAAATTGAGCCTCGGAGCCTCTGTGGGTATTATGAACGGCTTGGTGCGCCCCGATTGGATAGCCTGGAATTATTCCTCTGACGGCTTGCCACAAGGTGTGGGCTTTGGTCAGGGCGATATGGTTCTCACCCAGGAAAGGGTGAGCTCAACCGGTATCGACGCGGCCTTTGGAGCCTATGTGTACAATCCCAAGTGGTATGCGGGCCTTTCAGCCATCCACTTGCCCGCCGCTTATCTTGAAGATCTCAGTGTACGACTTGCCCGCCACTACTATTTGATGGCCGGATACAATTTCGAGATAAGCCCACAGTTTACCATCAGCCCCAATATTCTGGCAAAGACCGATCTCGCCTCTGCACAATTTGATGCCAATGCCACCGTTATGTACGACGATACATTTTGGCTCGGGGTCACCTACAGGTTGCAGGATGCCATTGCTCCTATGGCCGGATACCAGTACCAGATGCCGGATGGTAAAAGCACACTGAGAATAGGATATTCCTATGACATTACAGCCTCTGAACTGAACAATTTTAGTAGCGGTAGCCATGAGATTTTTGTCAACTTCTGCCACCGACTGCAAAGACCTTTGCCAACACGTGTATTTAAGAACCCAAGATTTTTGTAATGCCTTCTTTCGAAACCATGGAAGGACATTTGCGTACAAACCACGTCGAAATGTGCAAAATGAGGATTAACAACCTGCAAGGAATGAAAAATCTGCTCTTTTTTGCCCTGATCATCGCTACTTTAGCTAGCTGTGTGGGAGGGAATCGCGGAGAGCTCACAGGCGTGCAGCCACGTGAAGATTGGATTCAGTACAATCCCTATGGAATGAACTATATCCACTTCGGTAGCTACGTTATGGGCCCCGACGATCAGGACGTGCCTTACGCGCACGTAAACAACTCAAAACGTGTTACCGTGAGTGCATTCTACATGGACGATACGGAGATCTCCAATAATGAGTACCGCCAATTTGTGTACTGGGTGAAGGATTCCATCGCCCACCGCTACCTTGGCGAGGCCGGAATTGGTGAGCACGTGATTGAGGAAGATCAATACGGTGACGTGATCGATCCACCCATCATCAATTGGAAAGAAAA
>SLDS01000069.1 GCA_007125175.1 Flavobacteriales bacterium
GCACCCATGTTTTCCACATTGCCCCATTTTTGATCGCCTACCACATCGGCCTGAAAAATGTCCAAACCTCCCATGCCCAGGTGGCCTGATGAGGCAAAGAAGAGCACCCCATCCTTTCGGAGAAAAGGGAACATCTCATCGCCGGGGGTATTGATCTCCGAACCGAGATTTACAGCTTTTCCGGCGGTGCGTGATGCCTTGTCAAAAGGAGCAATCCACAGGTCGCGGCCACCAAAGCCTCCAGGCATATCACTGGCAAAAATGATAAAGGTTTCTTCCTCATTGAATGCAGGGTGACCCACTGTGGTCACCTCTGTGCTCTCAGCATTCTTAAGTGGAACGACTTGGGCAGAAGACCAACTCTTATCCGTCTTGCGCGCCATGAATATATCACAACCCTTATTTACCTCCTCTGTGTGCTCACAGCGTGTGAAGAAAAGCATATTGCCATCCTTGGTCACGTAGGGAGTGGCCTCGCTGTGTACTGTATTCACTTTGTAAGTGAGTCGCTCTGGCTCGCTCCATTTTCCTTTTTGGTCGCGTGTAGCTTTGAAGATGTCCTGAAAATTTTCGCCTGTACGTGAGTCAATCTCGTTTCCCTGAGCGCCCTGACGTGAGCTTCCAAAGAGAATGGTATTGTACTCCTCGTCAAACCAGGCAGGGCCAAAATCGTATTCTGGAGAGTTGAGCAGCACTTCGTTTTGCACCTGATAGCGGCTGGGGTTTTTGCGCGCTTCCCGGGCAAATTCGCATTGCTCCTTTCCTATTCGGGCCTTGGCATCACCGGGCACCTTGGCCTCGTACTTATTGTAGTAGTCTATGGCTTGCTTGAAGTCTCCCTGTCTTTGGTAGGCTTCCGCCAAAAAGAGGAATGCCTCAGGGCCATCGTACTGAGCTTTAAGAGCTTTGTTGTACCACACCACTTGCTGATCGTAATCGAGTACATGGCGGTAACTCTCGGCCACCTGAAAGAGCAAACGCGCTTTTTCGTTGGGGTCTTTGATTTTGGCGTAAGCCTTCTTGTACTTGTCGATGGCGGCGTGAAAGGCCTCATTCTGGAAGGCATTATCGGCTTCGGCCACCAGGCGTTCAGGCTGAGCAAAGGCCACTTGTGAGCTGAGCAACAGGAGCATCAGCGTGGGGATGATTTTGTACATGTGCATGTGTAGGATGAATTGTGTGCTTCGCAAATAAGCACCGAAAATAAACAATACTTTCTTAACCGCACAAAGCATACCAAAATAGACACAAAATTGAGGTACTCCATCCTGGCAGAAGCTTGCAATTCGGCTTTCGCCAAAAGGCTGGTGCAGGCTGCTTTTTGCGAAAGCAGACACAGAAAGTACTCTTAGCGGAAGAATCTGGATTTTATTGCCTTGTATCAAGCAAGACCGCTTTGCCAATCCCTGCAGAGGGGCCTAAAAAGGCGAGAGGCGGATTCGCATCCGCCTCTCAGTCCATTGTATTAGGAATACAAGATGTCGATGAACTCTCAACGTGTAAAGAGCAGTTCCCTCAGCTTGGGCATGCTCCAGAGTTCATCATCCACAATCAGCTCAAGCTTATCCGATTGATAGCGTATCTCGTCCATAAAGGGCTTTACCTTATCACAGTAGGCCACGGCCATTTTGTAGGCATCGTCCATTTTATTGGCTTTTTTGCGGGCTTCGATCATATCGTAGACTTTGGCACGAATGATATCTACACGCTCAGATATTTCCTTGACGATTTCGATTTGTGTCTTTGAAGCCTTGGCCGCATCTGCTTTGGGGAGTACATCCTTAAGGCCCTGCAAGTTTTGAATGAGGAGATTCTGGTAACGCAAGGCTGTAGGAATGATATGGTTCAAAGCGAGGTCACCGCATTTACGGGATTCGATTTGAATTTGCATGCGGTATTTTTCGAGTTCGATTTCGACACGTGCTTCCAGCTCCCTCTTGCTCAGCACATTGTACTTTTCATAAATCTCAGTCACTTCTTTTTTGCGCAAGAGCGCCAATGCTCTGGGCGTATCCTTCACATTGCTGAGTCCCCTCTTGGCGGCTTCCTTCACCCATTCCTCTCCATAGCCATTGCCCTCAAAACGGATCTTTTTGGAGGAAGTGATGGTGACCTGCAATTCCTTGAGGATGGCTTCATCGCGCTTGAGGCCTTTGGCAATGCGCGCGTCCACAGCATCTGCAAACTGGGTAAGCTGATGGGCCATGATGGTGTTCAGGGCGGCCATTGGCACAGCACAGTTGGCCGAAGAGCCTACAGCTCTGAATTCAAATTTATTTCCGGTAAAGGCAAAGGGAGAAGTTCGGTTTCTATCGGTATTGTCCAGCAGAATTTCCGGAATCTTGCCGATATTGAGCTTTACTTCGGTTTTGTCGGCCGGCGTCATCTTGCCGGCTTTGATACTCTTTTCAAGGTCATCGAGCATGCCGCTGAGCTGCGAGCCAATAAAGACAGAAATAATTGCCGGTGGAGCTTCATTGGCTCCTAGGCGGTGGTCATTGCCAGCAGAGGCGATACTCGCCCTCAGCATATCAGCATGATCGCTTATGGCCTTGATGGTATTGATGAAGAAAGTGAGAAACTGCAGGTTGGACTTAGGGTTCTTGCCTGGAGCAAGCAGATTTACTCCGGTGTTGGTGGCCAGGGACCAATTGTTGTGCTTGCCGCTGCCATTGAGTCCGGCAAAGGGTTTTTCGTGCAGCAAAAGCCTGAAATGGTGTTTTCGGGCTGTTTTCTCCAGCAGATCCATGAAAAGCAGGTTGTGGTCATTGGAAAGATTGGCTTCCTCGTATACCGGAGCTGCTTCAAATTGATTGGGCGCCACCTCATTGTGACGGGTAGTAACGGGAATTCCCAACTGATGCGCTTCGCACTCAAAATCGCGCATAAAGGCGTGAACCCTGTCGGGAATAGATCCGAAGTAATGATCGTCGAGCTGTTGTCCTTTAGAAGGATTGTGGCCGAAGAGTACCCTTCCGGCAAACTGCAGGTCAGGGCGGGCATTGTACAGGGCAGAGTCGACCAGGAAATACTCTTGCTCCCAGCCCAAGGTGGCCTGCACACGCTTCACATTGCGGTCAAAATATTGGCATACCCGAGTGGCTGCCTTATCCACAGCGTGCAAAGCCTTGAGAAGCGGCATCTTATTATCGAGGGCCTCACCAGTGTAAGAAATGAAAATGGTAGGGATGCAGAGCGTTTTGCCAATGACAAAGGCAGGAGAAGAGGGATCCCAGGCTGTGTAGCCGCGCGCCTCAAAGGTATTGCGCAGGCCTCCGCTGGGGAAAGAGGATGCATCGGGCTCCTGCTGCACGAGGTTTTCGCCTTCGAAGCGCTCGATGGATTGCCCATTGCCTACGGGGGTGAAGAAGGAATCGTGCTTTTCGGCAGTGGCACCGGTGAGGGGTTGAAACCAGTGGGTGTAATGCGTAGCACCGAGCTTGGATGCCCACTCCTTCATGGATGAAGCTACCTGATCGGCCACATTTCGTGGTATACGCGTGCCATTGTTCATGGCATCGACCACACTGTTTAAGGCTTCTTCTGAGAGGTACTCCCTCATTTTGCCCATGTCAAATACCTTGCTGGAAAAGTAATCGGATACCCTCGAGGAAGGTGTCTCCACAGGAATTGCTTGTCTGCTCAGCACATCCTCCAGTGCTCTGAATCGAAACGTTGCCATGAATTTCTTTTTTTTGGCAAATGTAGAATTTTGAAGGGGTGAATCCTTGTTTTTTTGCCTGAAATTTATCAACACCCCATTCACAACAGGGGTAAATCTTCATTTTCCAGTATTTTTCTGCTCATACCCCCTGTTTTCACCATGTGTAGCGTCTCAAATCAGCAATATAAGCCATGAGCAGCTGAATCCAATCACCAAGTCCAACTTGGGTCATTCACATGATCTCCGGTATCGAATTCATTTTTGGCGAAAGCCGAATACCCATAAAGGGCCTTAAGAAGCTGGAATAAGCACCAGTGCGATGTAGCACACATAGGCCAGGAAGAGCAGTATCCCGCCAATTCGGCCGATTTTCATTCCTATGATGCCGATGGGAAGAATGGCGAATGATGTGGCCAGCATCCACCACATGTCCACATTGACAATTTCCGGGGCGATGTGTATGGGCTTGACCAGTGAAGTGATTCCCAGCACCGCCAAAAGATTGTAGAGGTTGGAACCGATGATATTGCCGAGGCTCAAGTCTTTTTGACCTTTGAAGGCGGCAATGATGGAAGCAGCCAGCTCGGGTACACTTGTACCAAAAGAGACGAGGGTAATGGCGATCACCCTGTCGGATACACCAAAGCTGCGGGCGAGTATTTCTGCCCCTTCCACAAGCCACTGGGCTCCAAATACCAGGGCGACACTTCCCGCAATGATGAAGAACAAGAGCAGGGCTATGTGCCTCGATGCCTCCTTGGTATCGACGCCATCAGAGCCAAACTGCGGATCGTCCGATCGGCGCTCCATCACATAGCTCACACTGATATATGCAGTCATCAAGCCCACCGAGAGGGCGCCCTCCCAGCGGTTGAGCAGCCCATTTTGCCCAAGGGCAATGAATAGGATACTTGCCGCCATGAGCACAATCCAGTCCAGGCGCAGGGTACGCCGCTTGATGCGTATGGGAAAGAGAAGTGCCGTGAAGCCGAGGATGAGGGCCACATTGGCAATATTTGAGCCCACCACATTGCCCACGGCTATGTCGGGCTTGCCCTTGAGGGCCGCACTCAAACTTACCACGAGCTCCGGAGCCGAAGTGCCCAATGCCACCACAGTAATTCCGACGAGCATGGGAGAGACATCCAGCTTGAGGGCCAATCCTGAGGCCCCTTTCACGAGGTAGTCTCCGCCGAATAGCAAGAGTACGAAACCAGCAATTATGTACACGTACTCCATGGAGTCCTTATGAATCTTCCTTTCGGGAATCTGTTTTGCCGGAAGGCCCCTTCTCCACATCCTCGATCTGATCCTTCACCTGCTTCACCGAGCCCTGAATATCGCGTTGAATTTCATCAGTGGCATCTTTGATTTGCCGCATGGTACGGCCCATGGTTCTGGCCATTCCCGGTATTTTATCGGCACCAAAGAAGATCAACACGAAGAGCACGATGAGAAAAATCTCGCCGCCGCTAATGCTGAAAAAGAGAAGGATACTCTGCATGGATAAGCGCTTGTGTGTATCAGTTTCCACCTGCATATTCCCCTTTCGGGAAAAGCGATCAAAGGCGAAGTACCAGAATACGTGGCAAAGGTATGAAGCTAAGTTCGATTATCGGCGCATTGGCTGCCTTGAGGATGGATCCTGCGATTTACAAGGCGATTAATCTGAAAATGAATGGCATCTGATATCCGATTCAGCTAAGTCGGCTAAGGACGGAGGAAAAGCCCCGGCCGGGTGGAGGATCGAAAAAAGGCCTTCCCGCAATCGTGGGAAGGCCTTAAAAATTTTATTGATCAATGCTATGCTGAGGCGGGTGCGGGCTCCTCTTCCTTTTCTTCGAGAGAAGTACCCGTCTTGCTCGTGAGATCGGCTACGATAGGAGCAGCGATAAAGAGCGAAGAATAAGTACCCACAAGTACACCTAGCATCAACGCGAAGATAAATCCGCGGATGGACTCCCCTCCGAAAACGAAAATGATCAAGAGTACCACGAATGTGGTCATCGAGGTGTTCAAGGTTCGCGTGAGGGTGCTATTCAAAGCTTTGTTGATCACCGAGTGTATGGCTTCCTTGCGGTGATCTGCCACGTACTCGCGAATGCGGTCGAATACCACCACCGTGTCATTGATGGAGTAACCCACCACGGTGAGTATGGCCGCAATGAAGGCTTGATCGATCTCCAAAGAGAAGGGCATGAGGCCGTGCAGGAGCGCGTAGACACCGAGCACCAGCAGCACATCGTGAAACATGGCCGCGATAGCCCCCACCCCGTACTGCCACTTCTTGAAGCGGAATACGATATAGGCGAAGATGATGAGCAGGGAGAAAATCACCGCCGAGGTAGAAGATGTTCGGAAATCATCGGAAATGGATGGATCCACCTTGCGCGACTCCATAATCTCATAAGGTTGATTGAGCTGATCGAGCCCTGCTCCCAAAGCATCCTCAACGCGCTTATCGGCATTGGGGCTGTCATCGTCTACCAAAAACTTCGTGCTAATTTTCACCTGATTACTTGCGCCAAAAGTCTTCACCTCAGGGGGAACGGAGAGGCCATCATCGGTGAGGAAAGCTGCCCCAAGGGTACCGCGAATCTCATCGAGGTCGGCAGGCTGCTCAAATTTCACTGTATAGGTGCGCCCCCCTGTAAAGTCAATACCGTAATTGAGTCCCCTCACAAAAAGGGCCGATATACCCACGAGCAAGATGAGGCTTGAGATGGTGTAAGCCCGCTTGCGGTTGCCTATAAACTTCACATTGGCGTTCACAAGGATGTTCTTAGACCAGTTCATATAGAAGGTCAAAGTCTTACCCTTATTAAGCCTGGACTCAAATACGAGTCGGGTGATGAAGATGGCCGAGAAGAGTGAGGTGAAAATACCAATGATCAGAGTGGTGGCAAATCCTTTGATCGGACCTGTACCGAATGATACGAGCACGATGGCCGTGAGCAAAGTAGTGAGGTTGGCATCCACAATGGCGCTGTATGCTTTGTTGTATCCCTCCTTGAGGGCAGCTTTCACTCCTTTGCCCCTTCTCAATTCCTCGCGAACCCGCTCAAATATCAGCACGTTGGCATCCACAGCCATACCGATGGTAAGCACGATACCAGCAATACCCGGAAGCGTGAGGGCTGCCTGTATAGAGGCCAGTGTACCGATAAGGAAAAAGAGGTTGGCCAGCAAGGCAAGGTCTGAGACCCAACCGGCACCCCGGTAGTAGAATATCATGTAAAAGAGAACCACAACCAGGGCGATGATAAATGACATCAAGCCGTCATTGATGTTCTGCTGTCCGAGAGATGGTCCCACAACAGACTCGTCAACGATGATGGCCGGAGCAGGCAGGGCACCTGCCTTGAGTAGGTTTGCCAGGTCAAGGGCCTCCTGTATCTGCTCATTACGGCTTCCCTGCCCCATTGAGATCACCGATTGCCCGGTGGATATCTCCACCTGCACCACGGGTGCAGAGTACACGTAGTCGTCGAGCACTATGGCTACCACGCGCTTGGGATTTTGGGAAGAGGCGGCAGCAGTGATTTCCCTCCACTTTCGTGCTCCTTCAGAGTTCATGGACATGGCCACTTGCACCTGCCCGTTGATATCAAACTCCTGAGAGGCGTCCGTGATCACACCTCCATCGAGGGGTGCGCGTCCATCGCGGGTATCCACTTTGATGGCGTAGAGGCGCATCACATTGTTGTTTCTTGCATCAGGCTCCGATGCCCAAAGCAAGCGGAGGTCTTTGGGGAGTAGGTCGCGTACTTCGCGCTCCTTGAGCATGGCATTGACTGCAGCAGTGTCCTGCAAAAGTGAATAGCCTACAACTGGCCCTTGGAAGGGCTGACCGTTCTGATCGACCGAGGGCGAAAGCTTGGAGAATAGGGGCAGACGCTTCAAACGTTCCTCATCGCTGATATCAGAGGCAAACTCATCGTCGTCGA
>SLDS01000179.1 GCA_007125175.1 Flavobacteriales bacterium
AGGCTCGAATACTTCGCTCGTGGCAAAGAGAGCGACGAATGCTGGTTTGACTTGTACTATCCGGCGCTCAAGGCACGTGTACATTTCACCTACAAAGAGCTCAATGGTCAATTGCGCGAATACAGCGAAGAATCACGGGCCATGGCTTATGAACACAGCATCAAGGCGGGCAAGATTCAAAATATCCGCGTTGAACGGCCTGAAGACCGGGTGTACGGTATGGTGTACAGGCTTGAGGGCAATGTGGCTTCGCAACAGCAGTTCTTTCTCACTGATAGCAGCAATCACTTCCTAAGGGGCTCGCTGTATTTCGAGGCGCGCCCCAATCAAGATTCCATTGCACCGGTGCTGGGCTATGTGCGCCGAGACCTCGACGCTTTCGTTTCCAGCTTTGTGTGGCGTTAGCACCAGGTTTATAGCTTGTTGTGGTGAAGCTCAAGAAGTCACATCCGAGCTGGTCTTTCGGTAGTACTGCACTGTGACGTACACCAATACCGCGAAGGTAAAAGCCGCGAAAATGAGATGTATCGGCTGTACAATGGCGGGCATATTGAGGTAGGCCAGCGCCATACCAGCGAGGATTTCCAATATCACGAGTGCCAGCAGAATCCTGGGCCAGGCCGACACCCCGCGCATCCTGATGATCCAATAAGCCAAGAGGCCGATGCCGCCCAATACCAATATGCTGAAGCTGCGGTGCACTTTGAAAATCCAGGACAGGGATTCGATCCACATGCTGCGCTCCAGACTTCCCTGACGGGCTATGATGTCAACCTCCTCGCGCACAAAAGTGCCGAGAAAGATTTGCAGGAGGAGCAGGGCCATGCAGACCCATGCAAGGCGTGTAATATTGCTGTCGCGCTTGCTGCGAAAGCTCAACGTGTACACTTGTAATCGGCCGATGAGGTAGGCGTAGATTGCCACGAGAGCAAGGGCCGAAAACATGTGGTAGGTAATGCTGTGAGGAACCAGATTACCGTCCACTACAAGCTTGCCGAGCCATGCTGAAAAGCCCAGAAAAAACACGCCCAGGAAGCCGAGTAGGGTGACGAGGGCATCCTTCCGCACATAGGCAATGGACAGCAAGAAGAAGAGTAAAACAGGAATGCCGGTTAGGGCTCCAATGAGGCGATTGATGTATTCGATCCACGTGTGTAGGGGATCGAAGTGGGTGTAATCGTGTCGTGTGTAAACTTCCCAATTTTCGGGATTGAAACGCTCTCCGCTTGTCAAATCGAATTGCGCCACCAAGAAGCGCTCTTCATGTAGAATCATCTGCCCTTTTTTGAAGCTCTTGCCTTCGCGCCAAGTAAGTGTCTCGACGTCGGTAGGAGGGATGTAGTAGCCGAAGCATTTGGGCCAATCCGGGCAACCCATCCCTGCGCCCGACATGCGCACAATGCTTCCTGCTGTCATTACCAACAGTACCATGGTGAGGCTGGCGATGGCCAGTAGGTAGAGCCTTCTTATCATGGTGTATCCTTCGCTTCCGGCAAATAGAAACACCCACACAGGAAAACTGTGACAAGCCTTGGAGACCAGCCGGGTCGATCATTCAAAGCAAAAAAGATATCAAGATGGGAATGTTCCGGATACCGCAATGAACTCCGTTTAGAACAAGCGTGAGAAAACGGCGAATACGTTTGGCAGCGTGTAGTACAACTTGGGTTTGAGGCTGCTGAAGGATTCCGCAGACTCCTTCTTATCCGCTTTATCCTCCTTCTTGTCGCCTTCGGACTGAGGTGTGTGGTGTACAATTTGTACAGCAGTCACTTGGTAATGTCCGCCGGGCATGTCGTTGATGGCTTTGATGAGATCTTTCTCATTGAGCAGGGCAGGATCGAATTCTACCAAGGCAGAGTTATTTTCATCAGCACCTTGAAAATCTATATCCGTAAAGCTCACACCTCCAAGACCTGCAAGTGCGCTGTTGATCTTGCTTCCGCAAGCCATGGCACATCCCATACCATCGATAGACAGCGTGGCCGTATACCGCTCCATACCATCCTCTGCTGGTACTACAACAGAATTTACCGGTATTTCGCCAGTCTTTGTATCGTCTTGTTCTTGGGCTTGATCTCCCTGCTGGCACGCGGCCATGATAATGACTGCTGAAAAGAGAGCGAAATTGCGGAGGTATTTAGCTGCTGTCATGAGCTTCGATCTTTAAGATTACACGCTGTAAACAGATTCAAAGATACTATGTTTTGGAGTTTGCGCAAGCCGGAAAAATGTAGCTTCGCGCTTTCTTTTGTAAATTTTGGCAAAATCGCGTCACTGGTTCTTTTTGATTCTCCTCGCATTTGTTTGGGGAAGTTCGTTCCTGCTCATCAAGCGCGGTTTGTTTGCGCTCGATGGAGCCGTTATCTTTTCAGGCCCTCAGGTGGGGGCCTTGCGCATAGTGATCGCCGCATTGTTCATGTTGCCCTTGGTGCTGCGCAAGTTTAAGCTGCTGCAAAATGGTAGGTGGAAGTTTTTCCTCGCCGTAGGTCTTTTTGGCAATGCGATTCCCGCTTTCCTTTTTGCGAAAGCCCAAACCCACATACCGAGTGCACTCGCGGGCATGCTCAATGCTCTGGTACCGATATTTAGTATGCTCATTGCGGTATTTGTATTTTCCGTAAGGGTAAGTGCCATACAGGTGGCGGGTATTTTTCTGGGCTTGTTTGCAGCGAGCGGAATCCTCCTGGCTTCTGGCGGCCTTGCCGGAGCTCAGATCGATGTGGGATGGAGTGCATTGGTGGTGCTCGCTACTTTGTGTTATGCCATCAGCCTCAATGTCATTAAGCAGTTCTTTCAGCGTGAATCAGTTATTGCTATCACCGGGCTGGCGCTGGTCCTGGTGAGTCCCATCGGTTTTGTAGTGCTTGCCCTGACCGATTTTGCCGAAAGGCTGCAAGAAAGCGAGTCATATGCTCAGGCACTGCTCGCCGTAAGTGCACTTGCCATTTTTGGTACTGCTCTGGCCCTTATCTTGTTCAATAAACTGGTGCAGGAAACCAATACGCTTTTTGCATCCTCGGTTACCTACCTTATTCCTTTGGTAGCGGTGCTCTGGGGACTCCTCGATGGGGAGGAAGTCAATGCGGTCCAAATAGGCTGCGGTCTCGTGATGCTAATGGGCATTATGATGATCAACAAGAAGAAGCCCGAGAATGCACCCAAGGGCAGCACAGCTCAAGCCGGGAAGCATTTGGACTAAAAAATATTTGTCATGGCTGTGCTTTTCATTATCTTTGCGCCCCTTTAATGGGATAAACACAATAAAGAAGCCATGTACGCAGTAGTTAACATAGCGGGGCAACAGTTTAAAGTATCTAAAGATCAACAGATTTTTGTTCACCGTCTGGAAAGTAAGGAAGGTGATAAAGTTCAATTTGACGAGGTGCTCCTCGTTGATGACAACGGAAAAATCAGTGTTGGCGCCCCAGCTGTAGAAGGTGCTCAAGTAAGCGCCAAGGTTTTGGAACACCTGAAAGGTGACAAGGTCATCGTGTTCAAAAAGAAACGCCGTAAGGGATATCAAACCCGCAATGGCCACCGCCAGCAATTCACGAAGATTGCTATCGAGGGCATTAGCTTGGGCAAGGCCGGTAAGGCTGCTGCCAAAAAAGAAGAGAGCAAGCCCGAACCAAAGGCAAAAGCCGAGGCTGCCAAAGAAGTGAAGCCTGCTGCCAAAGCGACCAAAGCTGCTGCACCTGCTAAGCCGGAGCCTAAAGCGAAAGCTGAAGCTGCTCCCGTGAAGAAGGAAGCTACTAAGGCTGCCAAAGCCGAAGAGCCCACAAGCAAAACTGAAAAGAAGGACGCGCCTAAGGGAGACCAAAGCGCACAATAAACATAGATATTATGGCACACAAGAAAGGAGTCGGGAGTTCCAAGAACGGAAGAGAGTCGGAAAGTAAACGACTCGGAATTAAAATTTTCGGTGGCCAAAAAGCGGTAGCCGGAAATATTATCGTGCGCCAGCGAGGTACAAGGCACCACGCCGGAGTAAATGTTGGTGTGGGTAAAGACCACACCTTGTTCGCTTTGAGCGATGGTGTGGTTGAGTTTCGCAAGCGCAGTGGTAACAAGTCATTCGTCTCGGTAGTTCCCGAAGCGAAATGATGCCCTGAAAATCTTTTTTAATCGCATTAAAACTCCTGATTTTCGGGAGTTTTTTTGTTTCACAGCCCTGCTCAATTTTTTACATTTGCCACCCACCAAATACGCACAATGCTAAGCTTACACTATTTGCGCGAGCACAAAGATGAGGCCTTGAAGGGCCTTGCAAAGCGCTGCAATGACGCACTCCCCAAGCTGGTGGAGGAAGCCCTGGAACTCGATCGCCAAAAGAGGCAGATCATGGCTGAAGCCGAAGGACAACAAGCCGAGATCAATCGCATGTCCAAGGAAGTGGGAGAGCACATGCGTGCCGGCAACAAAGACAAAGC
Source organism: Flavobacteriales bacterium (assembly GCA_007125175.1). GTDB lineage: Bacteria > Bacteroidota > Bacteroidia > Flavobacteriales_D > Cryomorphaceae > T3Sed10-241. The sequence goes on from SLDS01000179.1 coordinate 4,434, forward strand.
CGAGCAAGTGAAGGCCCTCGTCGGTGTGCACAAGGAAAGCGTACACGAGCTCAAGGCCAAGCTGCTGCAGTTGGATACGGATCTGAACAATGTACTTTACCAAATACCCAATGTGCCGCATGACAAAGTGGCCAAAGGCAAGAGCGCCGATGAGAATGAAGAGGTGGAGCGTTGGGGAGATATCCCCGCCCTCGGCGATTTTGCGGAAGCTCACTGGGACTTGGCCAGCCGATATTCATTGATGGATTTTGAATTGGGGGTAAAGATCAGCGGAGCGGGCTTTCCCGTGTATACCGGAAAAGGTGCGAGGTTGCAGCGAGCCATGATCGCATTCTTTCTCGATGAGGCACAAAAGGCAGGATATGAGGAGGTGATGCCACCCCTGCTGGTCAATGAGGATTCCGGTTTTGGCACAGGGCAACTCCCCGATAAGGAGGGCCAAATGTACTATGTAAGTGAGGATGACCTATACCTCATTCCTACAGCTGAGGTGCCCATCACCAATATGTTTCGCGACATCATTGTCGATGGGCATGACTTTCCGATCAAGCGCTGCGGCTATACTCCCTGCTTTCGCAGAGAGGCGGGCTCATACGGCAAGGATGTGCGCGGCCTGAATCGCTTGCACCAATTCGACAAGGTAGAGCTCGTGGAAATCGCTCATCCAGATCACAGCTACGAAGTGCTTGACAGAATGGTGGCACATGTGGCCAGCTTGCTGCAAAAATTGGAATTGCCCTACCGAATCCTCCGGCTTTGTGGTGGTGATATGGGATTTACTGCTGCCATGACTTACGACTTTGAGGTGTACAGCACAGCTCAAAAGCGCTGGCTGGAAGTGAGTTCTGTTTCCAATTTTGAAAATTTTCAGAGCAATCGACTCCACTGCCGCTTTCGCCGCGAAGGCGAGAAGAAAACAGAATTGGTACACACCCTCAATGGCTCCGCCCTTGCCTTGCCCAGAGTACTGGCGGCGCTGCTTGAAAACCATCAGGATGAAAACGGCATTTCCATACCTGAGGCGCTTCGTCCCTACACGGGTTTTGACAGGATTGACTAAGCCCTTGCAGGGATCCCTGCAACATTTGCCTGCCAAAGTTTCTCTTTTGTGCAGGGCCTTCTGCCTGTGCTCTGTGCTCATTGTCTTGACTGCCTGCCAGCAAGACTTGGATTACGGCCCTGATATGGCGAAAAACGAGGAGGTGGCCGACAGCTTGCGCCAGGCCCTTCGGGATTGGCAAAGAGGTAATTATGCGCGAATGGACTCCTTGAGGACTCTGCGTCTTGAGCGCTTGCAAGCATTTGAAAAGCAATTGATCCAAAGAGGTGACACCTTATCGGGCGATCTGGCACAACTTGTGCTGCAAGTGGCAGAGGAGGGGCGTCCTTATGATGCCTCCAATGAAGACCGAAGCGCTTATCTCATGGCTCTAAAGCATCGTCTTGGACAATTCAGAGACCTAAACCACGATCTGCATCACAATCTTTTGCACCCGGATAGCGTTGCACTTGTGGTGGCCCGGGAGCGAAGAGCTGCAAGAGAATTGCTTCGGAATTTGGCGGAAGCCGATACCCTGCCAAGGGGGCAGATGCTGCGAAGGGAAACATCGCGCACCGAAAGATGGTTAAAAAAAGTGGATAGCCTCGAAAAAGCGCTTAACTTAGTGGAAGGATGAAAAAGTGGATTACCCTGTGCTGCTTATTGATCGCCCTCCTGCCTGCATATGTGCATGCACAGGGTAGCAGCGACGATCAATTGGCGCAGTACTACCTCGAAAATGGAGATTATGAAAAGGCCAAGCTCTACTACGAGAAGCTGTATAAGAGCAAGCCCAACTCTGCCAATTATACCGCTTTGCTGCAAAGCTATACCGAGCTTGAAGAGTACAAAGACGCCGAAAAGCTGATCAAACAGCACATGAAGCGCTTCAAGTCCAATACCAATTATATAGATCTTGGAGCCCTCTATGATAAAATGGACGATGAGAAGGCCGCGCGTAAGGCTTACAGCAACGCCATAGATGAAATGCCCTCCAGTCAGGGCATGATCATCCGCACAGCCAATGAGTTCATCCGCCGCAATCAGCTGGAGTACGCACTTGAGACCTATCAGGTTGGCAAGAAGAAGCTTGACAACCGCTACCCCTTCAGTTATGAAATAGCGAGCCTGTACGGCACCATGGGCGACAAGGAGCGCATGATCAGCGAATACCTCGATCTGATCACCTACAACAATGCCTACCTGCAAACGGTGCAGAATGCCCTGAACAGGAGCATTGATCTCAATGAGAAAGGTGAGGATACTGAATTTCTCCGAAAGGAATTGCTGCGCCGTGTTCAGAAAAATCCGCAAGAGACCACCTTTGCAGAAATGCTCACATGGCTATTCCTGCAGCAGCGCGACTTCAATGCAGCTTATATACAGCTCAAGGCCATCGATAAGCGGCTCAATGAAGATGGGAAGCGCATCCTGAATCTGGCCGGGCTGGCGATGAACAACAGGGCCTACGATGTGGCCGCAAAGTGCTATCGCTATGTGAGCGATAAGGGCATCGACAATTCCTTCTACACCTACGCAAGGGCGGGGCACCTGCGGGCTGAGTTTGAAGACCTGCGCAGGCAGTATCCTCCAGACAGTGCTGCCCTACTTTCGCTAAAAGACCGCTACGAAGAGGTGCTCGGCGAGCTGGGCTATTCCAATGAAACGGTGTCATTGCTGCGCCAAAAGGCCATGCTGGAGGCATTCTACCTCGGGGAGATGTTGGAAGCCACCAAAACCCTGAATGATGCCATGGAAATACCCGGCCTGAGGCGGGAAACCCTCGCTGAGATTAAGCTGGAGCTGGCTGAGCTCCTTGTGGCCCGGGATTACATCTGGGATGCATCGGTGCTCGCTTCACAAGTTGACAAAGACTTTAAGCAGGATGTGCTGGGCTTTGAAGCCAAATTGCTCAATGCCCGGATCAGCTATTACGTCGGTGATTTCGACTGGGCCCAGGCGCAGCTCGATGTGCTCAAAGGGAGCACCTCCAAGCTTATCAGCAATGATGCCATGAGGCTATCGCTGATTATCACCGACAATTTGAATCTCGACACCATCATCGATCCCATGCTCAAGTTTGCACG
>SLDS01000074.1 GCA_007125175.1 Flavobacteriales bacterium
CAGCTTCCGCAAAAACAGCTTCCGCAAAAACAGCAAAGACAGCGAAGACTGAAAAGGCCGCTGCCACTGCCAAGACTGCTGCTCCCCGCAAGGTGGGTCGTCCACCCAAGAAAGCTACTGCAAGCGCTGAGGTGAAAGCGTCGGCTGCCAAGAAGGCAAGCAAAGCAGGCACAAGTGCTAAGAAGGCCTCTACCACTGCCAAGAAAACGAGCACCACAAAGGCTGCTTCTAAGAGTAGTACTGCAGCAAGCCCCAAGACGGCTGCAAAGGAAAGCGCCGCGAAAACGAGCGCTGCCAAAACAGCCAAACCCGCTACAGCCGCGAAAAGCGATAATGGAGCAGCTGTGAAGGCTAAAAGCCCATCAAAAGCTGCAACAAAGGTGGACGCGAAATCAAGTGCTTCCAAAAAGAGCACAGCGACCACCAAAGGAAGTAAAAAGGCTTAAGGGACTTGCGATTGAGATTGCCCGAGAATTCGCGTGAAGCATGAAGTACAAGCTCGCCTTACTGAACATGTACGATGGCCACCCCAATCAGGGCATGAGGGCCCTGAGGGAGATTGTCAGCGCCTATGGTGAGCAGATCGACTGGGAGGAATTTGATGTGCGCCGTGACGACGTGGTGCCGGATGAGTCCTTTGACATTTACATCTCATCCGGAGGCCCGGGCCATCCCCTCGAAGGCAATGGCATATGGGATGATAAGTGGAATCGGCTGGTAGCCAATCTCTGGCAGCACAATAAGATATGCGAGAACATCTCGCGGCGCAAGTACGTGTTCTTCATCTGTCACTCATTCCAAATGGCCTGTCACCACTTCGGTCTGGGAACCATCAACCGCAGGGTAGTAAGTTCTTTCGGAATATACCCCTGCCACAAAACGCCGAATGGTCACAATGACCGCCTCCTTGAAGGCCTTGATGATCCATACTACGTGGTGGATAGCAGGGATTACCAGTTGGTACAGCCCCGTCTCAAGGTGTTTCGCGATCACGGTGCCCAAATCCTCTCGCTTGAGAAAATGCGTTCCCATGTGCTCTACGAGCGGGCCATCATGGCGGTGCGCTTTTCCGAAGAGTTTGTCGGTACCCAATTTCACCCTGAGGCCGACCCCTATGGCATGAAGGCCTACTTCTCTCAGGAAGAGGCGCGAGCCACTGTATTGAAGAACCACAGCGTGCGCAAGTACAATGACATGGTTCGCAACCTTGAAAATCCGGAGCGGATTGCCCGTACCCATCGGCGCATCATTCCCGGCTTTATTGAAGATAGCATTGAAAAACTAAGCGCTGGCAAGAAAGCCAGGGCCTGACCCCCGACCCGCCATTATGGAAAGCAAAATGAGGAAAGCCTACAACGCTTCTTTCACACAGGAGAAGTACGAGGCTTTCAAGGATTATGTGGCCAAGGGATTCAATCATGAGCCGAGATTTCGGCTTGCTGAGACCCCTGTTTTTATTGACGATGAGCTTAAAGCCAAATTGCTGGCCGCTTGTGAGGATATCAATGCAGTGATTACCCAAGCCAATTTTAAGGAGCTCACCAAGGATGCCATTAAGCACCCTTCACTACAGGTACCCAATGAAGATTACCACACGCGCTTCTTGCAGATGGACTTCGGTATCTGTGAGGGGGAGGATGGTGAAATACTCCCGCAGCTCATAGAGGTTCAGGGCTTTCCTTCACTGTATTTTTTCCAGGATCTGCTCTACCATGCCTACAAGGAGCATTTTGACATTCCCGATGGCTATACGGTGCACTTCGATGACCTGGATTCCAAGCAATACATAGAGCTGCTGCGAAAAACGGTGGTGGGTGACTACGATCCCAAAAATGTGGTGCTTCTGGAGATCGAACCCGAAAAGCAAGTTACTGCAATCGACTTTTACGGAGCCTCGCATCACCTCGGCATCAAGGTGCTGTGCATTACGCAACTCAAGAAGCGTGGTAAATCCCTTTTCTACCTGGATGAGAACGGTGCGGAGGTGCCTGTGCACCGCATCTACAATCGGGTGATTTTTGATGAGCTCGATCAGAGAAAAGACCTGCAGCGCGAGTTCTATTTCAAGGATGAGGTCGATGTGGAGTGGGTTGGCCATCCCAATTGGTTTTTTCGCATCAGCAAGTACACCATGCCATTGTTCAAGAGCCGATATGCCCCTGAATGTCACTATTTGAGTGATCTAGAGGAGTATCCCTCCGATCTTGAAAACTATGTGCTCAAGCCTCTGTATTCCTTTGCCGGAGCGGGGGTCAAATTGCACATCTCGGCCCGCGATCTCGATGAGATTGAGCAAAAGGAAAACTTTATTCTCCAGCGCAAGGTGCACTATGCGCCATTGATAGAGACGCCGAGCGGCCCGGCCAAGTTTGAAATCCGCATGCTCATGCTTTGGGAGTCAGATCAGGACAAGGTGCGCATTGTCAACAACCTGGTGCGCATTAGCAAGGGAGAGATGGTCGGTGTGCGCTACAACAAGGACAAAGACTGGGTTGGGGCCAGCGTGGCCTTTTTTCACCGTTGATCCTCAGCTCTTTTGGCGAAAGCCCTGCTTGGGAGTGGCTTCACTTGTGAGGAGGGGATTTCTATCGTCCTTTGGCTTGTCTCAGGGAGACTTGTCGGGAGCCGGAGCGCTGGCATGGAAGCCATCGCGGATACGCTCGGTGTAGCCGTCCAGCAATTCGCCGATGCGATTGGAATCATCGGCCATCACGATCAAGCCAATGTGCCAGGGCTTCTGCATGCGCCATACGATCTCCGGATCATTGAAGGAGGATGAGTCCGGGTGCTCATATCGCGAAAGGCTCACCACGATACCGGCTTGCTTTTGACGATCTTCGGGTAGCGTGTAAGGTCTGCCCGATACCATTGCCGTCTCCACACGGGCCCATTCCTTCCAAAGATTGATTCCGCTTGCGGCTTCTACCATTTCGGCGAGGTTGGCTCCGCCCACGCGCGAGGAGGTTTCCAGGAAGTAGAAGCTTCCATCTGCCTCATTACCGATAAACTCTGTGTGGGAGGCGCTGTACTCCATCCCGAAGGCTTTCATCAACTTCTTATTGAGGGCAGTGAGTTTTTTGTAAGCGGGCTCCTTGAAGTCGCAGGTTTGCGAGCGAAACACGCCACCTCCGTGGGCCACTTCAAAGGGTGTATCCAGATATCGGCTCACGCGTGAGAATACCACTTTGCCCTTGTAGGTAATGGCATCGACGTGGAAGACGCTGCCCGGAGCGAATTTTTCGATGAGATACTTGTGGCGGTCGTCACCGAGCTCGTGGAGCACTTGCCAGAGCTGCTCGCGGTTGTGAATTTTGCGAATGCCCACTGCCGAAGCTTCTGAGCGTGGCTTGATCATCCAAGGAGGCGCCACTTGATCGGCGTATGCATTCACCGCAGCATCATTGAAGAGGGGAGAGAAAGGCGGAACCGGTACGCCTTCCATTTGCGCCTTGACGCGCATGGCGAGCTTGTCGCGAAAGTAGCGGCTCGTGGTATCGCCCATACCCGGCACGCGGAATTGCTCGCGCAGACGTGCGACCTTCTCTACATCAAAATCGTCCAAGGCCACAAAGCGATCGAAGTGAATGCTCCGCATCTTGTAAGCGATGGAATTGATGAGGTTGTCCATATTCCAATCGGCTGAATCCGTTTCGGGAACGTAATACACCTCATCGATGCTTTCCCAGGGCCATGGCTCATTTCTCAGCTTTTCGGCGGTGACGAGATAGACGGTGTTGCCTTCGGCTTTGCAGGCCCTCAGGAAGTCCTCTCCCTTGAAGTAAGACGATACACAGAGGAATTTGTAAGATTTCTTTGCCATGCTGCTATTTCTTAGGCCCTAAATATCTGCATTTTTTGCCAGTCGCTCTATAAAATTGCAGAGCAATTGGACTCCGTACCCCGAGGCCGATTTCATTTTTGCGAAAGGGCTATCGGTGAAGGAGGGTCCGGCCATGTCGATATGGGCCCAATTGGGGTGCTCATTGGTGAAAACTTCGAGAAACTTGGCCGCAGCAATGGAGCCTGCCACAGGGCTTTGAGGGAGGTTGCTGAGGTCGGCAATATCACTGTGCAAAAGGCTGTCGTAGTCTTCCCACAGGGGCATTGGCCAGAGTTTGTCACCGCTTTGGGAGCCAGCTTGCAGCAGTGCCGCTTGCAGGGAGTCATTGGCAGTGAAGAGCGCAGCGGCCTGAGGCCCCAAGGCCTGTACTGCACTTCCTGTCAGGGTGGCCATGTCGATGATGCATTCGGGTTTCTCATTCTTGCTCACCCAGGCAAGGGCATCTGCGAGGCAGAGTCGACCCTCAGCGTCGGTATTGAGCACTTCGATGGTTTTTCCCGAATAGGAGTGTATCACATCGCCGGGTAAGAGGCTTCTCGCATCCACGGCATTTTCGGCGGCAGGCACTACAGCTGTCATATTGATGGGAAGCTGCAATCTCGCCACGGCTTCAATGGCACCTATGATGCTAGCTGCGGCAGCCATGTCGCACTTCATGTAGTGCATATTATTGGAAGGCTTGATGGATATGCCTCCCGTGTCAAAGGTCACTCCCTTTCCTACCAGTGCCAATTGGGTGCCCTTGTGCTCGGGATTGCCCCGGTAGCGGCTGATGATCAGCACTGGTGGGTGCTGACTGCCCTTGCCCACTGCATTGATGGCATGCATGCCCATATGCTCGAGCTTGTCGCGGTCCCAGACCTCGCAGCTAAAGCCGTAAAGGTGTGCCGAATCAGAGGCGAAAGTGCCCATGCGCTCTGGAGTCTTTTCGCATGAGGGCAAATTGACCATGTGCATTACCTTTTTCAATACATCGGCCTTGACCTTGGCTTCAGCTATCTCTTCAGCTTGGTAATTGATCACGGCCAAGTTGGCTTCCACATTCTTGGTATCCATGCGCGTCTTGTCCTTGAAGTGGCCAATTTCGTAATCGCTCAGGCAAAGACCAATCAAGGCGGCAATGCGGTACCCGCCCAAATGATCGCCATGGAGGAGTGGGCTATCGCCCAGGTACTTCTTGGCCTTTACAGCCATGAGCCTGAAGGCATCTGTGACGCTTTTGTCATTTTTTGTCTCGTAAGAGACCAGCAGAAGGCATCCCGAGGGGCCGTAGACCGGCGCCCATTGCCCTTTTTCCGGAAGGGGCGCATCTGCCAGCATGGGAAATTGTGATTTCGCCTCAGCACTGAGTGAGCCATCGGCAATGCCCACGATTTGAGAGCTGTATGCTCCCGCATCACTTTTAATCAATGATACCTTCATTCTGAAATTTTATCGGCGAAAATACAACCATTTGAGGGCCTTGGGAAATTCCAGGCTCCAATGGTGTTCGCTGTGGGTGCCTTCGGGGTTGAGGGAGAGCTTCAGATGTATGTTTTCGAAGCCCTTGTTCTTGTCCATCAGTATGCCCTTGAGGCGGTTAACATTTGGCATGTGGTTGGCACTTTCTTTGCCTCCCGCGTATATGTAGAGGTGTACCGGAAGCTTGGGATTGAAGCGTTCGGCTTGCTGAAAGATGCGAGGAGCTATCCATAAGCTGGGCGAAAAAACCATAAGCCGGCTGAAGAGGTCCTGATGATTGAGCCCGGCGTAGAGGCTGATAAGGCCGCCCATGGAGCTACCTCCTATGCCCGTATTTGCAGGCGAAGTGAGGGTGCGGTACTTTTTGTTGACATAGGGTATCAAGGTGTTTCTCATGAACTGCATGTAGAGTTCACCTTCACCCTTGCCCACATTTGAGTTGAAGTATGGCAGATACTCGGCAATGCGATCTTCGCCACCGTGGTCGATGGCAATCACGATGATATCCTGTAAGCCCTCCCGAGCCAGTGATTCCAAAGAGCGGTCTATGGCCCAATTTCCGAAAGGTGCATTTTCATCAAAAAGGTTTTGCCCATCCTTTAGGTAGAGCACGGGATATCGCTTTTCGGATACGTGGTAGTCATGGGGCAGGAGGGCTGAAATTCTTCTTTTTCGTTTGAGTTGCGGTATCTCATAAGCTTCTTCAATCAGCTCGATGATTGGGTAATGCGTCACAGTAGCTTCCATAATTTGCACAGCGAATGTAGGAGATTTTGCAAGTTCATTCAAGGCAATTTTCTCAAGCTTTTAGCTGATGTCATTGCTGCATAGCAATACCCGCAATGGGGTAGCGAATAGGATAAGCTCAAAATTAATCACTTAGTAGTAGCAGTGACTTCGACCTTTTGCCGAAAGGCCTGTGGAGAAAAAGAAGTATCAGAACAAGGAGCGGATTGCTTCGAGTATCTCTTCTCTAAGCGTCTCATTGGCTCCCGTGGCCAAAATTACAGAGACCAAAAGACCGATGAGGGCGAAGCCGAAATCTCTCAAAATCATATTTATAGCCTTCTTTCGATGCTTTGATCCTTTCTTTTTGCGGCTCCGGCTGATGGCGATCTCCCGTCCGCCGATAATTCCGAGAAATACCCAAGTGGTGCTGAGGGGTATGGTGCTAATCAAAAGTTTGTATATGAGCAGTATTACGTAGGTCAAATCGACCAAGGTTGCCGCTCTGATATCGGAGATTCTCGCCTTTTCGCTGACGATGCGCTGTATTTTGTCTCCCCGGAGGTAAAAGAGTAAGCCAAGGCCCAAAAAGATGGTGATGGCAAAAATGGAGAATTGTCCGGGACTCATCTGACGGGGCAGGTAAACGGCAATATTGGCTCCATCCTGCATTACCCATACCGCCCAGAGGGATCCGCTTACCAGCCATTGGATCAAGGTCCACCCCGGATTCATTTTGCGCTTTTTGAAGTACTTCCGAATGGTATTGTAGAGGGTATACCACACGATGAAGGAGAGCACAAAAGCCAGTCCGTAGCCGGTTACACTCTTCCATACCACACTCGAGATGCCTGAAGAGTCGGAGCTAAATACGCTGAGAAGTAAGAATGTAGTGCTCACTGGCATCCTCAACCGGGTGAGAATAAGTAGAATGAGCGGAGCGATAAGCTGGAAATAACTGAACTGAGTAGGGTGGGGGTAGTTGGTATGCCCCTCACTGCCCAAGCGTTGATAGGTTACATCGCCATCGTATACCCACCAGCTTACAAAAACGGTCACCAAAAAAATACTTCCAATGAAGAGCCATAGAATGTACCACTTCTTGTTTTTATTGCTTTCGATGAAGGTTCCGATGGTCTGAATGCTGTCATTTGCGACAGCGGCGTAGGCGGCAAAAAGAAAGCCCACCCACATGGCCGATTGGCCAAAGCCCATCATGATTTCGGCCAATAAAAAGCCTACAAGGATGACAACCAAGAACAATCGCTCCTTGGCAAAAAAGTCCAAAACATTGAGATATACCCGACTGCGATCGGTATGGGGGACTTTATTCATCTAGCCTCATATGATAAAAGCTGACGCGAATTAATGACCTTTTAGGTTAAGCATCTAACTTATTGGTATTAATTTTTCATTAACAGCCGCAGTTGTAGGGTATGCAGGCACTTGCTTATTCC
>SLDS01000192.1 GCA_007125175.1 Flavobacteriales bacterium
CAAGCAGCCCCTTTAATACGGGTATGGAGATTTATTTCCCCGATGCAGATTTAACCACCTCCCCTATTTTCAGGGCAACAAGTAACTTAGGCCTATTGGGCGCCAATACTGATACAGAGTGGAATGGTATTTTTGAATTGAATGGATCCTTATCTTTTCAGAACAGTGGAGTAAAGCGATTCAGAGACGGTATAATCGGTACTGGAACTATGATCCACAGAAGTGGAGGTAGCTTAGAAATAACCGGAACCAATGCGATTTATGGATTGAGTGAATTGCGTCTTACAACCACCGGAATACGGCTGGTGAGTGGTGCTTCATGCACTCTCGTTTCTGATGTTATTGTCAATAGGAATTCGGGTGGAGGCCATGTCAATGGACTGTTTCAAGTGTTTGGGACAATGAATGATAATGATTTCCGAATTACCAGTACCGATCTTCCACTGGTATTCCGCATCGGAAATTCTAGTAACCAATCTGCTGTTTTCAATTGTAGCAGAGAGGCTGGCCTACACGGTGTGGATGGTTCCCTTGACATCGACATCAATCTCGATCTGCACACATCAAGTACGGTTCGATATGTCAGAGATAACAATCAGCAAGTCAGCAATACCCGTGATTACGGAAATCTGGTATTTACCGAAGGTGGATCAAAATCCTTCATCGGCAACACCACCATTCTGGAAGATTGGACAATTACCGGTGATGCAAGCGTTGAAGCAGATAGTCCTATCTTGCTCACTCACAATGGCAATTTAAGCCTTAGTCTCAATGGCTCCTTCGCCCTCAGTGCATACAATCATCTGTCAATAAATGCTTCTAGCAGCGAAAATCAAATTTACAATAGCCAGAATGGAAATCCTATCAGGCTTTTCAGCTTATCGACAAATAAAACAGCAAATGGCTCCGGTTTAGAGCTAAATACGGCATCTACCACTCTGGAAGTAAAGCAAGATTTAGACATTAGGATGACCGGCAATGCACGATTCAGAGACAATACCAACATCATTAAGGTGGGTGGCGATGTTACAGTGGATGGTGGGCCAACATCCATTCAACTTACTGGCACCTTGGAAATGACCGGTGAAGGCTCCGGAGCCAATCAAACTTTAGAAGGTGAACCGCCAGGCCTGGCGATAATTACGCACTTGAACAACTTTTTAATTAGTGGTTCTAAAGATGTAAACTTCTCTCCCAGTGGCGGAGGATCGACGATCCGCATCAACGGTGATGTTGACATACAGTCTGGAGTGCTCAATCCCCAAAACAATGCTCTCGACCTCCGCGGAAACTGGACGAACTACAGTGCAGCGGGCTTTTCGGAAGGCACCGGCAGAATTGATTTTCGCGGAAGCAACAACGACCAAACCATTGCCTGTCCGGGCGGTGAAAGCTTTTACAAATTGACCGTCAATAAAACGGCGGGCAACCTGATTCTCGCAGACGACCTCGACGTGACAGGTACCGGGGATTCTGAAGAAGAGCCCATCGCCAACCTCCATCAAGGTACGATCGACCTCGGAGAAAACAAGCTTTCATTTAACGGTGCAGAGGGAGCGGGGTTTGTGGATGACCTCATCCGCTTCACCGGAGGGCAAGTTGTATTTACCGGATCCGCAGGCAGCACGGTAGAGATTGCCACTGCCGATAAAGAATTTGTCGGGGTAAGCAGCGGGGCATGCCTGATTGATAATAATGTCACCCTCAACTTACGCCGCGGGCTGAATTGCGGAGCCTCCGGACTCACTTTCGTAACCGGTACAGTTCAAATATCCCCGAACGGATACGTGAAAAACAATCCGCCCGAGTACGCACCGGGTTCTACTTTGCGGTATGCGACCGCGAGCTTCAACAGGGGCACGGAATGGAATTCGGCCGTCCCCCTGACTCCCGGGTATCCGCACAACATTGAGATCGACGGAACCGACTTTAACCTCAACGGCCTGAACACCACAAGGCAGATGGCGGGAAGTCTCTTCATCTTCAACGGTGGAACCTTTGACATGGGGGCCACCGATGAACCGTTGATCGTGCTCGGCGATGTCAACATCGGCGATGCATCGGATGAAGGCACCTTGATCCTGAGCAGCAACGGCGGCGGTGACCTGTTCGTAGGAGGTGACCTCTTCCGCCACGCGACCAATGGCACTTTCAATCAAAACACCCGCGAAGTCTCCATGAGCGGTGACGGGAATGCCCAAGAGATCATTAACGTAGCTGAGTTCGACTTTCTGCAAATCTTCAACAACGGCGGTAGCGTGATTCCGCGTCAAAACACCCGCATCTTGCAGCGCATGCGCCTTACCGACGGATTGCTCGACCTGGAAGCCGAGGGTGTGGACCTGACGATGGAGGATGCTTCTTTCATCATGCGCAACAACCCCGACGCCCTGATGAGCCGATCGCCGATCACCGATCCGGGTGAGCGCTACGACCTGGTCTACATCGACCAAGACCTGACCACCGACTTGGAATTCTCGCCCGAAATCGACGCCGTCCGCGATGTGACCTTTCAGGGCTTTTTGACCTTTACCCTCGGTGATGACCGGACCTTCAATCGCCACCTCAACCTCAACGGGCCCTTCCTCAACCTCGGCGGCCACGTGCTCAGCGCTCGGGGCACCCTGCCCATTGGAGACGGAGAGTTTGCCGGAGAGATTCGCATCAATTGGGAAAATCCTAGGAGAATTTTGGGCCCGGCAGGAAGCCGCCTCGACATTGTGGGTTTTGGCGATGTGGATGAGTTCAACCTTACCCGGCGCTTTGTGCGCAATGATGGGAGCTCGCTTATTATCGAAAATCCTGTGGAAGTGCGCATCGGCAATGGTGGTTGCGACTTCGGGGCAGACAATCCTGTCACCATTGAAGGAGTGCTCTCCGTTCGCGGTGGTGGCTTCGTTGTGAACAACTCATGCTTTTACGCTCCAGGCAGCATCCTGCGTTTCTCCAATGGCTTCGATTATGAGGTGGGATTTACCGACCTCACCTGGGCCGTGGGCAATATTGGCGAGAGCCTGCCGGGAATCCCCTACAATGTGGAAGTACTCGGCAGCGATACGGAGCTTTTTATGGACTCTCCCCGCTCCCTGCGCAATAACCTGAACATCATCGACGGGCAATTTACCCTGACGGAAAATTCAGGAACTTTTGATATCGGTGGTAATTGGACACGGAGTGGATCCAGCAGCGAATTCAATCACAATGAGCAAGAGGTCATCTTCAATGGTAGCGGGCCCCAAACCATCGCTACCGATAATGGGGAAACCTTTTGGCGCTTGAGCTTTGACAATAGCGGTACAAAAACGCTCAATGAGGATGTCACAGTGCTGCGCGATCTCGAAATTCGCGGAAGCGGCGCCCTTACGGGAAATAACCAAGAGATCACCGTGCTGCGCTCCTGGATCAACAATGCGGGCCCGACTTCCTTCGATGCTTCGGGCAGCACGGTCATTCTGGTCAGCGATACCGTTGCAAACCGCATCATCACACCCAACGGGGCTGACACTTTCTATGAACTCCACATCAATAATACCGATACGGGTGTGGTCATTCACGACGATATCCGCATCGAAGAGCGTATGCGCTTTATTAACGGGGTGGTGATTCCCGAAGAGGATACAGAAGAAATCATCTTCCTCGATGGAGCCGATTGGGCGAATGCCGGCAATCAGTCTTTCGCGGCCGGTTGGGTGCGTTGTATCGAATTTGACGGAAGTGAATACCGGGAATACCCCGTGGGTTATTTGAACACAGAAGAAGAAGTACAAGTATACATGCCTGCTGGAATCAATGCAGAGGATGTTTCTGCAGCATACCGCATCCGTTATTTCCATGAAAATTTTGACGATGATTTCAGCACGGCCCCACAGCAAGACCCGCCCATGGAATTGCCCCTGGTGGATGTAAGCACTTGCAATTATTGGCTTATAGAGCGGGTTGCCGGAACCCAGGGTGCAGAAGTGCAACTGTCATACGATGTAGGTAGCGGATGCTACGAGCTCGATAATCCTCCTAGCACCTTAACGGTATCCCGCTTTGATGGCAGCAATTGGGTAGATGGCGGCCTTATAGATGTGTTTGGCGACAATAGCCAAGGTGTAGTGCGCGGTGGTGGATTCAGCTCCTTCAGCCCCTTTACCATTGGCTCTACAGGTGGGGGCAATGTGCTGCCCATCACCCTGCTGGATTTTGATGCCAGGGTGACCTCACAGGAAAGGGTGCGCTGCGAATGGATCACCGCCTCAGAGATCAACAATGACTTCTTTAGCATAGAGCGCAGCCGCGATGCACAGCATTGGGAGGCCGTGGGCCGCGTGGAGGGTGCGGGCAATAGCACTGTGGCCCTCTCCTACGAGTTTGTGGATCCCAGCCCCTACCGTGGGGTGAGCTATTACCGCTTGCGCCAAACGGACTTCGACGGCAGCACAGAGGTATTCGATCCGCGCGCGGTGCAAATAGGCTCGGATGCCTTTGGCCTGCATCAGGTATTCCGCACCGAAAGCGCCCTGGACTTTGTATACAGCGCCACTGCCCCCTACCTGACCGTAGAGATCTTTGACCTCAGCGGAAGATTGATACACGGAGGCATTATCGATCATTACGATGGCAAAAGCCGGGAATCCCTCCAAGTCAATCTGGCGCGGGGTATCTACCTCTTGCGCTTAAGCGATGGCAAAGAGGCGGAGAGTATGCGGTTTTTTTGGTAGAGACTGAAATTTTTACACCTTGCTTCTGTTGTGCCAGTGTAAAGGCTTTGAATAGATGGACAGTATCAAGAGTGCAGACAAGTATTTGCACAGAATTACATTCTATCTGTCTAAACGATTTTGATGAATTGGCCATTCCTTCGAGGTCGTAAACTCTATCACAAGCAGAGAAGGGAATCAAATTTCCATCAAGCAAAGTATTCTTCGTTTAAATAGCAGGGTATATTTACTTTTGGCCTATGACATGGCTGGATGCTCTTCTGCTACTCCTTTACCTTCCTATCTGCCTCGGAATCGGTAAAGCCATCGTAATCGGGTATAAGGATAATCCACTTTATAAAAAGTGGTTTATGAAAGGCCTTTGGGCCAAACTCCTAGGCTGTATAGGTTTTTGCCTGGTGTACACCTATTATTATGACTATGGAGGTGACACAAGGGGATATTTTAATGATGCTATAAAGCTTATCAACTCACTTGAGCATGGCACAGCAGTGTTTTTTGAGGTTCTTTTAAGGAATTACCAAACTTCCAGACCTGAGGTTCTAAATATCCTTTACACCATGACCTATAAGGCCCCGATGGAATTCTATACGGTCAACTTGTCAAGCATCTTTATCATCCTTGGCTTCGGGTCCTATTTCAGTGCTTCCCTGCTTATAGCACTCTTTTCATATTGGGGTATTTGGTCTATGTTCCTTTTTTTCGTCAAACAAAAGCCTAAACTTGAAAAGGAATTTGCCATATCCATATTGTTTATTCCCTCTGTAGTATTTTGGGGATCAGGGCTAAGCAAGGATACATTCATTTTGTGTTTTATAGGACTTTTCCTATATCACTTGAACCACTTGTTGTCAGGAAGGTTTTTGCACCCATGGCACACGATTGTTGTACTCCTCACTGGTTTTTTGATTTTCAAGATCAAAGCTTACGTACTCTTGAGTCTATTTCCAGCTATCCTTCTATGGAAGACCCTATATCTTAGAAATAAGATCCAAGTAAACTTCTTAAGGGTGCTTGCACTGCCATTTCTGGCGCTCTTCGGGCTAATTGCAATCATTTATAGTCTCAATTATTTAGGAACACATGACCCTAAGTATAGCATCGATAATTTTATGTCGAGCGCTCAGAGCATGCAAGGTTGGCATTATGTAGAAGGAGAGAATACATCAGCCGAATATGGTCGCGGTTCAAGTTATAGTCTGGGAGAGTATGATTCGAGTACCGGTGGCCTCCTGAAGGTATTTCCTTCTGCGGTAAATGTTACCCTATTTCGACCTTATCTGTGGGAGGTTGCAGGTGCTGCAATGCTGGCCCAAGCGCTGGAAAGCCTGGTTTTTATGATTTTGAGCCTTTACATCATTTTTAAATTGGGACCACCACGCTTCTACAAAGCCATTACAAATGATTCATTGATCCTAATGTGTCTTGTCTTTGCGGTACTTTTTGCCTTTGCCGTGGGTTTCTCTGCTTACAACTTCGGGGCATTGAGTCGATACAAAATTCCTTGTATGCCTTTTTTCCTTGCAGGTTTACTTATGGCCTATCGCTCATACCTGCCAGCAACTAAATCAACGTCGAAATTAGCACAAAAGCCAACATTTTCATCTTATAACTCTGTATAATATACACTTAAATCACAAATGCCGTATTCAAGATGATGAATTTATTATTTCCGAATTCAATAAAAAACATGGATTAATCATGTTCTTCATACGAATGTTGATTCATAAATCTTCTAAGTACATGACAAAAAATGTACAATACAGATATTGAACTGATTAATTCGGGTGAGCAGGATTTTGGAGATATAGTCGAGGCCACATCTGAACACACTCATGGCCCTTCGCCCGTGCTTTTTGATTGTGATGGGCTTGATCTCTCTGTCGATGAAATCACCGACAAGGTAGCACCAGGTGAAAGCAAGCATCGTGAGCATCGTAAGTTTTTCAAGGCGATCGAGGTGAGTGACATGGGTGTTTTCAAGGTTGAACCCGCTTGTTTTTAACGCCCTGAACAGTGTCTCAATTTGCCAGCGGTCGCTGTAATACTTGAGAGCCTCCTGAGGTCGATTGAAAGACACGATAATCACAAAATCAACTTTCCCCTCACACCGGGTCTTCATTCCTGACAGGTAACACTCTACCCCGTGCATCCTTACGATTTTGGGATGATGGTATATTTGATTGATGAGGAGCTTGTTAAAGAGATAGTACGCTTTGATCTCCTTTTGACTGCCACCGGGAGTAATCTTAAAGTTGTTCCGTATTCGGATATGGTAGCGTATCTGATTGTGATTGAGAAAGTCTAACCACTGTTCACCTATAAACTCTCTGTCGGCCAGCAGGCAGTCAATACAGTCTTTTCCAAACCATTTTATGAATCGTTCTACAAGCGCTATACGCTCAGCGGTATTGGAGTTTCCCTTCTTATCGAGCATCTCAAAGATCAACGGAAAAGCCACATTCTTATAGCTGACTCCGAGCATCAGAATGTTGATGTTCTTCTTACCGAGTTGCCAGTTGGTTCTGTCCATCACTAAGGTCACCTTGCCTTTGACAGGCAGAAGCTTAAAAATGACCTTCGCCACCATTTCCATCGTAAGATCTGACTCAGCCATGAAGCGCTGAATCCTTCTGAAGCAGCTGGCCGAGGTGGCCCGACTGTCAAATCCGGCAGCAAGTGCCGAATAGTTTACAGACTTTA
>SLDS01000256.1 GCA_007125175.1 Flavobacteriales bacterium
CTGAATTTGCCTCCCAGGCGCTAAACTCAAAATCTTCATCGGAGAGTTGAAGGCTTGGAAATGCTGCACCATTGATGCTCACCCCTGTCAGGCTTATGTTGTCCAGGCGATTGTTGCCTGAGCTGTTGGCTGCATTGTCGTCGATGTAGCGCAGCCTTATTGCAAAGGCCTCATTATCTTCAATTTCTTCAATACCAGTGAGGTCGTATTCAAAAATTTGATAGTCTGTTTCTACACTGTCTGTGGCTATCACTGTCCAGCTTCCCTCAGCTTCACTTCGGTATGATAGCTCCTGCACTTGCGCTCCATTATTGGTGCGTTTTGCGGCGTAGCGCAGCACCAGGTCTCCAAATCCGGAGCTGGGCATTTCCAACAGCAGCTCTCTTGTGTCACTCGGATTGCGCACTCTCAAAGCCCTACCTTCTGCTTCTTCAAGCTGCAGGTTGAGATTGCTTCCATCATTCACATCGTCCATGAATCCCAGACCCTCACCGGGATAGCTGATGGCAGCACCCGGCAGCACACCAAAGTCGGGTGCAATGATTTCTACCTCCCCATCCAGATCATTGAAGTGCCAGTAATAGACCAGCTCTTCTTCGCCTGTGCTACCGCTGTCGATTGGCTCAAAATGGGCTGTGAGGGCAATGCTATCCTCATCCAGCACCAGATTTACGGCTGCTTCACTTGATTCGATATCACCAGTCCAGGATACAAACTGATAGCCTTCTCGAGCCACAGCCTGAATCTGTATCGGTAGCCCTTGAAAGTAGGTGCCACTCCAGGGGTAAACCGCCCCTTCGATGCCAGGGGTTCCAGCATCAATGTCGAGGGTACTGATCTGCACGAAGCCTTCCTCCACATCCGATACATCCAAGGCTATTTTCCCTCTACCCGGAAGGTCGAAGTAAGACTCTATAAAGGTTCTTTGATTGTCGGGGTGTATGCTGGCGTATTCGAGCATTGCATTGGCCTCATTGAACCAGGCAAAAATCGATGGGGGTCGCTTCCATCTTGAAGAATGCTCAGTCATGTAAGGCCCGATGGCTTGCATGTATTCGTTGATGATGCCTTGGCAGCGATCGGGAAGTAGAAGTGTATTCATCAAATCTGCAAAGCGGTTGATAAAGCGCTGCTTAAAACCTTCATTTGCCATGCAGGCCCGAAACCAAACCGCAATGGGTCCAAAGAAGAGTTCTTCATTATCAAGTACCAATTCCATGAAGTTGATCATCACAGAGTCAACTCCGAGTCGTCCACCCCAACCTTGATCGAGATCCACCAGGGCCATGGTCCATCGCGCATCGCTGAGTGAAGTGGGACTCGTGGTTCTCCACACCATCAGGTTGTTGGGCAACCAATCCGTATTTCGAATGTAAATTCCCGCGATGAAAGCGTCGCGAAGACTCTCCGTGTTTACCAGGGCATCAAATGCGTCGAAGTTTTGATCATCAGATAGATCGAGGGTCTCTGCGAGCTGAGTAGTGAAGTTGAAGTGTTCCTCATTCCCCGCCTCAATTTCGAAATCTTTGAAAATCTCCAATTGTTCTTCATCTACTCCCAATCGGCGTTCAAAGTATTTGGTGTCATAGCGCTCTCGGATGCTATTCACACCGTAGTACTCACCATTGATGAAAACCACAGCCGGCTGGGCATTGAGGGTGAGCAGGCCCATATCGCGAAATATCCTCTGCTGCACGGCATCCCGCATGTTGGCCTTGCCTTCATCGCCCCCTGCATTGTGCAGCAATAAGCGATCGAACTCAGCATCATTTTGATCTCCGAAAATTGGATAGGAGAACTTGGAATTGCCATAGTCATTTCGCGCGTAAAGCCTGAAGGTTTTTCGAGGCCAGCGCCTACTTGAATTGCCGTGAAGGCGGAGACCAAAATCCTGGGCAATAACGGCTCCCTCTACTCCCGGCCAAAAGAGCTCGATATGCCCCTCTTTTTCCCATTCCCGGCCCCTTCTGAAGAAATTATTGGCGCGCAGGGGTGGGTCTTCCACATCGGGAAAATTGGTTCGGTATACATCAAAAGTTTCACCTGCATTGGCGATGCCCTCAGAATAGCCGTAAAGATGGTTTCCATCCGTAGCAATATGCACCACAGGAATCTGGTAGCGCTCAGGACCGGCGGGGTCTATGAAGTAAACCTTACTCTCAACAGACCCCAATTCATCGGTATTGGGGTTCCATAAGCGACTTCTTACTGTCGTGCCTTTGAAGCTTGGGTCTTCGGGAAAGTAAGTTGGATTAAGATCGTTTGTGGAAGATTTTTGGCTCAGTTGATCAGGCTGATCACTGCGATCGACAATGCTCAAGGAGGCATCGTACACATGTGTGTATAAAGTATCCCAAAGCAAATCTCCAAATGGATCGCCCGGATGCCGCGGATATTGATTCTTGTATGACCATGCCTGACCACCGATGCGATCCGGCAGGGGCTCTGAGCCATCAAGACTGTACAAAATAAGCAGGGAATCACCGGAACTTTGGCTCAATTCAAGCTCAAATGTCTCTGTGTAGAACCCACTTTCATGTGAAAACAGTACGTTTCCAGGTTGAGCAATCAGATGTGCTGAAGCCAATAAAAAGATAAAAAAGATAGTGATAAGCAGATGGTAAAGTGTACGGATCTGGGTCATAGGCAGTGTTTCTAGACTAAGTATGGAGGCTCCATACTAAAAGGCCTCCAAGTTAATCATTACACTGTTTTATATCAACTTAATATTAACTCAGCGTTTATTTTGTGCCATACATCGAAGAATCGAAGACCTCCTGGCAGAACCGGGATGGCACACCTGGCACTGGAAAATGTCCACAAAACAAGAAAGCCCATTCTCTAGGAATGGGCTTGAAATCAATAATTTGTTGCCCGATATCGGGCTATGCTACATGGACTTGCGTCAGTGCTTTACAAAGCGATTTGTCCAGGTGCGCTCTGTGCTATTGAGTACCAAAAGGTACATTCCTTGAGGAAGGGCACTCAGATCGAGCTCGAGAGAATTGCCAGGATCAAGGGTGGCTTGCTGCTGCAGAAGAACCTGACCAGCGATGTTGGTAATCACTATTTGAGTCGTTCCTGCTGCCTCTCCGGTGTAAATGCTGATCCTGTCTCGTGCCGGATTTGGATACAAAGCGAATGCTTCTTCCGCAGCCTGTTCGGTAGATAGAGTGGCTGGGCAGGGGCATATCGTAATGTCGTCCAGGCCGAGCTCAGGACGAGAGCCACCACCCGCTCCCTGCTGGTAGTATGCGAATCGAAGGTAGACTTCCTCCTGATTGAGCAAAAATGCCGGAAAGTTAACTGCATAGTCCTCAGATGCTCCCTCGCTGTAGAAAATCGATTGGAATGGAAGTGCTTCTTCAAGGGTCTGATAAGGCCCGCTGCCTCCTATGCGGTATTGCAATTGGATCACGAAGGGGCGCTCTCCCGCGCTCACATTTTTTGCGGTAAACGCAATGTGGGCCTCATCCACCCCGAGGGTATTCAAGCCAATAGCCATGGATCCTACGAAGCGTTCAGGGTCTGCTTCGCCACCTGAGCAATTGTTCCACTGTGCATTGGCTGTGGCGATAAAGGAGAATCCTTCTGCACCGAGCCCATTGATTCGGTTTCTGATGCCGAGGTTGAAAGCGCAGTCGTATAGGCCGGGTGCTTCCGCAAAAGGGTCAAATCCCATCATGGTAGGATTGAGCGACCAATAAAACCGGGCATGGTCGGGGTGGCTGCCCGCCGCGTTGGCGGCATCCCATGCGAGCAGCTCATAATTGCCTGAGCTGAGATTGAACAAGGTGGGGTTCAAGTCAGGTCCGGGTTCCCCTACGCTTCCACTCACGGGCAGGGATAAGGCTGTGATGCCATTGCTGTGCTCAATGCTGCCGCCATACTCGGCTACAGGGAGGTCGGCGGCTAGCCTTACCATTATCTCGTCAAACTGCAGCTCGGTGCCCCCTTCGCTGTAGTCGATTTCAAGGCTGCTGCCCCAATTATCTCCATCAATGGAAAGCTCAAAGGACTCTGGCGCGTTCACGCTGATGCTTCCCTCTTCGGGCTCCAGATTTATTGCGCTTAGGCTATAGCTTGCAGCCTCGCTGGGGCCCTCGCCTACAGTGTAGCTCAAGCCACTCACCGATCCCGGTATGGCCGAAATGAAAGGGCTTCCATCATCTTCGAAATTGGTGATCAGAATGTCGTCGATATTGAGACGTCGATTGCTCGTGCCGCTATTGCTCACCGTGGATATGCGTACACGAATATTTCCGGGTACTTCCACACTTTCGAAAAAGGTTTGCGCGGTGGCTCCCCCAGTGAACTCATCGCCGATTTGTGTCCAGCTGCTTCCTCCATTGTCGCTGTACTCCACCTTGTGGGCCACTTGCTGGTCGCTGCCAAATCGGGCATACAAAAAGCTGATAGAGCCGATGCCACCAGTCTTATCTTGTGTCATAAACATTTCGGTGCTACCATAACCACGCAGCCGCGCCGAGCGCTCTCCATTTTTGAAGTCATTTGGCAAATCGCCTATCAAGGCCTCGGTCATGTTCCAATCCAGACCGCTTAGTGTGACAATTCCAGAAGCATAGCTGGTTTTCGTTTCGCCTGGCCCTTCAAAATCTACCAAATAAGAGCCCGGAGGTGGAGGGCCACTTACTGTACCTTGCAGAGCTACCTGGGCACTGCCACCGCCACCATTGTGCTCAATGCTCCCTGTGTAATTTCCCATGGCAAGGCCTTCCACGAGGCGCACATGCAGGGTGAGCGCTTGGCCGCTGATACCCCCTTCGCCATCAAGGGGCAGTTCGAGGCTTGATTGAAAATCCACATTGTTTTCTGAAATTTCGAATCCCTCACTGGCGATCACAATGAGGTTGCCATCCCCGCTGAGGTTGGATGCACTGAGCTCATAGCTCTTGCTTTCTGAAGGCCCCTCGCCCTCCTCATAGTTGAGGTCGACCAAGCTGCTCGGGCTGGTCAGAATCACCGGCTGGCCTTCGCTCAAAAAAGAAAATCCCGCCAATCTCCACGTGGCACATGCTCCGCTTTGAAATACATATTTGAATGCGATATATACTCCATCTGTATTCAAGCCCTGCAATTCGTCATAAGGCCCAAATGTTTCGCTGGTATTGTTGGGGATGCCACTGTCGTCAAAATAGGCCGGACTGATAAAGTCTATCGAGCTCCAGGAGTGAAGATTGGGATCTCCAATGCCAGGATAATCTGTGCTGAAGAGTATCTCGATGCCATTGTCGCCATCGAATCCCTTTTGCAAATCAAAACTCAGGATTTCGTCCGTGCTCGTGCTCAGGTCAAATCCCGGTGTAATGAGCCAGTCTTCATTGGGCTGGCATGATCCTGAGAACGCGCTTACACTCGCATTATTAAAGTTGGCATTGTACGTCCATGACTGATCTCCAACAACGCTTACCTGCGTCCATCCTGCCTGGAAGGGATCGCTGCTAAAGTCGAAGGTGTAGGGGAGGCCCTGACCCTGCAAGGAGGGTGTGAGAATGAGCATACTCCATATGCCCGCAAAAGTGAGAAACATCTTGAGGCATCGTGGCCTACTTGGCTCTTGGGATTTCATATTGTTTTTTTTTCGGTGGTGAGAATAGCCCCCAAGTCGCATTGCGCTGTGAGCTTTTCATTATGGACTCCTCGTCCTCGGCAAAATAAGCCTGAATTTGCAAATCCTACAACGCTAAATTGGCTTTAGGGTACCTTACTTGATGGGAGATAGGCGAGGGACGTAAGCTTATTCTCTTTTTATGCTTGTTTTTCAATATTTTAATCGATTTCCTTCTGTGTTAAGAATTCGTTATTTTGTCTTGGTCGGCTGAGGTGTTTGATGCAAATCAAAGTTCAGCTGCCTTCTTGCTTGGCCAAAAAAAAGGGGCTGCCTCCTGGCAGCCCCTTCTATCAGATTCATAGAATCAGTGCTTATCGAGCGATCATAAACTTCTCGATAATCACCTCGCTTGGAGTAGTCAAGCGATACATGTAAACACCGTTTGGAAGGGCCGATCCATTGAATTGGAGTCGGTATTCCTGATCGGCATTCGTCGTTTGATCAAACAGACGGCTGAGCATCCTTCCGCTCATGTCGTATACCTCTAGCGTGGCGCGCTCATCGCGGGGGTTGCTGAAGGTCACAAATGACATGTCGGCAGTCGGATTTGGTGATGAACTGATCTCTGCAGTGAGGCAGGAAACCAGGTTTACTGTCACGCCATTTGACAGGTCGAAGCAGCCCTGCAATTGGTTGGGGAATTGCACACCAGCCGGATTCACACCCTGCTGATAGCTCAAGTGGAAGATTCGGTAAGTGCCGGGGTCAAAGCCATTCAAGTTGAAAGTTGTCCCGAGCTGGGTGGCGAGCACTTCATTGCTGTTGGAAGGATCTACCAATCCAAAAGCACTGTTTTCGCCTACATTGCCGCTTATTTCCACCTGAATGCCGGTGGTAGGGCCTGCATTGGCACATACAGTCGTGGTGGTCAGGGCGCTCAAGGTACCTCCTTCGGGTTCATCGCGTAGGAACACGTTGATCACGTTCGAAGCGAGTGAGAAGCAACCTGTGAGTGAACCGGCCTGGCTGATATTCGTGATGCCTGCAAGACTCACATCATCCTCAAAGCGCATGTAGCGAATACCGTAGTTGCCGGTAGGGTACACGTCCAGGTTGAAGTTGGAATTGCCTGTTCGGGTGGCAACGATATCGCCGGTCGCATTGTTGATCAGGGCAAAAATCTGGTTTGTACCAGATGCTCCAACGGGAGTTACGCTGATACCTTTTGGTGTGCCCGTTCCTACACAGAAGCTGCGGTTGGAAGGAGCGGTGAGGGTACCGCCATTGGCTGTACATGGCGCTGCTCCAAGTGTGAATGGATCGGTGTTGAAATTACCAAACAATCCTCCATCGTCCTCGAGGAACCAATTGCCGGCATCGGCTATCAGGTTTCTGTATGGATTGAAGCTGCTCTCGCCTTCGCGGATGTCATCATACTGTGCATTTAGAGCAAAGATTACAACATTGGCCAATGGGTTGTCCAGTTCTGAAGGCAGGTAGCTGGTTGGGTTGGTCACTTCGCCCTCGGTGAGCCAGTCGCTCAAATAAGACAGGCCGTAGATGAATACCGGGAAGTTGCTGCTGCCCTGTAGGGCAAAAATATTGTCACCAGCTTGTGCCAAACCATCGAGATTTCCAGAGATCACTTGGCCGAGATTGGTGCCTTCGCCATCTCCCAATTCAGGGCCGCCGATTTTGACAACTGTACCCGCAGCGATAGCGCTACCGGTAGTGTTTTTCCAAATAGCCAGGTTCTCATTGGTGCGCAATTCTGTCCCTGTCCATCCGCGGTCGGTGAAGAGGATTACGGCTTCGTCTTCAATGTCAACCCAACTCACAAATGCAATACCATCATTTGCCACCGAGCGGTAGCCAATGATATTGATATCGCCCACTCCGAGGTTTACCGGGTAGCCTACTTCACCCGAAACAGTGAGCTGTACAGTATTGGCGCTGCCACCACTGTGTACAAGATTGCCACCGGGATAGAGTCCTACATCAAGTCCACCCACAAGGCGTACAAAGATCTCTTCGCTAAGGCTTCCACCTCCGTAGCCAATGGCCAGGGTGCTGCTGTAGCTGCTACCATCGAGCGAAAGCTCGAAATTGGCAGGAGCAGTCACATCGATTACCCCGGCTGCCGGAGAGAGGTTGATCCCCTCAAGCAGGTAGCTGGAAGGAGCGCTTGGGCCGCTGCCTTCGGTGTAGTACAAGTCGGTGATGGCTGCCTCGCTCACGCTGAGGAATGGAGTGGTAAGTGGATCTGTGGTAATGAGAATGTCATCCACACCCATTTCTGGACGGTTTCCGGAGCCTTCAGTTGTTTGGTAGTATACGAATCGCAGGTACACCTCCGACTGGTTGAGCACCACCGAAGGAAGTACAAAATTGGTGGTAGCGGTATCCCCTTCCACCTTGCCGGTTGAAGTGTATTCGGGGCTGCCTGCGAAGTCAGAGTATGCACCGCTGTCGCCAAGACGGTATTGAAGCCTTACACCGAATTCTCTGGCACCTTCAGTTACCAGTCGGTTGAGCCATGAGATTCTCGCAAAGCTTACGCCAGAAGTGTTAAGACCAATCACGGCCGAACCTACATATCGGTCGCTGTCGGCAGCACCAGATGTACAGTTGTTGTACTGGGCATTTCCAGTGGTAATGAATGAGAAACCTTCTTCGCCATTTCCATTGAAGCGAGGACGGCTGCCGAGGTCATAGCCACAGTTGTAGAGGCCTGTTCCATCTGCTGTCACATCGTAAAGTGATCCGGAAGGATTCTCTGACCATAGGAAACGCATGTTGTCAGGGAAGCTGCCGGCAGGATTTTCATCACCCCATTCGGTGAAGCTGTAGTCGCCAGAGGAAAGGTCAAAAAGCTCAGGATTCACGGAGGCTGATACTGTACCACTCACATTTACGGAAGTGCTTCCACCTCCACCACTGCAAGCTACATCACCTTCGTAGTCGCCTTGGCTCAAACCTGCCGCTAGGCGCACAAATACTTCTTCGCTGGCAAGGGTACTACCACCGTCGCTGTATGATACATTCACAGTGCCAGACCATGAGCTCTCATCGAGTGATACCTCAAAATTGGCCGGAGCTGTAACCGAAATTTGACCGCTAGCTGGATCCAGGTTGCTTGCGCTCAAAGAAAAAGAACCACTTGCCGAAGGACCGTCATCCACGCTGTAGTTCAAACCGGCAACACTAACAGGAGTCGCGATGATAGAAGCTGGAACGATGCCGAAGTCGGTGATGGTGATGTCATCCACATTCATTCTTCTATTGGAGGTGCCTGAGGAGGCCACGGTACGGATGCGGATGCGGGCATCGTCTTCCACGTTTACCTCTTCCTGAAAAGTGGCAGGCTCTGCACCGGCTGTGAATTCGTCACCGATTTGCACCCAGTCGTCTCCACCGTTTATGCTGTACTCCACCACAAAAGGCACTTGTGTGTCGGAGCCGTAACGCGCATACAAGAAGGAAACGATTCCAATTCCTTCTGGCTTATCCTCAATCATGGACATGGAGGTGGTGCCGTAACCGCGTAGACGGGCAGAACGCTCACCGTTTTTGAAATCGGCTGCAGCAGTACCTATAAGCGCTTCTGTCATATTCCAATCCAGACCTGAAAGGTTTACAGTGCCTGAGGCATAAGAACCCTTGGTCTCACCCTCACCTTCGAAGTCTACGAAGTACACCCCAGGTATGAACACAGACCCTGATACAGGCAGGTTGAGGCTTGCACCGCCACCGCTGTGTGTAATGTTGCCGGAATAGCTGCCCTCGCTCAGTCCAGCAGCGAGGCGCACGTACAAGGTGCGTGGCTGCCCGCTTACTTGACCACCATCGGTGGATACCGACAAGGTGCTGCTAAAGAAAATATTGTTCAGTGAAACCTGAAAACCGCTCGGCGCCTCAATGGCAATATTACCACCGGTGAGGTTTTCGCCGCTCAAGGTGTAAGATGCACTGGCAGAGGGACCATCACCTTCGCCGTAGCTCAATCCCGAAATCTCGCTTTCGCTCGCTGTGAGAACAGGATCTGCACCACTGATCAAAGAGAAATTGGCCACACGCCAAGTACTGCATTCACCACTTTCGTAGTCGAATTTGAAAGCTACGTATACAGTGCCGCTTACACTTTGTAGCTCAGTGAAATCTCCAAAAGTAGCGCTGGTATTGTTGGGAATGCTGTTGTCGCTGTAGAAGGAAGGACTCACACTGGTGAGGCTCGTCCATGTAGCTGCATTGGGGTCGCCACTGCCACTGTAATTGGTGCTGTAGAGCACTTCGAGCCCGTTATCACCTGCAAACCCGAGTTGCAAGTCAAAGCTCAACAATTCATCGCTGGTGCTGCTCAAGTCGAAAGAGGGGCTGATAAGCCAATCCTCATTCACTTGACATCCTCCGGAAAATGCGCTCATGGAGGCATTTTGAAAGGATGCATTGTGCGTCCACGTTTGGGCGCCACTCACACTTACCTCAGTCCATCCATTGTCGAACGGATTCAGGCTAAAGTCAAATTCATAGGGAAGGGATTCCGCTTTGAGCTCTCCGAAGAGGCTTATGCTGGCCACGATAGCCAGAGACGCCGCGAAGGTTGAAGCTCTTTTGAAAAAACGCATTGCTTTTTTCATGGTTAAAGATTGATGTGATGATTAAATGGTTAAAAGGTTTGTTTTGGCTTCCAGCATCCCAAAGGCTGTCGAAAGCCGCCGCAAGATAGGGTGACTTCTTGACTATGTCAACGTCGGCGGGGTATACAGCTCGGCAATCCGATTGAAATCTGCACACGTGAAGAAATTGTGAAGGGGAAAGTATTCTATTTTCAATCCCTTCTTGGTTTCGGGCTACGGAAGTTATCTTTCCGTTAAGAAAGGCAGAGCCCAGGAAGGCGTGACAGCCTGAATTTGGTAGCAAACAGCTTGCCCCAATCCTTAAGTCGGTATCAGAGCAATCCCAAATGGAGCAGTGCATCGCCTTGGTTGACCACAGGCATATTGTTGTGACCGATGATAAAGCCGGGCTGCGGAGACTTCACCTTAATGCTAAAATCGCCAAAGGGGTCTGTGATGCGGCCCAGCAAATCATTTTTGGCGACAGCCATACCCGAAATCAACTGCCCCCGGTATATGCCCGATCGCTTGGCGCGAATCCAAGTGGACTTGCTGCATACTACAGGATTTACACTGGGCTGAGGAGCAGTGGCCAGCATGCCGAGATGCTTGAGAACGCGCTTGGCTCCTTTGATGCCCTCCTGGATTACCTCTTCGTTGATCCTCAGGCTCTCGCCGCCTTCGTAGACGAGTATGCTGCAATTCATTTTGTGGGCTTGCTTTCGCAAACTTTTGTCGATAAGGCCGCTCTGTAAGATTACAGGAGCACCAAAGACCTGGGCCAGTTCGAAAGCTTTCGAGTCGCTGCTCGCATAGCGCACCTGCGGGAAGTTGAATCGCGATGCACCACCGGTGTGAAAGTCAATTCCGAAGTCGGCGAGGGGCAGAATTTCCTTCGTAAGAAAATGGGCCACTCTGGCCGCCAGTGAGCCTGTGGAGCTTCCCGGGAAGCTGCGGTTCACATCCTTGCCATCGGGCACCTCGCGGCTGAAATTGAGAAAACCGAAAACATTCATCACAGGTATGGCTATCACGGTGCCCGACTCCAGATGGGCAAATTCCGATTTTTCCAGCATGCGCCGTACGATTTCTATGCCGTTGATTTCATCGCCGTGCAGTCCGCCGCTCAGCAGTACTACGGGCCCTGGACGCTTGCTGCGAAATACGTAGACAGGCAGGTCGAGCTTGGTTCCCGAAGGTAGTCTGGCGATATTGACTATCACGCATTCATCACTTCCCGGAGCAACCCTCTTACCGCATACTTGCAGGTGATTATTCTTTCCTCTCTTGGCCATGCCTTGCCCTGTTTTGCTGGCAAAAGTAGTGAAATGAGCGGTCTCTCTTATTGGCAGAACTTGGTGCAGGCATTCGTGCCAAAAAGCGACTTATATTGACGAAACAGGATCGACTTGCCCAAACCGACCTTAAGTGTAAATTTGAATGTTAAATGGCAGACAAAGCACACATAACGCCAAGGGTTCTGAAATGGGCGAGAGAATCGGCAAAAATTACCGAGGAAGCGGCTGCTGCTAAAGTTTCTGTAAGAGTTGAGAAATTGAAGGAATGGGAAGTGGGAATCACGCAACCTACCGTGAGACAGGCGCAAATTCTAGCTAAAGCGTACAAAAGGCCATTTGCAGTATTCTTTTTACCGGAAGTTCCTCGAGACTTCCAGCCACTTCAAGACTTTAGAAAATCGGATTCAAAACCTCTGTCGACCTCTTCAATTTTTATTATCAGAGAAATCCAACTAAAGCAAGCATGGATTAGCGATGTGAATTCAGAAAATCAAGAGGAGAAATTACCTTTTGTTGGTCGCTTCTCCATTGAGGATAATCCACAATCTGTGGCACAAGACATACTGGAAAGGTTAAGAATAGAACCTGCTGTATACGAATCAGAGAACCCAATTAAAGAATGGATTGATGCCGCAGAATCAAACGGAATTTTCGTTTCAAGGACGAGTTTCATTCATTCTCGACTTAAATTAGATTCCAGCGAACTACAGGGGTTTGCAATCGCCGACCCATATGCACCATTTGTTTTCGTGAACTCTGACGATTGGAATGCACCACAACTCTTTACACTTGTTCACGAGTTAGCTCACATTTGGATAGCTGAAACAGGTATCTCCAACGAAGTTGATCCTGACTTAAAAAATACAGACAAGTACCATCCTGTAGAGTTGTTTTGCAACCAAGTTGCTGCAAATGCTTTGATGCCGAAAGAAATTATCTTGAATATTGATGATACTCATTTTACGAGCTCAAAAGATGTTTTTAAAGTCGCAAAGCAGTTCGGAGTAAGCTCATTTGCTCTGTTGGTTCGTGCTTTAAATCTAAATATCATTTCAATTTCTACTTATCGGAAATTGAAAAAGCAGGCGGACATTGATTTTGCTGAGTACTTGAAAATAGAGGCAGAGAAGAAAGTAGAACAAAAAGAAAAGAATAAAAAAGGTGGTCCGAGCTACTTTTTACTCCAACTTAACAGAAATAGTAGATTGTTCACTCAAACTGTTTTAGATGCTTTTCGTGGGGGAGCTATCGAGCCTACCTTGGCTAGTAATCTGCTGAATGTTCAAGTAAATAAATTTTCGAAACTTGAATCACATTTATACCGATGATCACAAAGGCAAACAAATATTGTTTGGATGCCAATGTGTTAATCCAAGCGTGGCAAAAATATTATAATCCCAAATTTTGCCCTGATTATTGGAAGGTTCTTATAGAACTCGGTTTAAGCGGAAAGATTTTTATTCCTGAATTGGTTTATGAAGAAATCGTGAGAACTGAAGATGACCTTTCGAAATGGTTAAAAGCGAGCAATATCCCAATAGCTAAAATTAGCGGAGCGATTACTAAACATATTCGCAAAATTTTAAATGATTACCCTTCATTGGTTGACAATACAAGAGCACGTTCTCTGGCAGATCCATGGGTGATTGCTCATGCTCTAAGCGAAAACGCTACAGTGGTTACAAAGGAAGAAAAGGTGACAGCTTCGAATTCAAAGAAAATAAAGATTCCTAACGTTTGCGACAACATTGGAGTCAGATGGATAGATGACTTCCTATTTATTGATGAGTTAGATATAACTTTCCAATGTTCATTGGCTGGATAAAAGTAGTTGCCCGAACCGCTGGCATTTGAACTCATTCAGCAAAATACGGCTTGGATTCTTAAATCAGGGATTTTTGCTTCATAACAATCATTGTGGTAGGTTGTCTGTGAAACGCTCTGAAAACGTGCTGCACACGCAATTGATCCGCTGCTGTAGCAGAGGTGCGCTAGCTTCAACAAATCCAATCCCGCGCAGCCTTTTCAAAAAAACTACCTTTGACTTTCAAAAGTGAAAATGTGCCTGAGCCCATCACCATCGACGGCAAATACCTCATTGGTCACAAGGAGAAAGTGGAGTTTCCGGACTTTAAGCGGCGCAATATTGTGGCCAGGGTGGATAGCGGTGCCTTGTCTACCTCAGTGCATTGCGACCGCATTTGGGTGGAAACCTTGAAGGGCAAAAAGGTGCTCTGTTGCCATTTGCTCAAGCGTTCCCGCAAGGTAACCCGCTTTAGCCATTTTTCGCGAAAGCGAATCAAAAGCTCCAATGGCAGTCTGCAGATGCGCTATGTGGTGAATATCAGGATACGCCTCGGCGAGGTGGAGAAAGTTACGCCGGTAAGCCTCAGCGACCGCTCCACCATGAACCACTCTGTGCTCCTTGGTCGGCGCTTCCTCAGGCAGCATTTTGTAATTGATGTATCTAAAAAATACCTGCTAAGCAGTTCATAAACCATGCGAATCGCAATACTCTCGCGCAACCCCGAACTTTATTCCACCAGTCGACTCAAGCAGGCCGCCGAAGCCCGCGGCCATGAAGCCCTCGTGGTCGACCATCTGCGTTGCTCTCTGATTGGAGAGCATCAGAATCCCCGCATTCTCTTCAAGGGCAAAGACCTCGGTAAGGTAGATGCCGTGATACCCCGCATTGGGGCCTCGGTAACCTTCTATGGCACAGCTGTAGTGCGGCAGTTTGAGATGCAAGGAGTGTTTTGTGCCAATTCATCCATC
Organism: Flavobacteriales bacterium; assembly: GCA_007125175.1. GTDB lineage: Bacteria > Bacteroidota > Bacteroidia > Flavobacteriales_D > Cryomorphaceae > T3Sed10-241. Next base: position 14,262 of record SLDS01000256.1, read on the forward strand.
AGCATAGTGCGCTCCAGGGATAAGCTGCGAAGCCTGCAGATTTTTTCTCGGCACGACATTGGCATCCCCAAAACCATTTTTACCAATCACCCCAAAAATGTAGATGAGCTCATCAAGGAGATTGGTGGGGCTCCGGTGGTGATCAAGCTGCTGGAGGGTACACAGGGCATAGGGGTGGTGCTCGCCGAAACCAAGAAGGCGGCAAGATCGGTGGTGGAAGCTTTCCACGGGCTGAAGGCCCATATGCTCATTCAGGAATTCATTGAGGAAGCCGGGGGTGCAGATATTCGCGCTTTTGTGATCAATGGACAAGTGGTGGGCGCCATGAAGCGGCAAGGTGCCGAGGGGGAGTTTCGCTCCAATCTGCACCGCGGAGGTTCAGCGGTAAAAGTGAGGCTCACAGCAGCCCAGCGCAGCATCGCGGTGAAAGCGGCCAAGGCCATGGGGCTAAACGTAGCAGGAGTTGACCTTATTGAGTCCAGGCGCGGCCCATTGGTGCTCGAAGTCAATTCCTCACCGGGACTGGAGGGCATAGAGAAAGCCTCCGGCAAGGACATCGCTGCCACCTTGATCAAGTTTATCGAAAGTCAGGTGGGGAAAAGCCGCAGAGGTGATAAGGTGGGTGCCTGAGCTCTAGCGCGAAGGTGGCTGGCTGGGCCGCACTTCGATCTTGCTGGGCAAGGTGCGGGGATGCATGAGCATCAGGTCGGCCACCATTTGTCCGATGTCTTCGGGCTGTATCTTCCAGGCATCGGATGGATTGGGCTCATGGTCATTGAAATGGCTGGTAACTGAGCCCGGCATTATGGTGCTTACGCGTATACCCTGCTTCCGCAAATCGAGCATTACGGCCTGTGTAAATCCCACCAAGCCAAACTTGCTGGCATTGTAGGCCGAGCCTCCGGCAAAAAAATTGGTTCCCGCCAGGCTCGCGATGGTGATGATCATTCCCTTGCTGCGCTTCAGCTCGGCAATGGATGGCTTGATGGTATTGAAAACGCCCGTGAGATTGGTGTCGATGGTTTCATTCCACTGTTCGGCGCTCAGGTCTTCGATGCTGCCGAAATGTCCCAGGCCTGCATTGGCCACAAGAAGGTCCAGCTTGCCGTATTGATCGATCACCTCCTTGATGGCGGCTTCCATGTCAGCATATTTCCTCACATCGGCGCGAATGCCTATCGCTGCTCCCGGCGCAGCACTGCTCAGGCGGTCGGCGGCCTCGGTGGCAGTTTCGGCATTGCGGCCAGTCAGTGCCACGCGCATACCATGGGCAATCAGCAGCTCGGCCATGCCGTAGCCTATGCCCTTGGTACCTCCGGTAATGAGGGCTACCTTCCCCTTCAGTGCTTCCTTTTCCATCATGCAGATTTGTTTTTCAGTTGGGGGGCTTCCACATCGGCGATAAACCAGCAGCCTTCATCCGAATAGATGAGCCATGGTACAGGCCACCACATGCCTTCTTTGGCCATTACAGCAAAGTGATCGGATGAATCGCTCGCATCGTCAAAGCTCAAGCCGAGCTGCAATAGCCGCTCAAACACCTGCCGCACTTCTGTGGCATTGGCCACACCGATGCCTACAAGGTACTCATCTTCCTGAAAATCCAGTTTCGAGAAGTGATGGTAGATGCTCGTCATACCTCCCGCGATTTCGTCTTCGATGCGAAATTTGGGGATGATGATATTGTATGCCCGAAATGTGATCATATTGCCTCCTGAGGCAAAGATGCCGATTATTTTTCGGATTGTATGTGTTCCAGGTCGCGCTTAGAATCATTTGGCTTTTCTATGCTGCATGCCCTATTCAGCCCGAGAGCCAGTTCAGGTGCAAAGATTTTGACCGGACTGCCTTTGCGCCCTTCCTTTTTTGCCGACAGGGTAAGCGTCTCTGTGGAAAAGCTGATGGCGCCCAGCACGATGTACCGAAGGGAAGGCCAGAAAGGATTGCACAAAAAAAGCGGCCAGCACTCAGCTGATCCGCTTTTCTTCTTGCTCTGCTCAAAGCAATTTCAATTCAAATATAAGGAGAGCCTAGTGGGTAACTAGGCCTAAACGAGTAAAGCCGGATGTGACTTGAGGAACGGCGGCTCTCGCCAAGGAACGGTAAATTGAGAAGCTGGCTCAGGCCTTGTTTGGCTCGGGCAGGATCTGATATTCAAACACCACGCGGTCGTCGTAGCCAAGGGGATAGGCGTGGTACTTGCGTGCGCTGCGTATGGTGATATTGATCTGAGCCTGCTTCTTGATGTGCTTCTCGCCCACTTCTAGAAAGAGTATGTTGCCACTCTGCCATCTGTCCCCATGTATGCGGTACTCCAGTGGCATTTCTTCGGGGTCTTGCGCCTGCACGATGAATTCGATACGCATACCCGGATGCAGGCTGAGGTTGGTTTTCAGGCGACGCGGCTTGCCGGGCACCCAGATATTGCCGAGGCTGTCTTTGATGTATTCTATCCTGGGGAAGCCTTCTTTTCCAACGTCCAGGAGACACCTGTAGGCGGTGATTTTGGCCCTGAGCTCACCGGTCACCCCCATGATGAGGTGCTTCTGGTGGACAAAAAGCTCCCTCCTGCTCCGGTTGGGGTCGCGAAACTCTTCGAGGATGCGCATGTAGGTGAGAAGCTTCTCCTTATCGGTAAATGTGGACTGCAGGTCTCCTGCCCAGTTTTGCTGCACGACCTCGTAAAGGTCTTCGTAGGGTGCGTGAGAGAGCAAGCGCTCCTCACCGGCATTGGGTACCAAGTCAGCTTCGGCATGGGCCTTGAGCTGCCGCCAATTATCTACCTTGTCCTTATCGATGCCGCATTGCTGCGGCCAGTCTTCGCCATGATTGCGCTCCAGGCAAAACTCCAAAAAGTCGCGCAAGGCATTCTCGGCATCTTTCAGGGAACGGGCTATCTCCATTGGGAGCGCAAGTTGCTAAAAAAGTCAATAACCGACCAAAGGATTGGGCAATTGACCGCCTAAATTTCCTAACTTCGGGCATGTGAACCCGCGATGGATGAAGTCATTTAGCCCTATTTGCCTGATATTGGCATTGATCATTTTCCCTATTCTTAAGCCGCTCCATGCCCAGCACCTAGTTTGTGAGGCCTTTTGGCAAAAGCAAGACTCACTCTTTGCATCACCGGGCAGTCCTCTCTCAGCGAGCGATCGAAGTGGGTTTGAAAAGTTAGAGCGTTTTGCCTGCAGTTCTGATTGGATAATCACAGCCCACTACGAATCAATCATGGGCGAGAAGCCGATCTACATTTCTACCTCCACGCGTGAGACGCGACGCATGCAGCGGGTGGGTGTACTGCGCTTTGAGCGGGACGAGATGGAGCATAGCCTGTCTGTGTACAAAGACCTGACTATGGCCCGCATGAAGGGCGAGAGCAAGAATCTATTTCTCCCATTTACCGATCTCAGCAATGGGGAGGAAAGCTATGGAGGAGGGCGCTATTTGGACTTGAGCTCTGATGAAATTTTTGGTGATAGCCTTGAGCTTGACTTCAACCGCGCCTACAACCCCTGGTGCGTGTACAGCGATAGCTATTCTTGCCCCATTCCTCCAGATGATAATCACTTGAAGATAAGGGTTGAGGCTGGGGCAAAGATGCCCGGAAAGCTTTAGGAATTCGAGGCTTCTTTAGCCCCACCTACATTTTGGAGGTGAATATTTCGGATGTGCAGGCTTACTCCGTCTCACTTCGCCACACCCTTTCGGTCACGGCATCGGCATTTTTGAAATAAAACACACCGCCCCAACTGTGTTCCACCCGTTTGTACTCATTGCCTTTGCCATCACGCACCACAATGCGTCTTACGATCTGCTTATTGCCCTCTTCATATCGATCTTCGGTGATTCCGCTCGGGTATTTCTTGGCGAGCTCTTTTTGGTACTCTTCCAGGCTTAGCTTCTTTACGTCTCCATCTTCACGGAGCACCTCAGCTTCGGATTTTGCCTCTCTTCGCTTGCGGTCTGCTTCGCGCTTTTCCCGCTCTTTGCGCTCCCAGTCGTCCATTCTTTGAAGACGTTCTTCCCTGGTCTCGTCGATGCGAGCCGGCTCGCTTTTATCCTCTGATTTTCGGTCACTGAGGTCTTTTTGCATTTCCTCTTGCTCCTTGGCCCTTAGCAGCTCAAGTGTATCTTTCATAGAGAGCTCAATGTCGGCTATTTTCACTTTTGGGTATACATTGTTCGGGCGCTGCTCCTGTGCCTTCTCGTACTCTCGAATGGCCTTGAGGTAGTGTTTTTTCCTGAAAAGGTCGTGGGCCTCGGCCATCCGATTTTGAAAATCCATATCCGTGGCTGCTTCCACTTGCTCCCTTTCTGCTATTGCGATGCGCTGCCTGGAATTGAGTTTAGAAAAATCCGGTTGTGCCTCGGAGCTCAATGTGATGCCTCCCAGCAGCAGAGCCATCCATAGCTTTAGAGAGATTACCCTGATCGATGGTCGGGAGTGTGCCCGAGATGCTAAGCCGAAGATTTGTGCTATCATGATGATGGAGCCTTTAGATTGGTTTAGTCCGTCTTGCGTTTCATTTGGCCTTATGCTTGCTGCCTGATTTCCCTTGTAAGGCAATTTGTAAGCCTTGCGCCCTCACGATTGCTTGGCAAATCATCGCTCCCGCAAAGTAGGCCAATACATCCCAGAGGTCACTGCTATATTGCGAACCTGCCACAGGTAAAATACCCTCAAAGATAAGCGATACAGCGACAAATGTAATCCAGATATGCCTGCTGCCGATTTGTAGCTCTTTGCCAAGCAGCAAGGCTGTGATATATATGGCATAAATCAGCATGGGAACGAGGAGTATGTCCTTGGCATAGAAGCGCAGGTACTCGGGCCCCAATGCATGGCTTTGCAAGTAATGTGAAGTGAAGTAGAGCAATACCAGTAGCAGTACCAGACCGCCTTCCGGAATGCGCTTCAGCCCGATACGATAGTTATCAACCATATGAAAAAGGATAGTATTGCCATGTAGATGTTGAAGAATACATTAAGTATGCCAAAGAAGAGCTTGTGGTACCACTTATCAGAATATTGGAGTTTCCGCAGGTAGCGCTCAAATCGGTTTTCTTCGGCAAGCTCTTTTTTGCGGGTTTCTTCATCTCTTTTCTTGCGGTTTTCAGCAGCAATTAGCGTGGGGTCGATCAGCGAGTCACAAAAAGCACAGCGGCTCTTGCTACCGTCTGTCCACTTGCCGCAGGCCGGGCATTTTTTCTCATTCAGCATGGTGCGGAGAGCCTTTACTCTTGGTTTTCTTTGGGCTTACACGGAGCTTTGAATCCGGCTTGCGCAGTTTTTCCGGCAGGGGATGCTGTATGGTTTCCGCTAGGATCTCGATCATTCCCGACTTGAGTTGGGCCTTATTGCACACGATGCTGATCTCACGACAGGGCTGTGGATGTTCTATTGGTTTCAGAAATCGTTTTTGCTCATCGGGCAGATCCAGAGCAGTGAGGTAGGGGAGCAAGGTCATTCCAAAGCCCTGCATGCTGAGGCGGATAAGGGTTTCAAAATTTCCACTCTCGATTTCCAGCCGATCGCTCTGCTCCTTCGGATCAAATGCCCTGCTGCACAAGTTGATAACATGATCTCGGAAGCAATGGCCACTCTTTAGCAGCAGCATGTCTTCAATGTGGAGCTCGCTGTGCAGCACAAATTCCTCCTTGGCAAGCCTGTGCCCATCCGGTACGAAGGCCATGAATGGCTCGTAGTACAAGGGGCGCTCCTCTACGCGATCATCGTCAAGTGGTGTGGCCATAATGCCCGCATCGAGATGGTCATGATCCAGCTTTTCCAGGATTTGATCCGTTTCCAATTCTTCTATTTTGAGCTGAATCCTCGAGTGATCCTCCGCCAGGCGCTTTACAAATCTCGGCAGCAATGAACTGGCCACTGTGGGAATGATCCCCAATCTGAACTCCCCGCTGATCTGACCCTTGGTATTCTGTATCAAGTCGTCGATGCGTTTTGCCTCTTGAAGCACAAGACGTGCCTGACGAATGATGCGCGCACCGATCTCAGTGGGCTCTACAGGATGCTTTTGCCGATTGAATATGAGTACATCCAGCTCCTTCTCAAACTTGCTGATCTGCATGCTCAAGGTGGGTTGGGTTACGAAGCAATGCTCGGCAGCTGTCGCAAAATGCCGATAGGTGTCTACAGCTACGATGTACTTGAGTTGTACGAGTGTCATGCTCATGGTATGGGTATCACCGGCAGCATCCTGCCATTTAGCGGTCAAAATTAAGATATTCTCCTTCAATGTAACCTTAAGCGCCCGGCCGCTGTACACGCATTTAAGTGCCCTGCAAGCCCTTTTGATATGAAAGTCTACCGCCCCTTACTCGTTTTTTGTGCTTTTTTGGCCATTCAGGCCTGCAATAAGGACAGCGACCAATCCGGCTGTACCGATCCCATAGCCGTCAATTACGACCCCAGCGCCCTGCGCGAAGATGGCTCCTGCCTCTACAGCCAAGCCGAACAAGTGATTTGGAGCGATGGCGTGCGCGGTGGATGGAACGGCGATGCCATCAGCGGGGCCTTTAGGCTCGAGTTGTGCCGTGGAGAGGTGGAAGAGATGGTGTTCTTTCCCGAACCTGACTTTTCTGCAGACAGCCTTCACGCTGACACCCTCGGCGGCGATACCCTGGCTACTGATACCCTCGCCGCCGACACCGCCGAGGTGGAGCTGCCCGATCCCGAGTATGCCCTCAGGCTGAGCACGGGAGGCGAGGAGAGCCACCACAGTTTCTTTCGTCTTATCAACGAGCAAAATGCCAGAGACTTTGTAAATGGCAGCCTCCGTTTCGACTGCAAAGCCATGACCGATGGTACACCCGAATTCATCCGTATTTTCCTTACGGGAAAAGTGCAGGGCGATGCCTCCTGTGGTGATTACTGGCGCAGTGAATACGTGGAGATCTCCACCCATAGCTTCAACGATTCCACCTACACACCTGTGACCATACCCATCTTGAATTTTGGCCAGCTCATGCTCGCCCGAGTACAAGTGGTGTGTGGCTTTGAATTTGAAGGTGAGCGTTACACCGGCGTCGACATCAACAGGTTGCGCTGGTCGGCCAATCTGGATGCCGATTGATCCGGCATATCCCAATCTGATTTTTTAAAGCGAAATGTTCTCGTCGCCCTCACGATAGCTGAGGTAGTTCAGAAAGAACTGAAACATTTCATCCGTGGTCTTCATATTGGCCCCGGCGGCTTGCATCGTCTTTGGAGGGCTGTTGGGATTGTGCGGATTGTTGATACTGTTGTCGAATACAGCCTCTACCACCACCTCATAGCCCTTAGGAATGGGCAGGATCTGCGGATAGGTGTAAAAATACTGCCAACGAAAATCCCACTCAGGAATGTGAATGAGGGGAATGGTATCGGCCTTGTCGGGCGAGGTGGCAAAGGCCCTAAAGCTCTTGCCCAGCAAGTGCATATGGGGATTTACGGTAAGCACAGATATATCCTCTTCCAGTCGGTATCGGGTTTCGAATCGCTTCACCTCTCCGGCCGGGATGATGAATGTAGGTTTTACGGCGCTGATGCCCTGTGTGCCCAAGTGCAGCTCCAGCAGTGGTCTTTCAGGAGCCTTTTCGGCAAAGTGGAAGTGCACCTCGCTGAGATCGAAAGTGTCTACCGCACTAGGACCGTAGTGCAGCGTATTGAGCAAGAGCACCCCCTTTTTTGCAAGGCGCATGCTGCCCAGCCCGGGAGGGTACAGCTGCGCCTCTACTCCCGGCAGGTAGTTGAAGGCGCTTACGCGCAAACTGGGAAAACTTCCGTCATCATTGGGAATGTTCATGTCCCGATAGGCGTGTATGGAGCTTCTCACCTCTGCATCCTCTAGCCAGCTTCCCGCATAGAGATCACTTTTCTGTCCCTCTTCGTAATTGATCAGATGCCCGTTCACATGGTGCACGAGCTGTCGGTTGCCGGGCTTAAAGCTGAAGGCCGAGATGAAGGTATCGCGCTCGAGTTCGAAAGGAATTTTCGCGTAGTAAAATCGATCGCCTCTTCCGGCTTCGATATGAACTGTATCGGGAAATGAAGCGATATAATCGGCCTGCGCATGGCTCACAGATTGTGGGAAGCTTTGCAGCAAATGTGCAGTGGAGCTATCCACCCTGCCTTCTTTGCCGCCCTGCTTAATCCACGCCAGCAAGGCCTGCTTTTCATAAGGCTTGAGCACCTTCTCATTTTTGAATCGGGAATAATTGGGATCTGCGGGCCAGGGAGGCATGAAGCCGTCGGCTATGGCGAGATGCACGGTCTTGAGCCTGCGGGCAAAATCGCTGTAGGCCTGCAGAGGAAAAGGTCCCGCACCGCCTTCATGATGGCAGGGAGTACAGCGCTGCACAGCGATGGGCGCTATGTGCTCCCAAAAGTAGAGGCTGTCCGGTAGCTCGGCTTC
>SLDS01000097.1 GCA_007125175.1 Flavobacteriales bacterium
CTGTGGTGCGCCTCGGGCTCATACAGTGGCAGATGAGGCTGTATAAAGGTATGGAGGAGCTCTTCGAGCAAGTGGAATTCTTCGTGGATGCAGTATCGGGCTACAAAAGCGATTTCGCCCTCTTCCCGGAATTTTTCAATGCCCCGCTCATGGCCGACTACAACCACCTCTCCGAGGCCGAGGCCATACGCAAACTGGCCGGTTACACGGAGGAAATCAGAGACCGGTTTGTCAACCTCGCTGTGAGCTATAATGTGAACATCATCACGGGAAGCATGCCACAGCTCAGCGAAGAAGGCAAGCTCTACAATGTTGGTTTCCTATGCCGACGCAATGGTACATACGAAAAGTACACCAAGATACATGTGACTCCCGATGAGGAAAGGGCCTGGGGATTGAGCGGCGGAGATAGCATCAAGGTCTTGCAAAGCGATTGCGGACCCATCGGAGTGCTGATCTGCTATGATGTAGAATTTCCGGAATTACCCCGACTCCTGGCCGATGAAGACATGAACATCTTATTCGTGCCCTTCCTCACCGACACGCAAAACGGCTACTCGAGGGTGAGGTATTGCGCAAGGGCGCGGGCCATAGAAAACGAGTGCTATGTAGCCATAGCCGGAAGCGTCGGCAACCTGCCTAAGGTGGAAAACATGGATATACAGTTTGCCCAATCGGTGGTATTCACTCCCTGCGACTTCCCTTTTCCCACAACGGGTATCAAGGCCGAAGCCACACCAAATACGGAGATGATTTTGGTCGCTGATGTCGACTTGGACTTGCTTAGGGAGCTTCACGAGTTTGGCGCGGTGCGCAACCTCAAAGACCGCCGCCATGACCTCTATTCCCTCAAATTGGAGAAAAATTCCTGATTATCAGCGATAAGTATGCTGACCCTGTAGAATCCTTAAATAGGCTTGGTAAAATTTCATCTTCATGTTTTTCAATATTTTACATTTCATAACCTTCCCTACTCGTGGGGCAATAAAGGGTTAAAAATCGCTTTAATTCGCAGAAAATTAATTTCTTTTGTTGTGGATATCGAAATCCTCCGTACATTTGCTCCGCATTTTTTAATTTTTATCATGAACAACGGAACAGTTAAATTCTTCAATGATTCCAAAGGATATGGATTCATCAAAGAAGAAGGAACCGAAAAGGAGTACTTCGTACACGCGAAGGGACTCATTGACCAAATTGGAGAAAACGATCGAGTAACTTTCGACCTACAGGAAGGAAGGAAAGGTCTCAATGCGGTAAACGTGAAATTGGTATAAGCGTTTGCCTATATCATTTGAATTCTTTTTGGAGAAACCATCTCATTTGAGGTGGTTTTTTTTGCTCCTCTTTTGCGAAAGTCAACAAGCTTACATCGGACAGTTCCCCCGCATTAGCGATAAATCAGATAGGGCTGCCTCATCTTTTCAAACCGCTTCAAATCATCTTGCCAGCTCTCGCGGTACCAGGCCTCAGTCTTGCCCTCCAGCAATGCCCGGCGCAGGTGATCGCCTCCTGCCAGCTTATCGATGAAATTGCTCTTCAGAAAGAAGCTATCCCGCTCTCTATCTTTCTCATACATACGCCACAACCATGAGAGGTCGAGGGCATGGGGCGGCCTTCCGGCAAAAGTCGTTAGCGCGTAGCCCTTGCAAATCTTGCCCTCCTGCGGAGGATAGTCCGAAACGCCCTTGATAGCCCTGGGCACGAAGCTCGTATCACCTTCCGGATAAGTGGGCGATCCCAACATGGTGAAAGGCCTGTCCGTGCCTCGGCCCACACTCACGCGGGTACCTTCGAAAAAGCAGAGGCTTGGATACCAATACACCGCGTCCATATCGGGCAAGTTTGGAGATGGAGGCACTGGCAATTCGTACACAGAATCGCGGCCGTACCCGGAGCAGGGATACACCGTGAGCTCACAGCTCAGTCCACCTTCGAGCCAGCCCTCCCCATTGATCATCTGGGCGTACTCCCCAATGCTCATACCGTATACCACAGGCACCGGATGCATCCCTACAAATGAGCTAAACCCCGTATCCAGCACAGGCCCATCGATATAGTGGATATGTGGATTGGGGCGATCGAGTACGGCCAGGGGGATTCCCATTTCGGCGCAAGCCTCCATAATGTAATGCAAACTAGATATATAAGTATAAAATCGGGCCCCAACATCCTGTATGTCGAATACAAGAAGTTCCACCCCCTCCAACTGGGCCGGACTCGGCTTCTTCTTGCTACCATAGAGGGAAAATATAGCCAATCCGCTCAGGGGATCTTTCGTATCGTCAACCCTTGCTCCATCGGCCAGTTCGCCCCTGAATCCGTGCTCTGGGGCAAAAATGGCTTTGATATCCACCCTGCGGGATAGCAAAGTATCCACCAGATGAACACCATTTATCTGGCTGGTATGATTGGCCATCACCGCCACAGCCTTGCCATCCAGCGCATCCAACTGATCGATGAAGGTGTGAATGCCTGGGAGAATTGGGCCACCACCCTCCTCATTGCCATTCCCCTGACCTTGCTGAGCACTGCTGCATGCGCAAAGCAGCCATAGCAATGCGAGTATGAAGGCCTTTTTCATACTTTTACGGCCCCTTTCGGGGAAAAACAGGGTGTCAAGCTTAATTCCCATTTGAAGACAGCATACTTTATTGCTCAACGGCTCATCCGACGCGAAAGTACTGAAAAGGAACTTTCCAAGCCCATCGTGCGCATCGCCACTGTAGGTATTGCCTTGGGAATGGCGGTCATGATTCTCTCCATGGGCATTGTACGGGGTTTTCAGCACGAAGTGAGGGAGAAGGTACTGGGCTTTGGCTCCCACATTCAGGTGAGCAACTTCAGCAGTGGCGTGAGGTACAATGATCCCCGGCTGGAAATCGATCAGGAATTCTATCCCCACCTCGACACCCTGAAGGAGGTGAAGCACATACAACAATTTGCACTGCTTCAAGGTATTTTGGAAACACCCGATCAAATCCAGGGAATTTTTACCAAAGGAGTCACCCATGATTTTGACTGGTCATTTTTGCAAAAGCACCTGGTAGAGGGGGATTTACCTCACTTTACCGATACCACCACCAGCAATGCCATTGTGCTGTCGAGCTACCTGAGCAAGCGCATGCAGTTGGGCATCGGCGATCGGGTTACGGTATACTTTCCCAACCCGAAGCGCAATATGGTTCAGCGCAACTTTGAGCTGACGGCCATTTACAATACCGGCCTTCAGGATCTCGATGCACAATTTGCCTTCATCGATTTGCAACATCTGCGCCGCATCAATCTATGGGGCTTGCAGGCTCAGATGCGCATTGAGGGCTGTGAAGACAATTGTGTAAGCCTCCGTGCACTTGGCTTTGGAGGCGATACTGAGCACCGCTTCCTGTGGAGTGCCGACTCCCTGAGGGGTGCAGGGCCCCATCAGTTTTGCATTGACAGCAGTAGGGATACCCTGATCTACGCCGTGCTGGAAGACCGCAGCGAAACCATTGCCGACACCGCTTTTTTTCATTACCGGGCCAAAAATTCCAGTGTGGAGTCGCCAGCTGACTTTTGCGAAGCCATTGGACCCCAAATTATTTACACCAGTGGCGGCAGTGAGCGATACTATACAGGCGGCTTCGAAGTGATACTCCGCTCCTACCGCGACCTGGAGCACATGGATCGCTTCGTATATGAGCACCTGGACTATGACCTGCGCACTACCACCATCACTCAGCGCTCGCCTGAGATTTTCAATTGGCTGGAGATGCTCGATATCAATACCATCGTGATCATTATCCTGATGATCATCATTTCGGTGATCAATATGACCTCTGCCCTGCTCATCCTCATCATGGAGCGCACCCAAATGATCGGAATTCTCAAGGCCATGGGTGGGCGCTCCGGGCTCATCCAAGGTATCTTTCTATACCAGGCCGCCTACATCATTGGCATTGGCCTCATATTGGGCAATATTGCGGGCTTGGGTATGGCATTTCTGCAAAAAAAGTTTGGACTGGTAAAGCTCAATCCCGAACATTATTACGTAAGCGAGGTACCCGTACTCATTCAGGCTGATCAAGTAGTACTGCTCAATGTGGCCACCCTGCTGATATGCCTTGCTATGCTATTGCTTCCGGCCATGGCGGTAAATAGCGTGAGACCTTCCAAAGCCATACGCTTCCATTGAAGCAGCCATTTTGCCGATAAGGGCAAAAGCCACTGAAAAGCTCAAAGCTCCATTCATTTCGCGGGCAGAGTAGCCCGATCTTTGGTAACTTTGTAAAAAAAAAAATTGAGACGAATGGCTTTTCGCAAAGCATACCAAAATATACTGGAAACCATCGGCGACACGCCCATGGTACGCATGAACCGCATCTGTAAGCACATCCCGGCCACCATATACGCCAAAGTGGAGTACTTCAATCCCGGCCATAGCGTGAAAGACCGCATGGCCCTGCAGATGATCGAAGACGCCGAGAAGGAAGGCAAGCTCAAAGCGGGAGGAACCGTGATTGAGTGTACATCCGGAAATACCGGAATGGGCCTCGCCTTGGCTTGCATCGTAAAAGGCTACAAGCTCATATGCACACTGAGCGACAAGCAGAGCAAAGAAAAAATGGACATACTTCGGGCCATGGGGGCTGAGGTGATCGTGTGCCCCACCAATGTGGCCCCAGACCATCCCGACTCCTACTACTCAGTGGCCGAGAAGCTCAACAAGGAAATTCCCAATTCCTTCTATCCCTATCAGTATGACAACCTGAGCAACCGCAAGGCGCATTACCAAACCACCGGCCCTGAAATCTGGGAGCAGACTGAAGGAAAGATCACCCACTTCGTGGTGGGGGTAGGCACCGGAGGCACCGTAAGCGGTGTGGGAAAGTACCTCAAAGAAAAAAATCCAAACATCAAGATTTGGGGTGCCGACACCTATGGCAGCGTCTTCAAAAAATACCACGAGACCGGCGAATTTGATGAAAATGAAATCTACTCCTACATCACTGAAGGAATCGGCGAGGACATACTGCCGAAAAATGTAGACTTTGATCTGATCGATCATTTTGAGAAGGTGAGTGATAAGGATGGGGCTCTCTACACCCGAGAGCTGGCGCGCAAGGAAGGACTCTTTCTGGGCTACTCGGCGGGTTCGGCCTATGGTGTGATCGAGCAAATGAAAGATCAACTCGGCCCGGACGATGTGGTTGTGGTGCTCTTTCACGACCACGGCTCGCGATATGTGGGCAAGGTATTCAATGATGACTGGATGCGCGATCGGGGCTTCCTCAATGACCGCAACCGCACGGCCCTCGATTTGGTAAACAAGCACATCGATAAGCCACTGGTATGCATAGGCAGTGAGGAACTGCTCAGCAATGCCATCGCCAAACTCAAGCAATATGATATCTCACAGATTCCTGTGGTACGGGATGGCGATTTTGTTGGCTCCATAGACGAGCGCCACATCTTCAAGGTGCTGAGCAATGGCAGCGTACAGAATGGTCTCAAGGTGAAAGATGTGATGGGCGATCCCTTCCCCATCATCGACAGCGATGAGGAGATCAAAGAGGTAATGCGGCGGGTTACAAAGGACAATCCTGCCGTGCTGGTGCGATTGGACAGTGAGCGCCACCACATCATCACGCGACACGATCTCATAGCAGCCATGAGCTAATGCCCCGCTTCACCGATCAGCTGGGACGGGAAATCGAGCTACCCACCGGGGGAGCCAAGCGCATTGTATCTCTGGTGCCCTCCATCAGCGAGTCGGTATGCGACCTCGAGGCCACCGATGCCCTCGTGGGCATCACCAGCTTTTGCGTGCATCCTGACTCGGTGTACAGAAGCCGTACCCGGGTAGGCGGCACAAAAAACTTCAAGATCGATCGGATTCGGGCCCTTGAGCCGGATCTGATACTGGCCAACAAAGAAGAAAATCCCAAGAGAAATATCCTCGAACTTGCGGAGTCCTTCCCCGTATGGGTGAGCGATGTAAGCGATGTACAGGGTGCTGCTCAGCTCATGGATGAGCTCGGCATTTTGCTCAATCGCCATGTGGAAGCCGACCTGTGGAGTAAGCGGATATTGGAGGCCGAAGTACAGCTTCAATCGGCCGGGAAAGAGCTCGAAGGGCTGAGTGCTCTCTACCTCATCTGGAAGGATCCTTACATGGCGGCCGGCACCGATACCTTCATCTCTTCGGTAATGGAGGGCATGGGCATTCGCAATGCACTCAGGAATCAGGAGCAATCCTTACGCTATCCGGCCATAGACGAAGCCAAGATTGAAGCCCTCCAAGCCGATCTTATTTTTCTCTCTTCTGAGCCCTATCCATTTGCTGAAAAGCACTGCCAGGACCTCGACCACTGCAGCCGCCTGGCTACCATCTGCGTTGATGGCGAAGCTTTTTCCTGGTATGGTTCGCGTTTTGCAAAACGCAGTGATTACCTCCTCAGCCTTTTGCGGCAAATCCAGCTTCTGCTGTGAATCCAATGATTGGCGTGAAATCTTTCAGTGCGAACAATAATTTTCCTCCCGGAAATTAGTTTAGTTTAGCAAATCATGCGACTGAACCTCTCACATGTGCTTCTCAGCCTTTGCATCCTGTGGGCTATGGCATTGCAAGGACAGCGGGTCGGTTTGGTCTTGAGCGGTGGAGGTGCGAGTGGGCTCGCACATATCGGTGTGATCCGAGCCCTTGAGGAATCGGGAATTCCCATCGATTATGTGGCCGGAACCTCAATGGGCGCTTTGGTGGGAGGGCTCTATGCTGCAGGATACTCCACGGAGGAAATGCAGGAATTCGCGAAGAGTCCCGAGTTTCTGCTGGCCATTGTAGGAGAGCTCCCGAAGGAGGATGTGTACTACTTCACCCGCGAACCCGAAGATGCCAGCATCGTGCGCTTTCGCTTCAATCTGGAAAACTTCCTTCAGAACACCCTTCCGGCAAATGTGGTGAACCCCAACCTGATGGAATACCTCCTCATGGACATCCTATCGCCGGCATCGGCTGCTGCCAATTATGACTTCGACCAGCTGATGGTACCCTTTCGCTGTGTGGCTGCAGACGTGGTGGAAAAAAAGCAGCGCATCTTCGACTCGGGGAGCCTGCCTGTGGCGCTCAGAGCATCTGCGACCTATCCCTTCTACTACAGGCCGCTCATCGTGGATGGAACCATGCTGTTTGATGGAGGGCTTTACAACAATTTCCCGGCTGATATCATGTACAATGCCTTCCTGCCCGATGTGATCGTGGGTAGCAATGTAGCCGGAGCCAATGATCCTCCCGACGAAGATGACCTGCTCTCGCAATTGCGGAATATGATCATGATGCAGAGCGATTTTTCGATCTACTGCGATGAGGGTGTCATCATTGAGCCACAAAGCTCTATTGGGGTATTCGACTTTAGCAATACCGATGCCGAGATCGAAAAGGGATATCGGGAAGCACTGAGCCGCATGGACGAAATTCGTGAAATGATTCCGGCCTTGCGAAGCCCGGAGGCCGTTCGCGACCGACGCAGGCAATTTCAAGCACGCTTTCCCAAAAAGCGCATTAGCCGAATTGAAATCGACAACAAAGAATTGAGCGAAAATCAGAAGGAGTACATTCTCTCCACCTTGGGCCCAAAAACGCGGGACAGTGTATTCACCTTTGATCGCTTTCGCGGACAATTCTTGAGGCTGGCTCAGGATGATAAGATCCGCTACATACAGCCCGTAGCCCGATACGACAGCATAGAAGGGGCATTTGGCATGCGGCTCAAAGTAAAACGTGAGCGCAATCTATCGGCTTATTTTGGAGGCAACTTTTCCTCACGTCCCATCAATATGGGCTACGTAGGCCTCAAGTACAACTTTTTTGGGCGCACCTCCACCAGCCTAATGGCCAACAGCTACTTCGGCCGCTTCTACGGCTCGGCACAACTCAGGGCGAGAATCGACTTCGGGGGGCAGAAACGCTGGGCGCTGGAACCCCACGTAGTCCTGAATCGCTGGGATTATTTCCGAAATTTTTCCACCTTTTTCGAGCAGTCGCGGCCCTCCTTCATTGTGAAAAATGAGGTATACGGAGGCCTGAAGGCGCTCAGCTCCTACGGCAACAATACTGTGCTGGCAGCTAGTGTTAATTTTGGGGAAACCCTAGACCGCTACTACCAAACAGAAAACTTCACTGTAGAAGACACCTCGGATGTGACACGCTTTCGCATGGGTTCTGTGGCCTTGGGCATAGACCGTAATACACTGAACAGGAAGCTTTATGCCAATAGTGGCAGCAGACTGCAGATCACCGCAAGGGGCATCACGGGAACAGAAATCACCGACTACGGCACCACCCGACCCGCATTGGATTCGGCCATTACGGTGAATCACTATTGGGTCGACCTGCGTCTGAAATATGAAAACTACTTCATAAACAGAGGCTTTTTCTCTCTGGGATTTGATCTTACAGCGGTCTATTCCACCAAGCCCTTCTTTGCAAATTACACCGCAAGCATCATCTCTGCCCCCGCTTACGAGCCAATTCCCGAGAGCCGTACCTTCTTCCTGGAAGACTTCAGGGCCAATGAATTCGTGGGATTGGGACTGCGCTCAGTGTTCGAAATACGCAAGAACTTTGATCTCCGACTGGAAGCCTATGCTTTTCAACCGGGGCGCAGCATCTTGAGGGATCAGGATAATTTTGCTGCCTTTTCCGATTTTCCCGGACAGGCACAGTACATCGCTGCGGGAGCCCTTGTATTCAACAGCCCTGTGGGGCCTGTGAGCCTCAACCTCAACTATTATAGCAGTCAGCTCGACAGCCCATGGAGCTTTTTATTCAACTTTGGATATACGCTCTTCAACAAGAGCATATACGAGCTTTAGGGCCAATAATAACTCAAGGCCGACCTGCTCATCGAAAAGCCTGCTGCAAGCCTGAATCCTGCTCAATAAGCACCGACACTTCGAGTGTGCCACAGACTGAGCCTTAGAAGCGAACAGCCATCCCAGCACAGACAAGAAGCCCTGCTCAAAGCGAAAACGCCATGGACAATCCGATCAGGCTTGGGCAGTCGGGCCTCCAAAACCCATCGGGAATGAGGGGCCGCCTTCGTGGCTTTTTGCATCGGAAATGCTACCGTGTATCGCTTCGTACTTGTCGATATTGTCGGCAAGAGCGCGTAGCAAGCGCTTGGCGTGCTGAGGTGTGAGCACAATGCGCGATTTTACCCGGGCCTTTGGCATGCCGGGCATCACCCGTACAAAGTCAAGGACAAACTCCGCATTGGAATGGGTAATGATAGCGAGATTCGAGTATATGCCGTCTGCCACTTCCTCGTTCAGCTCAATATTGATCTGATTGGGATTTTTATCTTGTTTCTGGTCGGCCATGTGCTAATGGTTTTAAAAAAGCCTCCCACGAGGGGAGGCTTTTGGTTATTGAATTATTTTACTTGCTCTACTTCTTCTTCAGCTTCACTCTTTTCAGTTTGGGCAGAGAGCATTTTTTCGTAGTCGGCTTTAGCGCCTACATTCACCTTGCCAAAGCGGCGTATACCGGTTCCGGCAGGGATAAGGTGTCCTACAATCACGTTTTCTTTCAGTCCGAGAAGGTCGTCGCGCTTTCCGCTCACTGCTGCCTCATTGAGCACCTTGGTGGTTTCCTGGAAGGATGCCGCCGAGATGAAAGACTTGGTTTGCAAAGATGCGCGGGTGATACCTTGGAGAAGTGGACGCGAGGTAGCAGGAATCGCTTCGCGCACCTCTACGAGCTTCTGGTCTTTTCGCTTGAGCTGTGAGTTCTCGTCACGCAGTTGTCGGGCCGAGATGATCATTCCGGCTTTGAGATTGGCCGACTCCCCGGCTTCCACAACCACTTTCATTCCATAGATGCGGTCGTTTTCTTCCATGAAGTCTTGCTTCTCTACGCTCTGCTTTTCGAGGAAGCGGGTATCTCCCGGATCCTCGATTTCTACTTTGCGCATCATCTGCCTTACGATAATCTCGAAGTGCTTGTCATTGATTTTCACACCTTGCAAGCGGTATACCTCTTGTACTTCGTTTACCAGATACTCCTGCACCCTTGTTGGGCCCTCGATGGCAAGGATATCACTCGGAGTGATAGCACCATCAGAGAGGGATTGACCAGCACGCACAAAGTCATTCTCTTGCACGAGGATGTGCTTAGAAAGCGATACGAGGTATTTTTTCACCTCGCCGGTTTTGCTCTCAACGATGATCTCGCGGTTACCGCGCTTGATCTTGCCATAAGAAACAATACCGTCGATTTCACTAACCACAGCGGGGTTGGAAGGATTACGCGCTTCGAAAAGCTCCGTAATACGCGGCAGACCACCGGTGATATCACCGGACTTGCCACTCACCCTTGGTATCTTGGCAATGATCTCTCCTATGAGTACACTTTTGCCCTCTTGCACACTCACGTGAGCACCTACCGGCAAGTTGTATGACTTAACGATTTCCTTGCTCTTGGTATCCACGATGTGAATGGCAGGATTCTTCTTCTTGTCACGACGCTCGGTGATTACTTTTTCGCGGTAGCCGGTTTGTTCGTCCACTTCTTCGCGGTAGGTTACCCCTTCCTCAAAGTTTTCAAACTTGATGGTACCAGCTCCCTCTGAGATGAATACAGCGTTGTAAGGATCCCATCGGCAGATCACATCTCCCTTTTTCACCTTCTGACCATCTTTTACAAAGAGCTCAGAACCATAAGGGATATTGCTTGTGGCAAGGATGATTCCCGTTTTTGGATCCACCAGTTTCATCTCGCCGGATCGGCCTACCACGATGGTTTTCTTTTTGTCCTTGCTGTCTACCTGCTCTACATTTCGAATTTCTTCAAATTCGATAACGCCATCATTTTTGGCTTTGATCTCAGATTCGTCGGCGATGTTGGAGGCCGTACCACCTACGTGGAAAGTACGCAGTGTAAGCTGGGTACCCGGCTCACCAATAGACTGAGCAGCAATTACTCCGACAGCTTCACCTTCCTGAACCATTCGACCTGTAGAGAGGTTGCGGCCATAGCACTTGGCGCATACCCCGCGCTTGAGCTCGCAGGTGAGTACAGAGCGGATTTCCACTTCTTCGATACCGGCAGCTTCTACAGCACGGGCACCTTCTTCTGTGATTTCCTCACCCTCGGGCAGAATCACATCACCCGTCTCGGGGTGGAGCACATCCTGTAGAGAGGTCCTACCCAAAATACGGTCGTAGAGGGGCTCCACGATCTCTTCGTTCTTCTTGAGGGCGGTGGCTGTGAGACCGCGAAGGGTACCACAATCTTCGCCGAGAATAACGACATCCTGAGCGACATCAACCAGCCTTCGTGTCAGGTAACCGGCATCGGCTGTTTTCAAAGCCGTATCGGCTAGACCTTTTCGGGCACCGTGGGTAGAAATGAAGTATTCGAGAATTGACAATCCTTCCTTAAAATTGGACAGGATCGGGTTCTCAATGATGTCCTGACCGCCAGTAGCACCCGATTTTTGGGGCTTGGCCATCAGTCCGCGCATACCGCTAAGCTGACGAATTTGCTCCTTGGAACCACGGGCTCCTGAATCGAACATCATGTAGATGGAATTGAAGCCCTGATTGTCATTTTTCAGGCGATCCATCAGGATATTGGTCAACTTGGAGTTGGTATGCGTCCAAATGTCAATGATCTGATTGTAGCGCTCGTTGTTGGTGATGAGACCCATGGCATAGTTTTCCATAACCACCTTAACCTCATCGGCAGCCTTTTCTACAAGTACCTCTTTCTCGGGCGGAATGATTACGTCATTCAGGTTGAATGACAAACCACCCTTGAAGGCCATATGGAAACCGAGCTCCTTGATATCGTCGAGGAACTGTGCACAGCGGGCCATACCCACTTTCTTGAGTACTTCCCCGATGATATCGCGCAGGGCCTTCTTGGTGAGCACCTGATTGAGATAACCTACTTCATCTGGCACGTGCGCATTGAAAAGCACACGCCCTGTGGTAGTTTCGATGATCTCAGTTGAGCCATTGGGGGCAGTGTGACGGTACTTGATATGGGCATGAAGATCGAGCTTGCCTTCGTTGTGAGCAATCTCTACTTCCTCGGCGCTATAGAAGGTTTTGCCCTCTCCTCGTACCGGATTCTCCTTGTCTCCTTTGCGGCCTTTGGTGATGTAATACAGGCCAAGCACCATGTCCTGTGAAGGAACGGCGATAGGCGCACCATTCGCAGGGTTAAGGATGTTGTGCGATGCAATCATCAGCATCTGAGCCTCCAGAATAGCGGCGTTGCCCAAAGGCAAGTGTACGGCCATTTGGTCACCGTCAAAGTCAGCATTGAAAGCCGTACACACCAGTGGGTGCAATTGGATGGCCTTGCCTTCGATCAATTTTGGCTGGAAAGCCTGAATACCCATACGGTGCAGGGTCGGTGCACGGTTGAGTAGCACGGGGTGCCCCTTGAGAACGTTTTCCAGGATATCCCATACCACTGCCTCCTTGCGGTCTACGATCTTCTTGGCAGATTTCACTGTTTTCACAATACCGCGCTCTATCATCTTGCGGATGATAAAAGGCTTATAGAGTTCGGCAGCCATATCTTTGGGCAATCCGCATTCGTGAAGCTTCAGCTCGGGCCCTACCACAATCACCGAACGTGCAGAGTAGTCCACACGCTTACCGAGGAGATTTTGGCGGAAACGACCTTGCTTACCCTTGAGGCTATCAGACAAAGACTTCAGGGGGCGATTGCTCTCAGTCTTCACAGCGCTCGATTTGCGGCTGTTGTCAAAGAGTGAGTCCACAGCTTCCTGCAGCATGCGTTTCTCATTTCGCAGAATCACTTCGGGCGCTTTGATCTCAATCAAGCGCTTGAGGCGGTTATTGCGAATGATCACACGGCGGTAGAGGTCGTTGAGATCGGATGTGGCAAATCGACCACCATCCAGGGGCACAAGAGGCCTCAATTCGGGCGGGATAACTGGTACCACCTTGATGATCATCCATTCAGGACGATTCTCAATGCGTTGATTTGCATCCCTGAAAGCTTCCACCACTTGGAGGCGCTTGAGGGCCTCATTTTTACGCTGCTGCGAAGTTTCAGTATCGGCTTTGTGGCGCAACTCGTAGGAGAGTCCATCCAGGTCGGTCGATTTGAGCAAGTCGTGCAAAGCGTCGGCACCCATTTTTGCCACAAAGCGGTTTGGATCAGCCTCGTCGAGGTATTGATTCTCCTTGGGAAGGGTCTCGAGGATGTCGATATATTCTTCTTCCGTAAGGAAATCCATACGCTGCAAGGGCTCTCCCTCCACATTGACTGCGGGCCCGGGATTGATCACTACATAGCGCTCGTAGTAAATGATTTGATCCAACTTCTTGGTCGGCAATCCGAGCAGGTAGCCAATCTTATTTGGCAGCGACTTGAAGTACCAGATATGTGCCACCGGTACTACGAGAGAGATGTGTCCCATGCGCTCTCGGCGTACTTTCTTTTCGGTCACCTCCACCCCACATCGATCGCATACAATTCCCTTGTAGCGGATGCGCTTGTACTTGCCACAGTGGCATTCGTAATCCTTTACGGGGCCGAATATCCTTTCGCAAAAGAGGCCATCGCGTTCCGGCTTGTAGGTGCGGTAGTTGATGGTTTCGGGCTTCAGTACCTCACCGTGGCTGCGCTCCAGAATCTGCTCTGATGAGGACAAGCTTATGGTGATGCTGTTGAAGTTGGAGCTTAATTTATGTTCTTTTTTCAAGGCCATCTTATTGTCTTTAATGTGATGAGTAAACACCGTTCAGGTGCTCTATCAGTCCAGTGAAACATTTAATCCCAATCCTGCCAGCTCATTGAGCAGTACATTGAAGGATTCGGGTATACCCGGTTCGGGCATATTCTCACCTTTCACGATGGCTTCATAGGCCTTGGCACGGCCTATCACGTCATCGGATTTTACCGTAAGTACCTCGCGCAGGATATTGGAAGCACCAAAGGCTTCCAGGGCCCACACCTCCATTTCACCAAAACGCTGACCGCCAAATTGGGCTTTACCACCCAATGGCTGCTGCGTAATGAGGGAGTAAGGACCGATGCTACGCGCGTGCATCTTATCGTCTACCATGTGTGCCAGCTTCAGCATGTAGATCACACCTACTGTGGCTGTTTGGTCGAAGTATTCGCCCGTACCGCCATCGCGGAGGCGGGTTACTCCGTAGCGTGGTATGCCGGCTTTGTCAGTGTAGTCATTGATCTGATCAATGGTAGCACCGTCAAAAATTGGGGTGGCAAATTTGAGCCCAAGCTCCTGCCCCGCCCATCCGAGCACGGTTTCGTAAATCTGACCGAGGTTCATCCTCGAAGGTACCCCAAGTGGATTCAAGACGATATCTACCGGGGTTCCATCGTCCAGATAAGGCATGTCCTCTTTCCGCACGATCTTGGCTACGATACCTTTATTACCGTGGCGACCGGCCATCTTATCACCTACCTTGAGCTTGCGCTTCTTGGCGATGTACACTTTGGCAAGCTTGAGAATGCCGCTTGGCAGTTCATCACCGATGGTGATCTGAAACTTCTCGCGCTTGTAGGCACCGGCGTAGTCGTTGTACTTGATGTTGTAATTGTGAATGAGTCGCTTGATGAGGCTGTTGATGTGATCATCGGTCGTCCATCGGCTGGGATTCACAATGCTGTAATCGATGGCAGCGAGGGCCTTCTGGGTAAATTTCACACCCTTCTTGATCAACTCCTCCTTGAAGTTGTTGAACACTCCCTGAGAGGTCTTGCCGCTTACCAACTTGGCGAGCTTCTCAATCAAAGTATTCTTGAGGGCCGCTGTATCGCGATCGAACTTCTTGTCGAGTTCTTCTACGATTACTTTTTCTTCCGACTTGCGCTTGGGGCCTTTTACTGCTTTCGCAAAAAGCTTTTTGTCGATCACCACTCCGCGGAGTGAAGGTGGTGCCTTGAGAGAGGCATCTTTCACATCGCCGGCTTTGTCGCCAAAAATGGCTCGAAGGAGTTTCTCCTCAGGTGAAGGATCGGTCTCTCCTTTCGGAGTTATTTTTCCGATAAGGATGTCCCCTTCTTTGATTTCGGCACCTACCCGAATCATTCCATTGTCGTCGAGATCCTTGGTGGCCTCTTCGCTTACATTGGGTATGTCGGGTGTGAGTTCTTCCTGACCGCGCTTGGTATCGCGCACCTCAAGGATGTATTCGTCGATGTGCAGCGAGGTGAAGATGTCCTCGCGAACTACTTCTTCGGAAATCACGATAGCATCCTCAAAATTGTATCCTTTCCAGGGCATGAAGGCCACGCGCAGGTTTCGTCCTATGGCGAGCTCACCTTGCTCGGTAGCATAGCCTTCAGAGAGTACCTGACCTTTTTTCACCCGGTCGCCCTTGCGCACAATGGGTCTCAGGTTCATGGAAGTGCCCTGATTGGTCTTTTGGAATTTCACCAGGGAGTAGCTCTTTTCATCTTCATCGAAGCTCACGAGCTGCTCCTCTTCATCGCGCTTGTACTTAACCACGATTTTGGTGGCATCCACATGCTCTACCACTCCGTCGGCCTCAGCGCTGATCAGCACGCGGGAGTCCCTGGCCACAAGTGGCTCAAGACCTGTACCCACGATAGGAGCTTCCGGACGCAAGAGCGGAACGGCCTGGCGCATCATGTTGGAGCCCATCAGAGCACGGTTGGCATCATCGTGCTCTAGGAAGGGGATTAGTGAAGCTGCAATGGAGGCAATCTGGTTGGGTGCCACGTCGATCAGGTCGATGCTCGATGGCTCCACAACGGGGAAATCACCTTCTTTTCGGGCTTTCACCCTCTCGGTTTCGAATTCACCTTTAGCACCCACCTGTGCATTGGCTTGGGCAATCATTTTCTGATCTTCCTCCTCAGCACTCAGGTAGAGCGGCTCCTCTTTGAGGTTTACCGTGCCTTCTTTTACATTTCTGTAAGGGGTTTCGATAAATCCGAGTCTATTGATTTTCGCAAATACACATAGCGAGGAGATCAAACCGATATTCGGTCCTTCCGGGGTCTCGATGGTACAGAGCCTGCCGTAGTGGGTGTAGTGAACGTCACGCACCTCAAAACCAGCTCGCTCACGAGAGAGACCTCCGGGACCCAGGGCCGACATGCGGCGCTTGTGGGTTACCTCAGCCAGTGGATTGGTTTGATCCATGAACTGGGAGAGCTGGTTGGTACCAAAAAATGAATTGATCACCGAGCTCAAGGTCTTGGCATTGATGAGGTCAGTAGGAGTGAATACCTCATTGTCGCGCACATTCATGCGCTCACGGATGGTACGGGCCATACGGGCCAATCCCACTCCAAACTGATTGTGAAGCTGCTCACCCACCGTGCGCACACGTCGGTTGCTCAGGTGGTCAATGTCGTCCACATCGGTATTGGAATTCACCAAATCGATGAGGTACTTGATGATCTTGATGATATCCTCGCGTGTAAGGGTGCGCTCCTCGAAGCTGGTCTCAAGACCGAGCTTCTTATTGATGCGGAAGCGTCCTACCTCACCGAGATCATATCGGGTTTCTGAGAAGAAGAGCTTGTCGATCACGCCACGAGCCGTATCAAGGTCTGGGGGCTCGGCATTGCGGAGCTGGCGGTAGATGTGCTCTACAGCCTCCTTTTCAGAGTTGGAAGTATCCTTTTGCAGGGTATTGTATATGATTGAGAAGTCGGCAGCATTGATGTTCTCCTTGTGGAGAATCACTGTTTTAGCGCCTGACTCAAGGATCAATTCAATATGGCTCTCCTCGATCACGGTTTCCCGGTCGATGATCACTTCATTTCGCTCAATGGATACCACCTCGCCAGTATCTTCATCGACAAAGTCTTCGATCCATGATTTGAGCACGCGGGCGGCCAGTTTGCGGCCGATGAGCTTTTTCGCTCCCGTCTTGGTCACCTTCACCTCGTCGGCAAGGTCGAAAATCTCGAGAATGTCCTTATCACTTTCGAAGCCGATGGCACGCAGCAGCGTGGTAACCGGCAACTTCTTCTTTCGGTCAATGTAAGCGTACATCACCGCATTGATGTCGGTGGCAAACTCGATCCATGAGCCCTTGAATGGAATTACACGGGCGGAATAGAGCTTGGTACCATTGGCGTGTCGGCTTTGGCCAAAAAAGACACCTGGCGAACGGTGCAATTGTGACACGATAACACGCTCGGCTCCATTGATCACGAATGATCCTTGCGGGGTCATGTATGGGATGGTACCGAGGTAGACATCCTGCACGATGGTTTCGAAGTCTTCGTGCTCCGGGTCGGTGCAGTAGAGCTTCAGCTTGGCTTTGAGGGGCACCGCATGGGTGAGTCCTCTCTCTACACATTCTTGAATGCTGTAGCGCGGGGGATCGATGAAATAATCGAGAAACTCGAGTACGAACTGATTGCGCGTATCGGTGATGGGGAAGTTTTCGGTGAAAACTTTGTAGAGCCCCTCGTGCTCGCGGTCTTCCGGGTTGGTATCGAGTTGAAAAAATTCTTTAAAGGACTTCAACTGTACTTCGAGAAAGTCGGGATAGTCAATCAGGTGACGGCTCGAAGCAAAATTGATGCGCTCGCTTGGGGTTTTCTTTAAGGTAGCCAAAGGACAGTAATTTGGAGATTAAGATGGGACGCGACAGCAATAAAATACAAAATGTCAGAAAAAGGTTTAGCCCACCACGCCTGAGCGTGGTGAGCTATACCTCAACAGTTGATATGCAAAACGTTGAGATTCTTACTTGAGCTCAACTTCTGCACCGGCTTCTTCGAGTTGTGATTTCAGCGACTCAGCTTCCTCTTTGGAAACACCCTCCTTCACAGGAGCGGGAGCGCTGTCAACCACAGCTTTGGCCTCTTTCAGGCCAAGACCGGTGAGTTCTTTCACGAGTTTTACAACTCCGAGTTTAGATCCACCTGGAGCTTTGAGAATTACATCAAAGGTAGATTGCGCTTCTTCGCCTCCACCTTCGCCACCACCGGCTGGGCCGGCTACGGCTACTGCTGCAGCAGCAGGCTCGATGCCATGCTCTTCTTTCAGGTAATCTGCCAATTCGTTTACTTCTTTTACAGTTAGGCCAACGAGTTGGTCGCCTAGGGTTTTAACGTCTGCCATTTTATTGGAGTTTAAGTTTGTTTGTCTTGTTGGTTTTGAAAAATCAGCGTTCGGAAAGTGTTTTCACCAGTCCTGCGACAGTATTGCCACCCGACTTAAGGGCGCCAAGTACATTCTGCATTGGTGACTGGAGCAGGGTAATCACTTCTCCAATCAGCTCTTCCCGCGACTTGATCTCGGTGAGGGCTTGGAGTTGTTCATCACCCACAAAACACATTTCTTCCACAAAAGCCCCTTTGAGAATGGGCTTAGGGTGTTTCTTACGGAACTCTTTGATCAACTTGGCCGGTGCATTTCCCGTTTCGGAAAGCATCAGTGCAGTTGGACCTGCGAGTACATCGTACAGTTCAGAGAAGTCTTTGCCTTCCACACGCTCAAATGCTTTTTTAAGCAGGGTATTTTTTACCACATTGAGCTTGATGTCTTTCTTAAAGCAAGTTCTCCTCAGGTCGGAAGTACTCTCGGCATCGAGTTCGGAAGTATCGGCAAGGTAGATGACTGGGGCCTCACTCAGAGTACCCACCAATTCATCAATCAGTTGATTTTTTTCAGCTTTCGTCATTATCGTGTCGCTTTTAAATCTCAGGCCGTTGCCGACTTCGTTTCAATTTTCACACTGGGCGACATGGATGCGCTCATGGAGATGCTCTTGATGTAGGTTCCCTTAGCTGCTGAAGGCTTGAGCTTCACCAGTGTAGAGATTACTTCAGAGGCATTTTCCTTGATCTTCGAGACATCGAATGAAGCCTTGCCAACCGTGGCGTGGATGATACCGTATTTATCGACTTTGAAGTCGATCTTACCGGCTTTTACATCCTGCACGGCTTTCGCAACATCCATTGTTACGGTTCCGGTTTTGGGGTTGGGCATCAAGCCTCGTGGACCGAGGATTCTACCCAGCGCGCCTACCTTTCCCATCACATTGGGTGTTGTGATGATTACGTCAACATCGGTCCAGCCGCCCTTGATCTTTTCTACATACTCATCGAGCCCTACAAAGTCGGCTCCAGCCTCAGTGGCTTCGGCTTCTTTGTCGGGGGTGCAGAGTACGAGTACTCGGACGTCCTTTCCGGTACCATGTGGCAAAGAGACACTGCCCCTCACCATTTGGTTTGCTTTTCTTGGGTCTACGCCGAGCCGCACGGCTATATCAATGGTAGCATCGAATTTCGTTTTGGAAATATCCTTCACGATTCCCGAAGCTTCTTCCAAAGAATACAGCTTGCTTGCGTCGTATTTGCTCAGCGCTTCTTTTCTTTTTTTGCTTACTGGCATAACAAAAGTTTTAACCGTTAAAAGGGCTTTTGGCCCTTGATGTTAAGCCCCATGCTTCGTGCAGTTCCGGCTACCATACTCATTGCCGACTCGAGGGTAAAAGCATTGAGATCCGGCATCTTGTCTTCGGCAATAGCCTTGATTTGATCCCAGGTTACATTGCCTACCTTTTGTCGGTTCGACTCTGCTGAGCCGGACTTGATTTTGGCGGCCTCCTTCAGCTGTACAGCTGCAGGTGGGGTTTTCACGATAAAGTCAAAAGACTTATCGCTATACACGGTGATGACTACAGGTAAAACTTTTCCAGCTTGTTCTTGTGTACGGGCATTGAACTGCTTGCAGAACTCCATTATATTCACCCCTTTGGCACCCAAAGCGGGTCCCACAGGAGGCGAAGGATTGGCGGCTCCACCTCTTACTTGCAGCTTGATCATGCCACTTACTTCTCTAGCCATTTAAGTTTACGTTTGGTGTATATTGATTCGGCCTTACTTGGAAGCAATTCGCACTCACATTTGCGAAAAGCGGCCGTTGAATCCTTGTTGTGTTTCTGTGTTCGATTAGCTTTCTTTTTCCACTTGCATATAGCCCAATTCCAGTGGGGTCTTTCTTCCGAAGATTTTTACCATCACCTTGAGCTTCTTCTTTTCCTCATTCACTTCTTCGATCACACCATTAAAGTTGTTGAAAGGCCCGTCGACCACCTTCACGCTTTCACCTACCACATAGGGTATGTTGATTTCCTCTTCGCTGTCGGCCAGCTCATCCACTTTACCCAGAATACGGTTCACCTCATTGCTGCGCAAAGGCACTGGATCGCCCCCTTTTTCAGCACCGAGAAAGCCTATCACATTGTTGATACCTTTAATAAGGTGTGGTATCTCTCCCACCAGCTCGGCTTCGATCATCACGTAACCAGGAAAGAAGTTTCTTTCCTTGCTGATTTTCTTACCATTGCGTATTTGGAAAACCTTTTCTGTAGGTATGAGTACCTGGCTTACAAAGTCTTGCAGGTTATTGCGACTTACTTCGAGCTCAATCAGCTCTTTCACCCGCTTTTCCTTACCGCTAACTGCGCGAACCACATACCACTTTTTTCCGCTTGTTTCGGTCATTGTATCCTGTGTTGTAGCCGTCATTATCCCAGCGCCTGGTATATGTAGCCCAATATGCCCTTCCAGCCGAAACCGGTATCTCCGGCCACTTGCACGCCAAATACATAATCCATGAGGAAGATGATCAGAGCGATGATGGCTGAGGCAATTAATACCAGTATGCTACTGCTTTGCAGCTGCTTCCACGAGGGCCAGGTCACTTTGTGTACCAGCTCTTCGTATGATTCCTTGAAAGTTACTTTAAGACTTGCCACTTCTCTTTGTTTTGGCACGGGTGGAGAGACTCGAACTCCCGACACCTGGTTTTGGAGACCAGTGCTCTACCAACTGAGCTACACCCGTTTATTGACAGGGAAAGGTGGGCGCTCAAATAGGCACCCACCTTTACTGTCAAGGTTTATACAAAATTACTCTACGATCTCGGTCACCTGACCTGCACCTACAGTGCGGCCACCCTCACGGATCGCGAAGCGAAGACCTTTGTCCATCGCTACAGGTACGATCAGCTCTACAGTGATCGTCACGTTGTCACCAGGCATTACCATCTCACGACCCTCTGGCAGGACGATCTCTCCTGTTACATCGGTAGTGCGGAAGTAAAACTGAGGACGGTACTTGTTGTGGAATGGCGTGTGACGGCCACCTTCTTCTTTCTTCAGTACGTAGATCTCTCCTTTGAACTTGGTGTGGGGAGTGATGGATCCCGGCTTGGCAATTACCATTCCGCGACGGATGGCAGATTTCTCAATACCACGGAGCAACAATCCTACGTTGTCACCAGCTTCACCACGGGTAAGGATCTTGCGGAACATCTCAACACCGGTAACTACCGACTTGAGTTTTTCCACTTGCATACCGATGATTTCCACTTCTTCACCAGAGTTTACAACACCAGTTTCGATACGGCCGGTAGCAACGGTTCCACGACCTGTAATAGAGAATACATCCTCTACTGGCATCAGGAATGGTTTCTCGATGTCACGTGGTGGCATTTCGATCCACTCATCAACAGCGTCCATCAGCTCTTCAACAGTTTTTGACCATTTCTCTTCGCCGTTGAGGGCTCCGAGTGCTGAACCGAGAATTACAGGAGTATTGTCGCCATCGTAGTCGTAGAAAGAAAGCAATTCACGCACTTCCATTTCAACGAGCTCGAGAAGCTCTTCGTCGTCTACAAGGTCCACCTTGTTGAGGAATACAACGATACGGGGCACCCCTACCTGACGGCCGAGGAGAATGTGCTCGCGTGTTTGTGGCATAGGACCATCAGTAGCAGCAACTACGAGGATGGCTCCGTCCATTTGGGCAGCACCAGTTACCATGTTCTTTACATAGTCAGCGTGACCGGGGCAGTCTACGTGTGCGTAGTGACGGTTAGCTGTGGTGTACTCCACGTGAGAAGTATTGATGGTGATACCGCGCTCTTTTTCTTCAGGGGCATTGTCAATGGCATCAAAGCTTTTGAGCTCAGACAAGCCTTTACTGGCAAGAACGGTTGTAATCGCTGCCGTAAGGGTCGTTTTACCGTGGTCAACGTGCCCGATGGTACCTATGTTAAGGTGGGGCTTGGAGCGATCAAATGTTTCTTTAGCCATAGCTAGGGTAATTTAGTGGTTATTTGGTTCTTTATTTCAAAGTGCAATAGTGCCGTATTTGAGCCAATGACGGGAATTGAACCCGTGACCTCTTCCTTACCAAGGAAGCGCTCTACCCCTGAGCTACATCGGCTTTTTAAAGCTTAGAGCGGGAGACGAGATTCGAACTCGCGACATTTAGCTTGGAAGGCTAATGCTCTACCAACTGAGCTACTCCCGCTTAAGGTAATCTACCTATTGTGGTTTCGAATGAAAAAAAAGTGGGGAGAGCAGGATTCGAACCTACGAAGCCGTTGGCAACAGATTTACAGTCTGTCCTCGTTGACCGCTTGAGTATCTC
>SLDS01000146.1 GCA_007125175.1 Flavobacteriales bacterium
GACGAATTTTTACTTGATAATTAAGTGATTAAACCAGAGAGATTATATTCCTTTGGAATTTTCCGATGTAAATATTCCTCAATCAAGGGATTGTCAGGTCGAGTGTTTATCAGCCCTTGACACAACCCGCGATGTGATTGGACGTACCGGGCTGAAAAATGAACTGAGCGTCGTGCACTCTATCCACTTTGCGGATGTCATGAAAGTCACTCAATTCATTTTTCCCGGCACCAATGTTTGTCGTTTGCGATAAGCCTTGCGCAGACTACGCGCAATCACAGGCGCCGGTGCTCATTGCATGGCGAGCAATCGCTCGGCAATCTGCACCGCATTGGTGGCAGCCCCCTTGCGCAAATTATCGGCCACAATCCACAGATTAAGGCTATTGGGCCAGCTCTCATCGCGTCTGATGCGCCCCACGAATACCTCATCCTTCCCTTGGGCATAGCGCGGCATTGGGTAGGTATTGAGCTCCACCTGGTCTTGCACCTTCACCCCTTCTTGCTCGTGCAGCAGGTTTCGTAGCTCGTCGAGATCGTAATCCTGCTCAAAAGTGATATTGACAGCCTCGGAATGGCCCCCTACCACTGGCACGCGTACAGCAGTCGCGGTGATGTTGACATTGTCATCACCCAGTATTTTTTTGCTCTCCCGAGTGAGCTTGAGCTCCTCTTTGGTGTAGCCATTCTCCTCAAAAACATCGCAATGAGGCAGGCAGTTCTTGTCGATGGGGTAGGGGTATACCATGGCGCCCTGTTCGGAATTGCGCTCGCGTTCCATCTGCTCCACAGCGGCCTTGCCTGTACCTGTCACCGATTGATAGGTCGAAACGACTGCCCGCTTCACGCCATAGCTGCGATGCAGGGGAGCGAGTATCATGAGCAACTGTATGGTTGAGCAGTTCGGATTGGCGATGATCATATCGTCCTTGCTGAGCAGGGAACCATTGACCTCGGGAATAATCAGCTTATAATCGGGATGCATCCGCCAAGCAGAGCTGTTGTCGATTACTTTGATTCCCCTTTCGGCAAATCGGGGTGCCCACTCAAGGCTTGTGGATCCGCCGGCGCTGAACAGCGCTATATCCGGCCTGGCCTCAAGGGCTTCTTCCATGCTGTGGATGCGGTACAGCTCTCCTTCGATTTCCCTTTGCTGCCCGACAGATCGCTTCGAAGCCACTGCGATCAGTTCGCTGACTGGAAAGCGACGCTCCTTGAGCACCTGAAACATGACCCGGCCTACCATCCCGGTGGCCCCAACTATCGCAATGCGCATCTTGTATCTTAAGCTTGAGTTAATATTGAACGGCCCGCAAAAGTAGTATATTTAGCCCCTCGAAAGCCATGAAACACCTTTGGTATTTTATTCTGCTATCCCTTGGTCTTTCTCTCTTCGGTGGGCTACACGCTCAGGTGCAGGATGACTTCGCAGACGGAGATTTTACATCGAACCCTCCCTGGAGCGGAGATGTGGACAAGTTTGTGATAGCCCCCTATGCCCTGGATGAGAGTAATCTGATGCTGCGCAGCAACAATGAAGGAGCGGCCAATTACTACCTCAGCACCGCCAATGGCCTTGCGGCAAATTGCTCCTGGGAGTACTTCCTCAATCCGCGCTTTTCGCTTAGTGGGGCCAATTTCATAGACGTGTGGCTCGTAAGCGATAATGCTGATTTGGGCGCTGCTCAGAATGGCTTTTTCATCCGTTATGGGCGCACCCAAAGAGACATCTCTGTCTGGAAGCGCAGTGCTGGAAGCGATGAGATGATCATCAAAGGCCCGGACAATCAGATCAACAGCGGCTCCTCGAACCCAGTGTGGAACCGGATTACGCGAAATGCTGAGGGCTTCTGGACCGTACAGACCGATCAAATTGGGCAGGGCAATTTTCAAAACCTCGGATTTTTCTCCGATTCGGACTTCCAAAGTACGGAGGCATTCGGTTTTCGCATTACCCAGTCGGCGGCGCAAGGGCCCATTAACAGTCATTGGTTTGATGCCGTGCTCATTGAAGAACTGCCACCTGATGTCACCCCGCCCCAGATTTTGAACGCCGAAGCCCTTAGCGCCACAGAGATACGCATTGATTTCGATGAGCCCCTGGAAGCGAGCAGTGCCGAAAACACTTTCAACTACTTCATCGATGGAGGCATAGGAA
This sequence comes from Flavobacteriales bacterium, assembly GCA_007125175.1. Taxonomy (GTDB): domain Bacteria; phylum Bacteroidota; class Bacteroidia; order Flavobacteriales_D; family Cryomorphaceae; genus T3Sed10-241. Next base: position 2,158 of record SLDS01000146.1, read on the forward strand.
ATCCGGCTTCTGCAGTCTTCAACACGGAGAATTTGACGCAAGTCGACCTCACACTGGCCACAGGGCTTGATGAAGGCCAATTTTATACACTCACCGTGACTGATGTAGAGGATCTGGCCGGGAATGCCATGGAGGCCACAGAGGTGCAGGTGATCTTCTTCGTAGTAGTCGAGCCGCAATTTCGGGAACTGGTCTTCAATGAGCTGATGATTGATGAAAACCCGCAAGTGGGTTTGCCTGTGGCAGAGTTCATAGAATTGTACAATACCACCGACGACAAATTTTTCGATCTGGAAGGCTACACTTACGTGAATGGCAATGACGTGAGAACCCTTGAGCAGGCAGTGATTTTCCCCGGAGATTACCTGCTCTTGTGCCGCGCAGCCGACGCTCCACTCTTCCAGCCTTTCGGCGAAGTACTTGGATTGGCATCATGGCCCTTGCTCACCAATTCGGCGGATAGCTTGGTACTCAAGAATGTGGCTGGCGACGTCTTGGATATTGTGAGCTACACGGTCGATTGGTATCAAGACCCCGACAAGGAAGGAGGCGGTTGGACACTGGAGCAAATCAATCCCTTCGAGCCCTGCAATGGCATGCACAATTGGCGCGCTGCCGAAGATCCTTCGGGCGGAACTCCGGGTGCTATCAACAGCATTTTTGACGACAGTCCAGATACCACGGCCCCGGAAGTAACGGGCTTTGAGCAGGTTGCCCCAGAGGCATTGCGCATACTTTTCAGCGAGCCCATTGACGAGCAGAGCATGCTGGATGGCGCCTATGCCATTGATCCTCAGCTCAATATCGTGCAAATCCTCCCCCGCTTCGATCTCACAGCTGTCAACTTGTTTTTTGATGAGCCGCTGGCAGTGGGAGTAACCTACACCCTGAGCATTTCTGGTCTCACAGATTGTGCAGGCAATCCCCTGCCCGATGGTACGGAGGTGGAAGTGCTTTTTGGCGAGAAGCCGCTCTTTGGCGATGTGATCATTTCTGAAATCATGGCCGACCCTACACCCGCAGTTGGGCTGCCACCTCAAGAGTACTTCGAGCTCTTCAATGCCAGCGACAAGGTCATCGACATTCAGGGCTGTGATCTCTCAGGAAGGGGATTTATCTTTCCGAGGCTGCTCATGCCGGGAGAGTATCTCATGTGTGTCTCGAGCAATGCCCTCGATGATTTTCAGGACTTCCCGGATGCCTATGTCATGCAAAGCATGAGTTTGACTTTTTTCACCAACGCTGGCCGAGAGTTGGTATTGACCAACCAAGATGGAGAGCTGGTGAATGAGGTCACCTACAGCAATACCTGGTACCGCGATCCCGCGAAGGCAGGAGGAGGTTGGGCACTTGAGATCATCAACCCCTTTACCGAGTGCAGCGGAGCGCAAAATTGGATTGCCTCCAACTCGTCTACCGGAGGTACTCCCGGCGAGCAAAACAGTGTTTTCGATGATTCTCCCGACACCACGCCACCGGTGTTCACTGGCTTTTTTGCGGAAGCGCCCAATCGCATTGTGCTCAACTTCAATGAGCTCATGGACGAAGAGTCCTTGATCAATGGCTCTTACATTTTCGATGAGGGCATAGCGGTCATTGAGGCCACACCCCTGGATCCACCTACCCGCGTGGAGCTGCTGCTGGGGGAGGAGCTCGAGGTAGGACCCGTCTATATCCTTACGGTAAATGGCCTGCTGGATTGCTCCCTGAACCCCCTTCCCGAGACCACGGTGGAAATACAGCTGGGAGTAGCTCCGGAATTGCACGATCTGATTTTCTCGGAAGTAATGGCGAACCCCACCCCTTCGAATGGCTTGCCTCCCAGTGAATACTTCGAGCTTTACAATGCCAGCGACAAGGTTATTGAGCTGCAAGGCTGCGACTTTTCGGGAAGGGCATTTGAGCGGGCGCGGCTGGTGCAGCCAGGGGAGTATGTACTTTGCGTAAGCGAGTCGCAGCGCCAAGAGTGGTTTGAATTTCAAGGGGTGTACTTTATCGATGCTCTAAGTGCCTCTTTCATCACCAATAGTGGACGTGAACTCCTCCTGAGCAATCCCGATGGCGAGATGGTGGACCGCATACGCTATGACCTGACTTGGTACAATGACCCCGCGAAGGAAGGTGGAGGCTGGAGCTTGGAACGCATCAACCTGGAAGAGCCCTGCCGTGGCTCTGACAACTGGACGGCCTCGATAGCCCAAGTGGGCGGCACCCCACAGGCCGTGAATTCTGTGAACAGCACTGAACCCGACCTGGAGCCACCCTTGCTCGTGCAAGCGCTTGTATTGAATCCACAAACGGTGGAGGTGCGCTTCTCAGAGGTGATTGATCCCGAGAGCCTCGAATTGGCCACCTTTGAGATCAATGGCATTGAGATCATTGCGAGAGAAGCCATACAGCCCGACAACAAAGCAGCCCTCTTGCAATTGGCCCAAGATCTCGAGCAGGGCCCTGTGTATACGCTCGTGGTGAACGGAGTAGCCGACTGCTCGGGCAATTTGATGCTAGATGAATCCAGCCTGAACATCGCCGTGCCCGAAGAGGGCCTGGAGGGCGACATCATCATCAATGAGGTACTCTTCAATTCCGGCAATGATGGAGTAGATTTCATTGAGATTGTGAACATCTCCACCAAAAATATTGGTTTGCAAAACTGGGTGGTCCAAAATATCAACCTTACCACCCGCACCATAACGACGGATCCTGTCATCATTTTTCCGGGAGAGTACATGGTCTTTACCGCCAATCCCGACCTTCTCCATGAGAACTATCCCCTCGGCAGGCGCGAAACATTCGTGACCGTAAGCACCCCTCAGCTCACCAATGCGGGCGGGGCTGTGATCATAGGCAATGCCTTTCAATCGGTGATCGATCGCTTTGACTACAGTGAGGATTTCCACCTTTCTCTCTTGCGCAGTTTTAGAGGGGTATCGCTTGAGCGCCTCAGTTTTAAGAGGCCAACCAATGACCCCGGAAACTGGATATCAGCAGCGGAGCATGTTGGCTTTGCCACACCGGGATACCTGAATAGCCAATTTTTGCCGGAAGGCCAGGCCACCGACCAATTTGAGCTGGAAAACGAAGTGTTCAGCCCGGACAATGACGGATTTCAGGATGTATTGCTGATCAATTACAAGCTTGAAAACCCTGGCTATATTGCCAATATTCAGATCTTTGACCGCCGCGGCCGAATGATTCGCAACCTGGTGAGTAATCAGGTAATTGGCACCGAAGGAACCATCTCGTGGGATGGTACCACAGATCAGCGCTCCAAGGCGCGTATCGGGCCGCATATCGTTTACGTGGAGCTCTTCGACCTGCAAGGACGCACAGAATACTTCAAGCTGCCTTGCATCGTCGCAGGCCGCCTCAGCAACTGACGGTACACTTCCCCGAGGGCGCGCAGCCCGGCAAGACTCTCTCACACTATGAACGCACCGCTTATACCTTCATCAAAACTACCAGCTACCGGCACCACCATCTTTACTGTGATGAGCCAAATGGCCTCCGAATGCGGAGCCATCAACCTCTCACAGGGCTTTCCGGATTTTCCTGTAGATTCCAAGCTGATCGACTTGGTGAGCAAATACATGCACGAAGGCATGAACCAATACGCTCCCATGCAGGGTCTACCGGCCTTGCGCAGTGCCCTTTCCGGGAAAATTGAGAGGTGCTATGGCCGACACTATGCTGCCGATGCAGAGATCACCATCACTGCAGGAGCAACTCAAGCCATCTATACTGCCATCACGGCTTTGGTAAAGGAAGGTGATGAGGTGATCATCTTTACACCTGCCTACGATTGCTATGCTCCTCCAGTGCTTCTCAATGGCGGCAAACCGGTGTATGTGGAGCTCCCCGCTCCGCATTTCAAGCCCGATTGGGACGAAGTGAAGAAGCGTGTGAACCGCAAGACCAAGCTCATCATCATCAATAGCCCGCACAATCCCAGCGGAGCCATATGGAGCGCAAATGATATGCGAGAGTTGGAGAAGCTCGTCGTGAATACGGGAGCCTTCGTGATCAGCGATGAGGTATACGAGCACATGGTCTTTGATGGACAGGAGCATCACAGCGCGGCGCGATTTGACGCGCTCGCTGCCCATAGCCTCATTGTGGCCAGCTTTGGCAAAACCTTTCACGCCACCGGCTGGAAGCTGGGCTACATCTACGGCCCCGGGGCCCTTATGCAAGAGTTTCGCAAGGTGCATCAGTACCTGGTTTTTTCTGTCAACACGCCCATTCAGTGCGCCATCGCCGAATACCTGCAAGCGCCTGAGCGCTATGAATCCCTGCCCGCCGCCTACCAGAAGAAGCGCGATCAGTTTCTCAATGCCATTGAGGGCAGCCGATTCAAAGCCATTCCCACGGAAGGCACCTATTTTCAGCTGCTGAGCTACAAAGCTATAAGCCGTCGAAAGGAGGTGAACTTTGCCGAAGAGCTCACACGAAAACACGGCATCGCTTCCATCCCCATCTCTGTGTTTTATCCTCAGGGCAAGGAGCAATGCCTGCTCCGATTTTGCTTTGCCAAAGGAGAGCAAACTCTGTATGAAGCCGCCGAAAAACTGAAAGCGGTATGAGTGCCCCGCTCCAGCGATTGAGGATTGCCATGCTGCAGACCCACTTGCACTGGGAGGATGTGCAGGCGAATCTGCACTCTCTGGGAGAGTTGCTGCTCAGGCTTGAGAAGCCTGTGGATCTCATCTTACTACCAGAGATGTTTACCTCAGGATTTACCATGCATCCGGAGCGGGTCAGTGGAGCTTCTGACAAGGTGGTGGAAGAGTGGCTGGCGGATTACTCATTGCGTTGTAAGGCATGTATTTGCGGAAGCATCGCAGCAAAGGAGGGCTCGGGCTACTACAACCGAATGCTGTGGGCAGAAGAGGGGGTGTGCAAGCGGATTTACGACAAGCGCCACCTCTTTCGCATGGCAGGCGAACACGAAGTGTATCAGCCCGGCAAGGAGAGTGGAGCTTTCGTATGGAAGGGCTGGCGCATCTTGCCGCGTA
>SLDS01000061.1 GCA_007125175.1 Flavobacteriales bacterium
ATTAGCCACTAAAGACACGAAAGCACACGAAAGACACAAAAGAAAATTGGAGTAGTGCGTGTTGATTCATGGAAGTCCATACCCTTGTCGCTTCGCTTCTTTTTTTAGCCACTAAGGACACCAAAGCACACGAAAGACACGAAAGAAAATTGGTGTAGTGCATGTTGACTGGTGGAAGCCCAAACCCCTGGTCGCTTCGCTCCCTTTTTAGCCACTAAAGACACGAAAGCACACGAAAGACACGAAAGAAAAATTGGTGTAGTGCATGTTGATTCGTGGAAGCCTAAACCGTGGTCGCTTCGCTCCCTTTTTTTTGCCACTAAGGACACCAATGCACACGTAAAACACAGAAAAAATTAGTGCAATTCGTGGCCATTCGTGTAATTAGTGGCAGCCTCTATGAGCGTAGCGAACACCGTGGTCGCTTCGCTTTGTGCTGCTCTGTCTTTGTCGGAGCGATTTAAGGCGCATTGGTATTTTGCCGAAAGGGCTGTGATCAGAATTTAAACCAAGCGTAATGTGACTTTTTGTTAAAGCTTCGTATTTTGCGCGCTAATACAGGCCTGTGAAAAGAATTCTACTCGTATTGATGATGCTTCCTATGCTGGTGCAAGCCAGCAATGAAAACGATCCTGTAGGGGCGAGAGCTGCCGGAATGGGCAATGCTGCTCTGGGATTTCGGGATATCTGGAGCATCTACCACAATCAGGCCGGGCTGGCGCATGTGGATGGCTTCACAGCAGGAGCCTTCTACGAGAACCGCTTCCTGGTGAGGGGCATGAGCTTTCAGGGCTTCGCTGCTGCAAATCCCCTGGGCGAAAACGGAGTAGTGGGGCTGGCTTACAGTGGCTTCGGATTTTCTGTGTATCAAGAGCACAATGTGGGCGCCGCCTATGCCATCAAGCTGGCCAAAAACCTCTCGGCCGGGGTGCGCATGAATTACCACAGCACCCGAATAGCTGCCGACAATTACGGACAGACCAGCAACATCACTGCAGAGCTCGGAGTGCAGATGCAGGTATCGAAAAACGTGATGGTGAGCAGCCACCTCTACAATCCCTTCAGGGCGCAGCTCAATGACTTCAATGACGAGCGCCTGCCGACCATACTCCGGCTGGGAGCAGCTTATCAAATAGCCGATGACCTCGTGGCAGCGCTGGAGGTAGAAAAAGACATTGAGCAACAAGCGAGCTTCCGCGCCGGTGTGGAATACCAAGTGCTGGATGTGCTCTACCTGCGGGCCGGCACTTCCACGGAGCCCACCCTGTTCAGCTTCGGACTGGGTGTGGAGTTCAGCAATTTTCGCTTTGATGTGGCCAGTACCTATCACAGCCTGCTGGGCTATTCGCCACAGGTATCACTCACCTATCTGCCCTCCGCCCGATGAAGCATCTCGGCTTGCTGCTTGCTCTGCTCTTGCTGGCCGGCGCGGCCCGTGCACAGAAGCAGCCTTATGATGCTTCCAACAAAGCCTCCTTCATCGAGCAGAGAATCGAACAGATCGCCGAGGCCGCTGAAAATGAAAACCTGGACTTTAATGCCCTCTTCGAGCAGCTCTCCATCTACCTCGACTTTCCGCTCAATATCAATGCCGCCGATGTGGATGAGCTCTTCACCCTCGGCTTGCTCACCAATTACCAGATTGGTCAGCTCATCAATTACCGCAAGGAGTATGGCCCCTTGCTCAGCGTATACGAATTGCCCCGAATCAATGGCTGGTCGGTGGAGATAGCCGATATACTCGAGCCCTTCATCGTAGCCGAACTCGATATCGGCCCTGAGAAGATCACCCTCAAGAAGATGAAGGACTACGGAAAGCATGAGGTGGTGATGCGCTGGCAGCGTGTACTGGAGGAGCAGGTAGGCTACAGCCCCATCGATGATGCCGAGCTGGCCGCCAATCCCAATCGACGATATCTGGGCTCGCCCGACCGGCTATTTTTTCGCTACCGCTACCGCTTCAGCGACCGCATCAGCTTCGGCTATACCGGCGAAAAAGATGCCGGAGAGGAATTCTTCAGAGGCAGCCAGCCACAGGGCTTCGACTTCAACTCTGCCCACCTTTTTCTCAAAGATTTCGGCATCTTTCGCCATATCGCCATCGGGGATTATCAGGCCCAGTTTGGGCAGGGGCTCACCATGTGGTCAGGATTGGGATTCAACCGAAAGAGCGCCTTCACGGTCAATATAGCCCAGCTGGGTGGGGGCCTTCGACCCTATACTTCCATCAATGAGAACCTCTTCTTGCGCGGGGCGGCTACCACTATACAGGCGGGCGACTTCAAGGTGACAGGATTTTACTCCGGCAAGGGAATCGATGCTACGGTAACGAGCTCACCTGTAGGCGACACCCTGGAGCTTGTGGAGCCGGATATCGTGGTGAGCGCTTTTCAGGAAAGTGGATTCCACCGCACCCCTCGGGAGCTCGAAAACCGCCGGGCCCTCTTCCAAGAGCATTTCGGAGGGAATATCGATTTCAGCAGAGACAATTTTCACATCGGCGTTACAGGCGTGTACATGCGCCTGGATGGCACCCTGAACCGCCGCGATCAGGTGTACAGCCAATTTCGCTTTCAGGGCTCAGAGAATGCCGTGGTCGGTGCGGACTTCGCCTGGAGATGGCAGAACTTCTTCTTTTTTGGGGAAACCTCCCGCAGCCTGAATGGGGGATTAGCAAGCATCAATGGGGTGAATATCAACATGAACCCCAGGCTTAGCTTCAACCTCACCCAGCGCTACTACGCCCGTGATTTTCAGCCGGTGGCATCGGTAGCCTTTGGGGAGCAGGCCCAGGTAGAAAATGAATCGGGGGTGTATATGGGGGTGGAATTTAGGCCCTTCCGCAAATGGACTTTCAATGCCTTTGTGGATCAGTTCAAGCATCCTTGGATGCGCTTTCAGACCGATGCACCTTCCACGGGCTACGATTTTTTCGGGCAACTCGAGTACAATCCGACCAGCCGAATCAATGTCTATTTGCGCTACCGACAGCGCCTGCGCCAGCTCAATACCCGCGATGAGGTGGATGCACTGCGCTTTTTGGTGCCAAACCCGCGACGCAATGCACGTCTCAACTTCATCTATACCGTAAACAAGCAGCTGCGGCTGGGCTCCCGCATCGAGTATGTGGACTTTCAGCGCGGCGATGAGCCCGTATCCCGGGGTTTTGTAGCTTTTCAGGATGTGAAGTACAGCTTCCGCAAAGTGCCCATCACCATCAATGCGCGCTATGCCTTGATACAAACCGACAACTTCGATTCGCGCATATACGCCTATGAGAATGATGTGCTCTACTTCTTTTCCATACCGGCCTATTTCGGGCGCGGATCGCGAACCTACCTCCTGCTGAAGTACAAGGTAAACCGTCGGGTAGATCTATGGCTGCGCTGGGCGCAATCCTACTTCACCGATCGGCAGTTTATCGGCAGCGGACTGGAGCAGATCGAGGGCAATACGCGCACTGAGGTCAAGGTACAAGCCCGCTTCAAATTTTAAGCTCAGAGCATCGGCGCACCTTGCCGGGCGCATTGCTCCAGACTCAATTCACATAGAGATGCAGTGTGCGAGGCTGCTCGGCTCCTATGCGCAGGTGATACATCCCGGCAGCCAAATGGGTGAGGGGAATCACGGTGAGCTCCTTTCCGGCGCTCTGTCCGCTCCACACCAATCGACCATCCGAACTGTAGAGGTGCATGTCGTATACCTCTGCTTCATCATAGCCACGGAGCTGAACCTGTACAAAGTCGCTGGTCGGATTGGGCCACATGTGCACATCGGTGCCGCCCGCAGTGGAGTGGGGCATGGTGAAGAATTGGTTGGGACTGTTTGGCCCTTCGAGCCCATCGGCACACACAGCGCGCAGCCTCCATCCATAATTGGCTCCGGCAAAGAGTCCGTTGATGCTGCGGCTGGTAGCGCTACCCGACAGGAGCAGGGTGCGGCGACCGGGGCCATCGAGCCTTCGGCCCTCGAGTATGAGGCTTTGCGCACCGGGCACGGGATCCCATGAGAGGGTGACCGAAGTCGAGCTGTGCACTGTGGACTGCAGTCCTGTGGGCTGTGGACATTCGGGCAGGGGCGTGGACGCGATGGGTATGAAGTAATCCTGTCCATTGTTATTGTCCCAGGTATCGTCGTCGAAGTGAATGACAAAATTGAGTCCCTGCACCTCCTGAGCGGGATCGGAGAATGGGCCGATGCTGAGGCTGAGCAGCCCATCGAGTGGGCCGGAGAAGGGGCTCTCTACTGCGGGCCCACTGGAAAAGGAGAAGCTGCCCGCAGGCCAGTACACGGGGTCGGCGCTTTGCCAGGGCCCTTGTGGGGTGCTGATGGCCCAGTGGAGATTGGCGCCTTGGGAGGCTCCATTCACGAAGATCTGAATCTCATCGTCGCGCGTGGGCTCGGCGGGTGTCCATGACACTCCCGGGGGCAATTCATCACTTTCGAAGAAAATGCGGTAGTCCTGTCCATTGTTATTGTCCCAGCTATCATCGTCGTAGTGAATGACAAAATCGATGGCAAGGGGCAGCTGCTCAGGAAGGTCGAAAGGGCCCAGTTCGAGGTAGAGATTGCCATCCTCATCGGGCCCGCTGAAAGGGGTCTCCACAGCATCGCTAGAAGGCCACTCCTCAGTGCCCTCGGGCAGGTAGGCGGCAATGGGGCCCACGAAGGTATCAGAACCCACACTCAAGCCCCAGTGCAACTTGGCGCCCTGACTCACTCCGCTCACGGTGATGGCCACCACCTCATCGGGTGCAGGATTGAGGGGAGTCCAAGACACGCTGCCGCTGCCTCCGCCGCCACTCACAGGGGTACTCGCACCAATGTACACGTGCTGAATATCCGTCTTGCGCTCATTGCCATGGCTGTCTATGGCCACCACGTAGTAGTCGATGAGCACCTCGCTCAAGTCCTCCACCTTGGCGTAGTACTGCGTGGCAATGGCATCGGGCATGATGAAGTAGTCGATCTCGGGATTGTTGGTGATATCCTCGGCAGGGTATGGGCGCTCTACCATGGGCAAGTATTGCCACTCCCCCACCCCGGCACCGCCGGCATAGGTCTCATTGGCATCATCGTCTATGGGATTGATGCCATCCTCATCGATGCGGATGGCCAGGGCTATTGAGTCGATTCCACTCACGTCGTAGACAAGGGTCCATATGGTAAAGTCGGAGGGATTTTGGAATTGCTGGTAGCCGTAGTTGGGGCCAAACCCCGTGCCGCCGGGATTGTAGGGATAGCGCTGTGGCACAAATACGTTGGGCGGCGTATCATCCTGACCGGCATGCGCATTGATCACCTGCTCGGCATAGGCTATGGCATTATTTGCCGCAAGGCTGGGCTTGACCTCCATATCGATAGAAACCCCGTAGTAGAGGTAGCCGCTATTGTAGCCGGGCAGCAGGAAGTGCCAGGCCAGCTCAGCATCGCTGGAGGCCGGCCCGGGGTATACGATCTTCTCCATATCCACACCGCCACTGAGGTCTTCGGCCATTTGGCAGTAGTGATCGGCGGCCGTGAGCACCGCCCAATTGCGTATATCACTTTGCCAGCCTTCGGGATCAAATTCGTGGGTCTCCGGATTGTATTGCGGCCACATCCAATTGACAAACTGCACATGCCCCCAGTCATTGGCCGCATTTACCCAGGAGCCATCCTCTATGTGCACCACATCGTCAAAGGGTACCGGATAGTCGCTGAGGTACTGCTCGATGGTGGTTGGGGTGTAGCCCTTGCTCACGGCCTGGCTCACAAATCCCGGCACCGACTCCAGGTAATAGCTGAATCCCCCTCCGAAGGCATTGTCGCCATCGTGGGCCAAGAGTACCAGTGGGGGCCGGCTGGATGGTGCATAGGGCGCCACATGGGCCTCGATATCATCGGTGCTCATGGGGGCGTATCCATCGCGGTAACTGAGCAGATCGGCCATTGGCACCGCGATGATGCGGCTCTCATCGCCCGTTTCGGGGTCTACATAGCGCGCCCAGTGCGGGGTGTAGCATATGGGTGAGGCGAAGGTGCCGCCCCGGCCATCGGTCTGTCCGCTCCACCAGTTGTCGCCGCTGAGGTTGGTGACATCGGCTTGATTTGGCGGATCGTAATTGCTGCCATTCGTGCCAAAGCTGAGCGGATAGTCGGCAAGGGTACGCGCGATTTTGGAGTTGGCCACCACCGTCCAGTCGAAGCCTTCCTCCACCAGCACCTTGATATTCCTTTCGGAAAATGAGCACTCCGCAGGCCAGTAGCCTTTGCTGTATTCCGGAGAATTGCCAAAAGTGGATGCGTACATGATTTTGTGCGCCTGTATTTGCTTTCGCAAAACTTCTTCGCTAACCAGGGGGCTCAAGGCGTGGTGGTAAGAAAAGCCCAAAATATCCATTCTCGGAAAGCCCCCTGAAGTGGTCCACTGCCGGGATGTGATTTGATCGTTTTCCCAGCCGGGATAATAGCCCCATTGATTGGCATCGGCGAGGCTGTTCATATTTTCAATCAGGCAAGCGGAGTAATTGACCTGCACTCCGGCTTTTGGGGCCCAGAGCATGCTTTCTAGGGATTCCTTCATGCGCCATTGGTAGGCAGCTACGCGGTCGTCTTTGCTGAAGATGTGCTCGAGATCATTGAGGGGATGCGCCAGACCGCTGGCATACACATTGCCCCCGCCAAATTTCAAGTCATGCGATTCCTTCACCTTTTGCCATCGAAAAGGGTTGTTCACGCTGGTTTCCGGCCAGTACACCGGCTGTTCTTGATGCCATAAGTAGGTGGTATGCACCTGAGCGGATAAAATGGAAGCGTAAAAAATGGCCAAAGCAATCAGGGCAAGGCCTTTGAATGTCTCGGTTTTCATTGCAAGCAAATTGATGGTTAAAAAAGTTAGTGTAAGATAGACACTATTTTTGAATTTGAGGAAGCGGGTGGTGTTATTTTTTCCGGACTGAGGATACAGTGGGTATGGGAAGGGCAGGGTGAGTCTAGAGGCTGCTTGCCTCTTTATGATCATTTTGATTGGCCGGGAGAAAGGAAAATCAGATTTACAATCCTTCTTTTTGCGGGGAGCTGAGAATAGGGGCTATTGAAGAAAATTGCGCATGCACGCAAAGGCCGTAGCACGAACTGGA
>SLDS01000175.1 GCA_007125175.1 Flavobacteriales bacterium
AAATGATGAAGAGGAATGAGCTAATAGCAGTTCGAGGGTTGCGTCATTTAAACCCTGAAACCAAATGAAACACCAAATGAAAGATTAGTCATCGGTGTTCTGAATCGATAGCCTTGGTAGTGCTTATGGTTGAAGTGGGGGTGGTCAGCAAGGAGGTGTGAATAGGTATCGACCCCTTCTGCAGAGATGGATGCATTCAATGCTGGATTGTTATAGAGATATTCCACTGCTCCCGTTTGCCACACAGAGGCGCTGAATTCGAGGAAAGCCACATGTCCACTGTGCGCCGATCGAAAAAATTCCCATCGGAGCGCCAGCCCGCCACCCATGCCGAGAGCAGCGTCTCTCAAGGCTTTGCGGTCATAAAAGAATGTCTGGGGATCCTCCCGTGTTGATTCTGGTTTTGGTACTGATATGGAGGAGTGGATGGTAAAAAAACCTACTTCCGTAAAGGCCCGCGGAATAAGCCTGCCCTGTACCGGAAAATCTCCCGAGAGCCCTAGGCGAAGCCCACCTGTGCTATAGGTCAAATGAGCATATGTGGGCACAGGCCTGTTTCCGTCCATATATGTGATGGGAAAATTTTCGCCTGAAGCAATTCCGCCCAAATCAAGAATAAAGTATGGGCTGAGCCACTGATCATCTTTGCGCGCGAGCATCCCGAACTGCACACCTCCTGACCAGGAATCTGCAACCGCTGAGGCCCTGCCTAGAGGTTGAAGCTATGTCAACCCCATCCACATTACGAGTCCATCAGCAAGCTCTTCTTCAATAGCGGTGCTTTCCTCTATGTAGGATGTTGTCTCTCCTCTGATTCCTTCTGGGGGAAACTCCGGCGCTGCGAGCAGTATGGGCCAAAGGAAGTGCATTCTTGACTTTTGCCACACTGATTTCAAAGGCCAGGCCACAGAGTGTAAGGGGATGTTAAAAAAGACTTAGTTCCCGCTGCGTGGACAGATTTAAAGTGAAAGTTTAAATTTGGCCGATAGCGGAGTTCTTCGTGCGCTTTGGTGGTCTTGCGGCCGGAAAAGAGCGAAGAGATATTGGTGTTCGCTACGCTCACTTAATTGGCCACGAATTACACGAATGGCCACTAAATTCACCAATTTATCTTCGTGTCTTTCGTGTACTTTCGTGTGCTTAGTGGCTGAAACAAAAGGCGAAACGATAGGGTGTTCGCTACGCTCACTTAATTGGCCACGAATTACACGAATGACCACTAAATTCACCAATTTATCTTCGTGTCTTTCGTATGCTTTCGTGGCCTTAGTGGCGAAAAATAAGAGTATAGCGATAATGGTGTTCGCTACGCTCACTTAATTGGCCACGAATTACGCGAATGGCCACTAAATTCACCAATTTTTCTTCGTGTCTTTCGTGTGCTTTCGTGTCCTTAGTGGCGAAAAAGAAGAGCGAAGCGATAGCGATAGCCTCCTAAATAATCAAATATCCACTTCATCAAAGGCCCAGACCCACCAAACACCCCCATTTCCAAATTTTGTATCTTTGCACCTCTCAAGCGAATAATCTATGTCTCGCCACAAGCGCACCATTCTCACGCAAGTGCCCCACCACCGTAGGCTGGGAGCCGCCTTGCTTGCTTTGGCTGTGCTACTGCAAATGAGCTATGTGCCCGTAAGTTTTGCAGCCTGCTCCACCATGGGCACACAGCGTATCGCCTTTGGTAAGCTGAAGGATTGTGCAGTTGATCCTGTCGTGAAGTCCTGTTGTGCGTCGAGCATTACTTGCTCTCCAGGAGATGCGGGGACGTCGGAAGCTGCCCTGCCCGCAATTGGCCAGAAATGCTGCGACATCGACAGCTTTGAGGCAGAGTTTTTCTCTTTCAAGGAAGATGAGCAGAACAAGAAACTTCATGACTTTTCTAAAGAGCCTGCTCTTGCAGCGTATGTCAAATTTGCCGAAAGGCCTCTCAGTCTGCGCCATGTACAGCAGCACCTGAAGATACCACCCTCTGCCGGGCGAACCATACTCGCGATGCACGCCCGCCTGAATGTGTGATGGGTGGATGATTCCTCGCTGAATTCATCCCATAAGCCCATACACACATTTTCATGAAAAACATCCTTTTGGCCCTCACAGGCCTCCTCCTCCCAATCCTCACACAGGCCCAAACCCTGCGCGGCATAGTGGTTGACGCCAGCAATGGCCAGCCCCTTCCTGGCGTAAACCTTGTGTGGGAAGGCACCAGCGAAGGCACCGCCAGCGATATAGACGGCAGCTTCGGCCTGGATCTACATCGCCACCTGCCCCACCCACTCATTGTGAGCTTTGTGGGCTACCAAACCGCCAAACTCACCATCACCGAAGCCAATGCCGCTGAGCGCATTCGCATAGAACTCGCCCCCGGCACCACCATGGATGCTGTGGAGATCGAAGGCAGCCAAAGCACCTTTAGCATGTCGGCTACGAGCACGCTCAATGCCGAACAAATTAACCGAGGGGTGCTGCGCAAGGCCGCCTGTTGCAACCTCAGCGAGAGCTTCGAATCGACCGCCACGGTAGATGTGGTGATGAACGATGGAGTTACCGGTGCCCGCAAAATCCAAATGCTGGGCCTTGAGGGCATCTACGTGCAAACCCTCTTTGAAGGCGTCCCCATCAACCGGGGCCTGAGCAATGTGCTGGGATTCGACGGCATACCCGGCCCCTGGATCAATGCCATACAACTCACCAAGGGCATAGGCTCAGGGGTGAATGGCTACGAGAGCATGACAGGGCAAATCAACCTTGAATTCCTCCCGCCCTGCAATGCCAATGAGCCCATCTATGCCGACGTGTTTGCAAGCAATCAGGGGCGTTTCGAAGCCAATGTCATTCATAACAAGATGATTGGTAGCCGCTGGAGCACAGCCCTCTTCGCTGGAGCGGCCACACAGGTGCTGGAGATGGACCAGAACAATGACAACTTCATGGACATGCCCCTGCGTGACAGCTATCGTCTCATGAACCGCTGGCAGTACCTCGGTGATAAATTTCAGCTGCGGATGATTGGCCGCTACAGCAGGGAGGAACGCACCAGTGGGGAACTCGGCTTCCGCCGGGGGGAACACCTTGGCACGCAAGACCGCTATGGCTTCGGCTTCAACCACGACGAGGCGGAGCTGCTGGTAAAGGCAGCCTTTCTTTCGGAAAAAAGAGAAGACCGCAGCCTGGGCATTACGGGTGGATACACCTATACCGACATGGATGCCTTCTTTGGCAACAATGCCTACTTCGGTACCCAGCACAGTGCGCGCATCAACACCATCTTCGAGCAGAAATTTGCCGAGATCAGCGACCACAGTTTCCGCACGGGACTCAGCTTTCAATACGATGATTTTGCGGAAAGCTGGCAAGACTCCAGCTTCGCACGTACGGAATTGGTGCCGGGTGCCTTTGCAGAATACACCTTCGAGCGGCCCCGTTTCACCGCGGTGGCCGGTGCCCGCAATGACTGGCACAACCTTTTCGGAAATCAGTTATCACCCCGCCTCCATCTCAAGTACAACCTGCAGCCCCTCACCAGCCTCAGGGCCACCATGGGCCGTGGCTTCCGCGCCCCTAATGCCTTCGCCGACAACCTCGGCATGCTGGCCAGCTCGCGTGTGGTACGAGTGCTCAATACTCCCCAGGCCGAGAGCAGCTGGAACACGGGCCTCAGCTTCCTCCACAAATTTGAAATAGGCGGTCGCGAGGCCTTTGTGAACCTCGATGGCTATTACACATGGTTTGAAAATCAGCTGGTGGTGGACCGTGATGAAAATCCGCAACTGCTGCTCTTCTACAACCTCGAGGGGCGCAGCACGGCCTACAGCCTGCAAGCCGACTTCCAGATGGAGCCCCTGCGCGGCCTCGGCATCAAAGCCAGCTACAAGTACCAGGAGGTGTGGGTGGACTACCTCAGCGCCCGCCTGGAAAAACCCCTGGTGCCCCGCCACCGCGCCCTCTTCAACGTGGGCTATACCACCAAGAAGGGGCACTGGTACTTTGACCTTACGGCAAATTACACCGGCACGCAGCGCCTGCCTTCTACCGCGTTGAATCCGGAAGATGTCCAACTGCCCGAGCGTGGTGAATCCTTTGTGGTTCTGAACGGTCAGGTGAACCGCATCTTCAACCATGTGGAGGTATATCTGGGCGTAGAAAATCTCAACAACTTCATACAGCCCAATGCCATACTGGATGCTGAGAACCCTTTTGGAGCATTTTTTGATGCAAGTATGATTTACGGGCCGCTCAATGGCCGCATGTTTTACGCAGGCGTACGCCTCAAACTCAACACCGCAAAATGAACACACAAAAGCAAGAACCCATTAAACCCATCAAATACATCCTGAGCCTCGCCCTGATACTGGGCATGGCCTTTCATGCGCAAGCGCAAGAGGCTGAAAAAGAAAGCGGCGATATCATCATAAGCAGCAGCACTGTATGCCAGATGTGTAAGAACACCATCGAAAAAGACCTGGCTTACGCCAAAGGTGTAAAGAGCGCCCGCGTAGACATTGATGACAATACCATACATGTGCGCTACAATCCCGGTAAAATCACGGCTGCCGAGATTAAGCACCGCATCAACGAACTGGGCTACGTAGCCGATGATCAAAAGCCTAGCCGTGAGCAATACGACCGCCTGCACCACTGCTGCCGCGCGCCGGGAGTGATTGAGGGAGAAGAGGGTTCGGAGGAGCACTTTCCGAAGGAATGATGATTTTGCCTGCCCGCCGAAGGGATGGCCGGTGCTGCGTTAGACAGACCTTCCCCCTCACTGAATACTAAAGGCTTCCAATTTCATAAAATTGACGAAATTTGTTGTAATCAAGATCGGAACAATGAAAATGACAGGTCGCATCACCATAGATCCTGAAGTATGCCACGGAAAACCATGTATTCGCGGCATGAGATGGCCCGTGGAAGTAATCATTGATATGCTCGGCTCGGGGATGAGCACAGAAGAGATTTTGGCCGATCACGAAGAGCTTGAACGAGAAGATATTTTGGCAGCGCTCAATTTCGCAAGACTTTACATTTCAGGTCATTCCGCACAAGATGTAGCTTAAGTGATGAAATTTCTATGCGATGTCCATATTTCTTACAAGCTTTCGGTTTATTTGAAATCCCTCGGCTTTGAAGCGGTTCATGTAAATAGAATTTTGAACGGATCAAAGACCAAAGACGCGGAAATATGTGCCTACGCAGACCGCGAAGATTTCATTGTGATCTCTAAGGATGCCGACTTCCGCGACTCTTTTTTTATTCATTCAACGCCAAAGAAATTGGTAAAGGTGAATTTGGGAAACATCTCGAATGAGCAGTTGAAGGAAATATTTGGCTCATTGATAGAAACGCTCGTAAAGCTCAATCGGAAACAAAATTTTCTATTGGTGATTGACCGTGATGAAGTTTCATGGTTTGAATCGGAATGATCAGTGCCCCGCATAACGATGAATGCCATTCTGATATGTAATCGCCCAATCCCAAATCAAGAAATCGTCAATCGCAAATTCCAAGCCCATGCCTATCCTCCCTCTCAACTCCCACACTCCTGAACTCGGATCCGACACCTGGGTGGCACCCGACGCCACTATAATCGGTGAAGTAAAGTGCGGGCGCGATTGCAGTATTTGGTTCGGAGCCGTGTTGCGCGGTGACGTGGGCCATATCCACCTGGGCGATGCTACCAATGTGCAGGATGGAGCCGTGATCCACAGTACCACAGGCAAGAGCGTGGTGGAGGTGGGCAGCCGCGTTACCATAGGTCACCGTGCAATAGTACATGGCTGTACGGTGGAGGATGATGTGCTCATCGGCATGGGCGCCATCGTCCTCGACAATGCGCATGTGGAACGGGGTGCCGTAATTGCCGCCGGGGCCGTGGTACTCGAAAACACCCGCGTACCCACAGGCACTACCTGGGCAGGCGTACCAGCCCGTCAGGTGAAAGCCGCCGACCCCGATGCCATGGCCGCTGCCATTCGCCAGAGCGCAGAGGGGTATGTGAAGTATAAGGGGTGGTATGAGTGATGCAAGTTGTGCAATGTACCAAGTACTATGTATTAAGAGGAAGAGTGCTGCACGGTTGGAAGGGCTACGCGTTCGAGGGAGAAAGTGATCTCGGCTCAATACCTCCTACTTGATACATAAAACATAGTACATGGTACATAGTACATAAACTGTAAGATGTGTCACCGATCTGCCCCAAGGAGTTCATTAGATTTGCTCCAAGGCGTCAGTATGGTTGTGCATGCGGTCATAGAGTCGCTTTTATTGGAACAAAGCCCACAGAACCATGAAATATTCCCTGACCAAAACACTCCCGGCACAGGATTTCTCTGAGCTCAGAACGAAAGTAGAAGAGGCACTCAAAGCAGAAGGCTTCGGAGTGCTGACCGAAATCGATATTCAGGCCACCATGAAAGCCAAGCTCGACAAGGCGTACAAGTCTTTTTTGATCTTGGGGGCCTGCAATCCGGTGTACGCCGACAAGGTGCTCAGCCTCGATCCACATGTGAGCACTATGCTGCCCTGCAATGTATGCTTGCGCGAATTGGAAGATGGCCGCATGGAGGTGCTGGCCATAGATCCCATCGCCGCGATGGGCAGCATCGGTAAGCCCGAAATCGAAGGATTTGCCGCGGAGGTGCAGGAAAAGTTGAAGCACGTCCTGGACAGTCTCTAAAGGTTCATCGCCAGCTGGTAGTGCCCCAAAGTGATAGCGGTCACGGTTGAGGTCAATTCCCGTCCTTACCTTTGTCCTGAATTTAAAAACACTGATACAATGGACAATCCAGAAACATATACCATGCCCCGCATCGGCGATCCCGCTCCCGATTTTAAGGCAACTACCACCACCGGCCCTATGAATTTTCGCGAGCACATCAAAGGCAGCTGGGCCATACTCTTCTCGCATCCGGCCGACTTTACGCCCGTGTGCACCACGGAGATGAGCGGCTTTGCGCTCGACCAGGATTTCTTCGACAAGCACAATACCAAGCTCGTTGGCTTAAGCATTGACTCCATCCATGCCCACGTGGCCTGGGTCAACAATGTGCACAAGAACACCGGCGTGCTTTTTGAATTTCCCATCATCGCCGATATTGATATGTCGGTATCCAAGCA
>SLDS01000012.1 GCA_007125175.1 Flavobacteriales bacterium
CGAGACGCGAAGAGAGGGAGTGATTTCCAAAGCATCTCGATTACAAGGCTCTCGATTATTGCGCTTCGCTCCATGAGACGCTTTGTAAGGTATCCACTGCGTGGATGGCGTGCATGGCGCTTAGTTCATTTTTCAGCCCGAGAAGTCAGAGGAATGACGAAACCAATGCAAAGGCTGAAATATTACACTCGCCGCGCCCGTCTGGGAGCTGACGATCCTAGCGAATTTGGTACAGTTCATTTCTAAACAAAAAGCGGGTAAAGCCTGCTCATTTCTCACGTTGTCGCCCTGAAGGAGCAAAAATCTTTCTGTTCGACCCCTACGCCCGCAGGAGGCCCGTCGGGACAGGGCCGACTTACTCAAGGCATAAACCCCGGGCGCTTGCGGCGGCTGTTGATGCGGGCGGCGGCATTGACCAAGCCCACGTGGCTGTATGCTTGTGGGAAGTTGCCCCACATGGAGTCATCATTGGCATCTATGTCTTCGCTGAGCAGGCCGAGGTGATTGGCCTTGGAGCTCAGCTCTTCGAAGGCTTCCATGGCATCGTCTACACGGCCTACGCAGGCCAGGGCCTCGGCGTACCAGAAACCGCATATGAGGAAGGTGGCCTCGGGCTTGCCAAAATCATCGGCCTGCAGGTAGCGGTAAAAGAGCCCTTTGCCGGCACGCAAATCTTCTTCCAGGGCCTTGAGGTGGGTGCGGGCTACCTCACTGTCGTGGGGTATATAGCCCATGATGATGAGCTGCAGGGTGCTGGCATCCATGTGGGTATTGCCGATGCCTTGGGCATAGGCCTTGCGCTCGGGCAGGTAGCAGGCTTCGATGTGCTTGGCGGCGCGCTCAGCCAGCGAAGTGGCCCGCTTTACGAGGTCATCCCGCTGGTTGCGCATGGCTATTTTTGCAGCAGCATGACAACCGGCCCACTGAAAAAGGTTGGTATAGGCATGGCGGTGGGCCTGGTTGCGAAACTCCCAGATACCTGCATCGGGCTCATCAATGGTGAGTTCAATCTTGTCGAGCATGGTACCCACCAAACGGGCAGCATCGGTGCCGGGATGGTTCACGAAGCGCTCATCGGCAAAGAGGGGCAGAATGGCCAGCAGGATTTGTCCGTACACATCGTTCTGTATGTGGGTGTAGGCATCATTGCCTTTGCGCACAGGCTTGTTGTCCAGATACCCGGGCAGGCCGAGCACCTCCTCGGTAAGCACTTCCTCACCACCTATGCCGTAGAGGGGCTGTATGCGCCGGCCATTGGGCATGGGAATGTTGGCCAAGTAGGAGAAGTACTTTTCCATTTCTTCGAAGTGGCCAATATTGTTGAAGGCATTGAGGGTGTAATAGGTATCGCGCATCCAGCAAAAGCGGTAATCCCAGTTGCGGGTGCTCTGCGGAAATTCGGGCAGGGAAGTGGTGGGCGCCGCAATGATGGCTCCGGTATCCTCGTACTGACATATCTTGAGCGTGAGGGCTGAGCGGAGCACGGCTTCCTGATAGTGGGGGCCTATGCTGGTGCTCTTCACCCAGCGCTGCCAGTACACGCGGGTGCGTTCCAGGAAGCGCTCTGCAGTTTCCTGCAAAGGGCCTTCCAGCGGCACCCCATAAGTGAAAAACATGTAGCAAGTATCGCGCAGCACGAAAGGCTTTTCGCCGAGTACATAATCGAGGGGGATATTGGTGCTGAGCCGCAAATTTTCCGGAAGGCCACTGTACCTGATGTGATTGCTCCCGCGCTCCACCTGCAGGGGCTTGCGGCCATAATCGCCTACGGGCTTGCACACGGTCCTGATTCTCGGAAAGCCGCGGATGGGTTCGATTTTGCGCACCAGCATCAGGGGGCGGTAGTACCTGTCATGCTGCACAAAGCGCGGCGCAAAATCGGTGATGCGGTAGGCGCTTTCGCCCAGGTTGATCTCAGTGGTGAGGATGTTGGTATTGGGAATGTAGGCCTGGATGATGCCAAAATCGGCGGTATCGGGCTTCACGCTAAACTCCCCTCCGGCCTCGCCGCCTATGAGCTTTCCGAATACGGGGGAAGAATCAAAACGGGGCAGGCACATCCAGGCCACATTGCTGTCTTTGCCGATAAGGGCAAGGAATGCACAGTTGCCAAGAAGTCCGAAATCGTAGCTATGTCTGCTCGTAGAATGCATGCTTCACAAATTAAGAATCGGCCCTAAGATCGAAAATTATATACACTAAAGGGCCATATGTTACAATATATTTACATTTTGACTGCTTGGGATAGAAATATTATAAGCCCATCTGCTTATTGTCCACGGGGTGGCCCCGATGGAGATCAGAAAGCTCAAGCCCGGCAAGGAGTACCTGAACCTTGCGCAAGTGAAGCGGGTGCGGCCTGTGATTGGGCATGCAGTGGGGTCCGTGGGGAGGTTTGAGCTTTGGAGGAAGGGGGATGTTTCCAAGGATTAAAGAGCTCAAGCGGATTGAGCTGGCAGCGGTTTGAGCCGGCACAGGAAGCGCGAAAGGCCCTTCAGAAATGAATTGAAATTATTCAGACGCGGCTCACCAGCTCTAGTACTTATTCAGTAAATCAAGGTATACGCGGCACCACCCCACCCTACTCAGCCTCTGAGTGGAACTGCTGCCATTGCTCGGTGTAGTTGAACTCGAAGTAATCGGACCAGTCTGTGAGGCTGCCATCGGGCAGTGTGCAGCGCACCCTCCACTGATAGTCACCGGCCTGGCTGAAGACCTCCGGCCCCGTGAAGAGGTAGTGCGGGTCGGCATTGGCCACGGGAGTGCTCAGGGCATCGCCCTCCCCTGCTGAGCCTGTGCGCACCTCGCAAGACTCAGCTCCGGGTGGCGGATTCCAGATAAGCAAGATGCCGTCCGGCAAAAACTGGGTGATCAGGTAATAAGCATGCGCAGGCGGGCCTTCGGCATAGACGCGCACGTAGTCGATCACCATTTCGCTTTCGCTAAAAGCGGCTGTGATATCGGGATTGATGGCCACATTCAGGAGCAGGTATTGCTCCTCGTCAAAGGGCCATGTGGCATCATTTTTCACGGAAGGCTCATACACATAGATCTCATTCCCGTCCACGCGAAAAGTGATGCTTTCCGGTGTCCATTCCATCTCGTAGATGTGGAAGGTATTGAATACATCGCCGAGCATGGTGCCTCCCAGATTTACCGTATTGCCATGGGAAGAAGGGGTGTGGATGGCGCTGCTCACGTAATTGGGATTGGTGCCCCAGTGCTCCATGATGTCAATCTCACCGCAAGCCGGCCAGGGCACTTCACCGTACTCATCGTACCAGTAGCCTCCGGGCTCGGCAATGTTCTTACCCAGGGTCCATATGGCGGGCCAGGTGCCGGGCCCTTGGGGCAGCTTGGCCCTAACCTCTACCCTGCCGTAGGTAAATGCATATTTGGAATTGAGCCTCGCTGAGGTGTATTGCTTGAGCTGACCCTGATCCATATAGGGCTCGGCAATGGCGCGTATGTGCAAATGGCCATCAGCGAGATAGGCATTTTCCTCCCGATCCGTATAGTGTTGAAGTTCGCCATTGTACCAGCTCGTGCCATTGGGCAGTTGGGTTTGGTGGTGCCATTTGGAGCTGTTGATGGCTCCACTTCCGTCAAATTCGTCCGACCACACCAATTGCTGATATGGTGACTCATCCTGGGCCTGGAGCACAGCGCTGAGCATGAAACAAGACAGGAATGAAAAGAAGGAGAGCGGTAGAATGGATTGGAATGGCAACATGAGCATAAGATGAAAGCGGGAAGATACGAATATTCCGATGGCTTTGCTGATTGCATGCCATGTGATGCTCAGCATGGATGCAAGCTGCAGGCTACCCACCCTTTCGGGAAAATGGAGACCAGCGCGGGCGGCATTTAGCTGCGGGAATCCCTGAGCAAGGAGCGAAAAGAACTGGGGAAGACAAAGCGCGAGTGTATCCTCGTCTCATAGGGATCAAAATCTTTGAAAATCTCCTCCAGATCAGGATCAAATTCAATCGGATTGCGGTGGAGGCGGTATTGCACGATGGCATTGTAGACCGGTATGCCGCCAATGTCTTCAGGAGGGCAGGCCATGGCCCCGGCCAAACATATGGGCAGCTTGGAATAGCTGTCGGTTTGGTGGGGAGTGTAGCCCTTTACGGTGATTTCGTGCTCCCATCCATCACCAAAATCGTAGGTATAGCTGAAGGTATCACCCACCGCCAGGCCGAGGTCATAAAGCTTCACATCGTCGGCATTGAGCACATTGCTGTCTTCATCAATAAGCATGTACTCCATTGGATCCATGCCATAGCGCTTGTCCTTGATGCGGAATTCATAAAGATGACAGCTCTCCCAGCCCATGGCCACTTGAATGCAGCAGTGGAGTTCGTGCAGTGTGTGGGTGTGGGGCAGCTCTACGATGCGCCACACGGGAATGTCTGCCCATTTCAATTGAATTTCAATGAGCAGTATTTTGGGTTTTTTTCTCATAGGGGATTGAAATGAAAAGAAGCAGCAATGTAAAAAATGTAAGGGATCAAAAAGCGGAAAAATAGACCTGACGCTCGGGCTCAAAAGATATGCAGGTATACCTCAAATAGGCTTCAAGAAGCCTTGTGCAGCGTGGCACGGGGATGGACGGCAATGCTTGTCAAGATCCTACAGCTCCTTATTGGGATGAAAGGTTTAAAAAAGGCAGCTGTTATTCACAAGACGAGAATGACATGATCGGGACAAAACAGGCGCAATGCTATATTTGCAGCAATGCTATACCAGAAAATACCACCCATGAAGCGCATCTTCCTCCTCCTACTCGTGGCCTTGACGGCGGTGCAATGCAATGACGATGACGACAGTGTAGACCAAGCCGCCATCGACAATGAGATCATCCTTCAATATATCGCCGACAATGATCTGGATGCCCAGGACATAGGCAGGGGGCTCTACTTTGTGGATGAGGAGACTGGCACGGGCGAGAATCCGACGGCCTCCTCTACCGTGAGGGTGGCGTACCGGGGCTATTTTCCCAGCGGACAGGTTTTTGACCTCAGTGATCCGGGCGGGGTCGTCTTCAGCCTCAATCAGGTGATCGAGGGCTGGACCATCGGCATTCCCTATTTCAAAACCGGCGGCAAGGGCATGCTCCTCATCCCCTCAGCACTCGCCTACGGCACCAATCCGCCGCCCGGCATCCCGGCCAATAGCGTGCTGATCTTTGATATTCATTTGATTAATATTTTGTGAGGGGGGGGGGGGGGATCAGGGAAAACCCGCCTAAAAAGACTTATCGGTTCAGAGCCTAAAGGCCTTCATGCTGTAACTTCCCCAGCACCTCTTCACCAATTCCGGCATTCAACTTACCCTCCTTCATCACCTCCACAAAGGCCAGGGTGCAGGCATGTGGCTGGTCTTTGAAGGGAAGGATGTAGCGGCCGTGTGCATCCATTTGCCCATGTGTAAGGGGGTAGAGCAGGAGGCTGTGGCGCGCGTTCCAGTGGTGGTTGTAGGCGTATATTTGCCGCAGGTCATCATCGCCGGGATGGCGCGCATCGATTACTTTCCACTTGGTGTCAATCACCCATTGCCTGCCGGGCTCGCTGAGCGATTCCACCACAATATCGGGCCGTATGGTTTTGCTTTCCCAAAAGCGTGTGGAGCGCTGACCCGATACCTTGTACCTGCCGCGGGCTGCGCGTTGCAGCTTACGCAAAATGAACTCCTCCCAAAGGCTGTTCATGTCGAACATCAGGGCCAGCATGTCATTGCGGCCCGCGCTGATGTCGGGGCGGAAGTTGAGCAGCAGCAGCCTCGCAATGTCCAGGGCGGTGCGGTAAGGGGCCGTTTTGCGGGAAGCGGGTATGCGGTCGAAATGGGCGGGTTGTACCTTGATGCGGCTCACTTCCGGAAATGCCAGCCTGAGCCTTCCAATGGCATCGCTGAGCATGGGTTCCTGGCACAGCTGGCTGATGAGGAGCAGCGCTTCCTGCAAAATTTGCAGCAGCACATGGTCGTGGTCATAGCCCGTATGGCGGGTATAGAAGCGCTCGCGGTGCACCACATTTGCCGAAAGATGCCTTGAGAACACGAGGGCACCCTTGAGGCTGGCTTGCTGCCCCTCCATACGGCGGTACTGCTTGAGGAGGCCACGGCGCACAAGCGATTCCAGCTCCAGGAGGAAGAGCTCGAAATACAGCTCGAGGATGGAGTGGGCCCGCAGCTTGAGCGGTGCACTGCCCGTGTGCCTGGCGGTGAGCAGGGTGCAGGTTTTGAGCATGTCGAGGAGTACGGGCTGCATGCTGTCGGCTTGGCTGTCGCGATCGGCTTTGGGCAGCACTTCGATGGTGAGGCCGCCTATGTGGATGGCCCCTACGTGCGATGTGAAACGCACGCCGTAGGGAATGAGCTCGAAAAAGGGGCTGCGCCCACTTGCGCTGAAGCAGGCCTCAAAGGCCTTGTAGTGCTCCTCTTTGAAGTCTTTGTGGTGGTGCCTGCGCCCCGCCTTCCACACGATGCTCCCGTGCTCAAACACCTGTATGACGGCCTGCTTAGGCATGGGCTGTGCCTTTTCCAAGCAGCTGCAGCAGGGCCAACTTCAGGTCAAAATCGGCGTGGAGTTCAGCGAGCTTGTAGCGTTGCTGGTCCTCGTATTCGGTGGCGAGGTTGTGCTCAAAATCGGCAAACTTCACCTGCTTGTCCACCGCCTGCACAAAGCCTTTGCCCAGCACGAGGCCTATTTTCGCATAGTCATTGTAGAAGTACTCCTGTAGCAGGGGGATCACCTTGTCGGCAAAAATGCTGCGCAACGCGGCCTCCACATCGGCAGCCCGATCAAGCTCAAGGAAGTAGGAATGCCCTATGGCATGGTCGCGGTCGAGCAGCACCTCAATGCGCTCGTTGATGCAGCGCAACACCTCGCTCAGGTCTATGCCCTGCCAGGTAGCCTTTTCTCCCAGTACTTCGCTGATCAGCGCCGGCCGGGGCAGCATTTCCCGAAAGGAGAACCTGCGCCTAAGGGC
>SLDS01000033.1 GCA_007125175.1 Flavobacteriales bacterium
GCAACCACTAAACTCGCCAAAGTGGTGTGATCGGGGCTATTCACGATAATGTCTACCACGGTGGCGGGGATAGCCGATTCACCTGTGCAGGTAAGGGTAGGGAAGCCATTGTTAGTCTGCAAGTTCGGGGATTCTGTTCCGCAGAAGCCCGCTTCTTGGATTCCGATAATGTAATCACCGCTTCCGGGAGATACCCACGTGATTTCACAGTCCTGCACTTGGAAAAGCAATTCACCATCAGTGGTCAAAACGCTCAACTCTGGCTCCCAAGAACCGGCACCCGGACCTTCGCAGATAGAGAAAGTATATTCAACACCTTCGATGAAATTCTCGATGATGTAGGACTCGCTCGCCCAAGCCTCGAAACCTGTGATTTGATTCACGGGGCATTCTCCGTCTTCATCGGGTACCGGAGCACCATCAAATTGCGAGTTGAAATCGATAAAAGGACCTGCTGCAAAATCCGTACAGGGCTCATCCTCTGGCAAAAGCACTCCGCCCAAAACGTGTACAACACCATTGTCGGCTGGCAGGTCGGCTGCAATTACTTGGATGCCATTGATAAAAACATTGTCGCCATCAAGGCTTACTGTCAAGGTCTGTCCAATTACAGTTTCGATTTCCATACCGTCAGTAAGGTCGCCTGAAAAAGCAACTGAAGGCACTACGTGGTAGAGCAACACCTCGGCCAATGCTCCGGTAGGATCCGCCAAGAGGTCGTCAAGGATTTCTCCAGGCACCTCAGCGAAGGCCGCATCATTTGGCGCAAATAGGGTGAAGCAGGCAGGGTCTGACAATACCTGGGCCAGCTCAGCTTGCACTACCAAGTCGAGCAAGGTAGTGTGGTCAGGGCTATTGGTCACCACATCAGCAATGCTGTTTTCCAGAATCACTCCGGTGCAGCTCAATGTGGGGTTACCATTGTCTACATTCGTGTTGGGTGATTCATCATCACAAAAACCTACTTCCTGGATTCCGATGATAAAAGCTCCACAGGCGGGAGATGTCCAGGTAATTTCGCAGTCTTCAGCGCTTGCGACAATATTACCATCGAGATCTAGTACAGTGAGCTCGCTGTCCCAAGAGCCTGCTTCAGGCCCATCGCAAATTGAGAAAGTATATTCTACGCCTTCTACAAAACCTACTACGATGTATGATTCGCTTGCCCAAGCACCAAAGCCGAGCTGATGTGTTTCACATTCTCCGTTTACGCTCGATGGAGCTCCGCCAAATTGGATGTTAAAATCACCCCATGGGCCGCTTGCGTAATCTGTGCAAGGTTCAACCGGTGGCAACATTACTGCATCAATGGAGTGCACCACACCACCGCTTTCTCCATCGAGGTTGAAGGGGGCCACCACTTGTGCATCATCTACAAAAATGTTGTCGCCTACAATTGATATGGTCACGTCCGAACCTTGCAATGTTGGCCATGTTTGGCCATCGGCAAGCCCACTTGCAAACACGGTAGTAGTGGTCACGTGGTAGGTCAGGATATTGGTAAGTTCTCCTTCAGGGTCGGCGAGCAAATCGTCGAGAAGGCCATCGGGGAGGGCGTCGAAGGCGGCATCGGTTGGCGCCCAGATTGTGAAGTCCACAAAATCGTCTGTGTCAAGGGCAGCATCGAGACCTGCGGCCTCAAGAGCTGCTGTCAAGGTTTCGTGGTCGGGACTGCCGCTGATGATGTCCCAAAGGGTTTGTGCATTCATCGCTCCAATCAAGGTAAACGATAATACAAAAGTTAGTAGTTGTTTCTTCATGATGAAAAAGGGTTTAGGGTTTTTATGTTTCCTTCCAAATAGCCAGAATGGTTTAGGTTTGGTTATGGAATTGCAAGGTTAACAAGAGCACATGGGCTTTGTTTGATAAAAGTTCTTAAATATTCAACACAAGAAAGTGAAGAATAGAGAACCTAAGGAAGTAAAAACAGGTCTAACTGACTTTGTATACAAGATACTGTATTTCGGCTATATCATTGTTAACAAAATGATTGAGCGGTGTTTCTTGCTACCACGCTTAAAATGCTCAAGATTGTAAACCCAAAGCTTAAAATTTCGGGATGGATGCGATCAGCTCCCGGGTGTACAGGCTTTGAGGGGCTTCATAAAGCTCATTTGCGGAAGCGAGCTCTACCAATCGCCCTTTGCGCATTACAGCAACCCGATCGCTCATGTAATTTACCACTGCAAGATCGTGGCTGATAAAGAGGTATGTGAGGCCCAGTTCCTCTTTAAGCGTGCTCAGCACATTGAGCACCTGGGCTTGAACACTCACATCAAGTGCAGAAACAGATTCGTCACAAACGATGAACTCCGGCTCCACTGCCAGGGCACGAGCGATGCAAATACGCTGTCTTTGACCACCTGAGAACTCATGGGGATAACGGCTGCGCGCTGATTTATCCAGGCCTACCTGGTCTAGCAATACATCGAGTTTCTTTGATCGCTCCATGCGCTTGCCAAGTCCGTGCACTGCCATGGGCTCGAGCAGGCATTGCTCCACGGTGAGCCGAGGGTTGAGGGCCGAGAAAGGATCTTGAAAGATGAGTTGCACCTTGCGCCTCCAGGGCCTCATGGCCACCTCTTTGAGGCCATCAATCCTGCTGCCGGCATAGCTCACGCTCCCGGCCTGTATGGGCCGCAGATTGATGAGGGCCCTTCCTAATGTGCTCTTTCCACAACCCGACTCACCTACCAGGCCGAGCGTTTCGCCGCGAAAGATGTCCAGTGACACCCCATCCACGGCGTGCATGTAGGCTGTCGGTTTCCCAAAAATGTTTTTGGCTGTGGGGTACCACACCTTTACGTCCCTTGCCTCCAGGAGAACTTTGGAGTCTTTGTTTTTTGGAGGGTTCTTTTGAGTCGCAAGCTTTACATCGGGCCCGCCCATGTTCGGAGAGATAATTCCCGGATCTTTAGCGCTCTCGATGTATTGTGCCACAGTAGGCAGCCTGTGGGGCCGATGACCCAGTCGGGGTCTACAATCGATCAAGGCCCGGGTGTAAGGATCCTTGGCTTGTTCAAAAATTTCTTTGGTAGTGCCGCTCTCCACCACTCTGCCGCGGTACAGCACCAGGGTTTTTTGGCTTATTTGCGCTACCACGCCCAGGTCGTGGGTGATGAAGATGGTGGCCATTCCTTTTTGCTCCTGCAGCTCGTGAAGCAGTTCGAGGATACTCTTCTGAACGGTAACGTCCAGCGCCGTAGTAGGCTCGTCGGCAATCAGCAAATCCGGTGAGCATGCCAGTGCCATGGCGATCATCACCCGTTGCTTTTGCCCTCCTGAGAGCTCGTGGGGATAGCTGTCGAAAAGCTTCTCAGCCCGGGGGAGGCGCATTTCTTCCATCAATTCGATGCTGCGCTGCCTTGCTTTGCGCCCAGTGAGGCCTTCGTGCCAGCGGAGCACCTCTGCTACTTGCTGCCCGCAAGTGTGGAGTGGGTTCAGGGCGCTCATGGGCTCCTGAAATACCATGGCCATGCGCCTGGCCCGCAGGGATTGCATTTGAGCCGATGAAGCCTGTAGCAGATCGACCGTTTGAGCGCTGCCCTTCGGTTCGAAAATGATTCTGCCCTCTGTTGCAGCCTTTTGCGGAAGCAAGCCCATGATGCTGAGCGCTGTAAGGCTCTTTCCTGAGCCGGATTCGCCCACCACACCGAGGCTCTGGCCGGGTGCGAGATCAAAGCTCAAGTTCTCCAACACCCTCTTTTGCCCAAAGGCGATACTCAAAGATTCAACCCTTAAGAGGGGCTTAGAGCTCATCGTCAAGTGGCTCCAGAAAGTTGATACTCACGAAGGGCTTGCCGGCATCTCGGCTCTCATTGTGCAGGCTCACTTCCACGATATTGTTGGTCAAGCTGAATGTGGTGTAGCGCCAACCTTGCCCCATGGGCTTAGGGCTCCCGTACATGAGGGTCAGTTTGCGCTTGAGCGCGAGAAAACACTTCTCAGCATCGCTCATAGAAGCTGGAAAGACGTCAATCTGAACTTCAAATAAACCGTATTGATCGAAATTGTAATGGAGCTCCAGCTCCACTTTCCTGCCGCGATAGCTCACATCTTCTCTGAATACCAGGCTACTGTCGGATGATGATACCAGCTCGGCAGTTTCCAGTTGGCGCG
The DNA here is from genome assembly GCA_007125175.1 of Flavobacteriales bacterium. Taxonomy (GTDB): domain Bacteria; phylum Bacteroidota; class Bacteroidia; order Flavobacteriales_D; family Cryomorphaceae; genus T3Sed10-241. The sequence goes on from SLDS01000033.1 coordinate 4,120, forward strand.
CAGCTTCCATGGTCTTGCCCAGCTCAATACCTCTGATTTTTCTGCCTTTTTCGGAGCGCAGCACTTCTGTCGCAAAGTCGCGCTTTTGGATGGTTTCGGGATTGCATGCTGCCATGAGAGCGATGCCCAGGAGGCACATGATCGTGCTATACCACTTCGATATCTTCATCTCTTATCAGGGCTAAGTTGTTCATTCGTCTGTAAAGGTTGCACACGGCGATGGTGTCTTTTTCGCAATAGGTTTTGATGCGCTCAAGGTCATTCTCCTGCCAGTAGACCCGCCATACATCGGCGCCGCTGATATCGTCTTTTGGGGAGGGGATTCCGAAGAGCTTGGTGAGCAGGCGAAGCGAGGTAAAGTGCTTGTAATCTCCAAATTTCCACAAATCGAGGGTGTCCAGATGCTTCACCTCCCAGGGCTTTTTGCCTGGAGTGTTGAGCAAGTCGGGCAGTGACATGCCGTGTATGAGCATTCGCCGCGCCATAAATGGCGCATCAAATTCCCTCACATTGTGTCCGCACAGGTACTTTTCCTTTCCGGAAAAAAAGCGGTCGAGCACATTGGAAAAGCTGCCAAGTAGCTCTGCTTCATCGTCGCCGTAGAAGGATTTGACACGCATGGCCTCCTTCCCGCCTTCCTGAGTAAGGATGGCGGTGCTGATGCATATCACCTTGCCAAACTCAGCATAGATTCCGGCACGGTCGTAGAGTTCTTCGGCGCTTTTTTGTTCGCGCTCCTGCAAAAATCGGGTCTTGTCAGCCCACAAGGCTTGCCAGTCCTCATCGAGGGAGAGAAAGTCTGGGCTCGCCGGCACCGTTTCAATATCCAGAAAAAGGATGTTTCGGAGTTCAATGTCGTTCCTCATGGCGATCGCTAAAGTAAGAAATCTACCGATTGCTAAAAAACCTTATCATAAGGAAGCGGCTTCTTATTTTTGCAAAATGGATTTCAGTTTTGAGAATAGATGGCAGGAATTGCTCAAGGTGCTGAGCGATCGCTTTGGCGAAGAAATCGATCTTGAAGCCCTTCTCTTTTTGGTCGGAGTGCAAGAGCTCGGACAGGGAGCCCGCAGATTCAAGAAGGATGAAAAGATGGATTTGATGCATATCGCCATTTGCCGGGTGCTGGAACCCTATGGCTACTACGCATTCGATCACTTGGATGAGGAGGGCTGGCCGCACTATACGCCCACCAGAAAGCTCCCTTACTTAAGTGCTTCTGAGCAAAAAACGCTGATGCGAAAAGCGGTACTAGAGTACTTTCAAGAGGAGGGCCTCATTCAATTCTGAAGGTGCGACGGGTGGTCTCTTCGGGCTGCAGGCGGATGATGCCTTCGATGAACACCGTGCTATCGGGAAAGGCAGCTGTAATTTCCACATCGAGGATGGCAAAACCACTTTGGCCCGACTTAAAGTCGGGAGTGAAGTCAAAAGAAGCAATGCCATTGCTCCCGGTGAAGCTGGTTTTGTCGAAGCGGATATTGCCTGCTTCGGCATCTCCTTCGGTACCACGCCCAAAAAGGCGCACCTCAGCCCCACCGACGGGTGAATCATTGACAGTTACAACTCTGACTTCAGCAATTGTAGGATCCTCAGAATAGCAGGAGACCAATACAAAAGCCAAGGCAATGATTCCCATGAGGAAAATCCGACTCTTATTCATAGGTAAAGATTCTTAATTTCGCCTTTCAATTTGGCTTATCAAAATTATGAAAATATTTAACAGCACAAGCTCAAAGTTAAGCAGAGCCCTTGCCGCCTTCGGCATGCTGCTATGCCTGGGCCTTCTTGCAGCTACCAAACCCTTTGACGATAAAAAGCGCGAAGTGGTTGTCTTGAGCACTGAATTCGGTGACATGACAATCGACCTATTCGATGACACGCCCATACACAAGGAAAACTTTCTCAAGTTGGTGGGCGAAGGCTATTACGATGGCTTACTCTTTCACAGGGTGATCGAGGGGTTCATGATACAGGGTGGTGACCCGGCATCGAGAAACGCCAAGCCCAATGAAGCCCTTGGCAGGGGTGGCCCCGGATATACTTTGCCTGCGGAGATTGAAGCTGGCCACATTCACACCAAAGGAGCATTGGCGGCTGCGCGACAGGGAGATCAGGTCAATCCCAAAAAGGAATCCTCAGGCTCGCAATTTTATATTGTGCAAGGCAGGCCGGTACAAGAGCCCATGCTGCTTTCTGGAGCGACAGAATACACTGAAGATCATATATCTGCCTATCTCGAAAAGGGGGGCACACCTCATTTGGATGGTGCCTATACCGTTTTCGGGGAGCTCATCGATGGCTGGGATGTGATCGACAGCATTGCCGCCCAGGCTACTGATAGAGGCAATCGTCCCCTACAAGACATCAGTATGACCATGAAAATCCAAAGGATCAAATGGCCTTGAATTTGGAATCCCTCATAGAAGAGGCGAGGAACTTTCGGGAACGTGAAGCGGAAAAGATCGAGGCTTTTCGTCTGCGTTTTCTCGGAAAGAAGGGCCTTCTCAAGGAGCTTTACGCCCAAATGAAATCCATTGATCCGGCCGAGCGCAAGTCCTATGGCCAAAAGCTCAACGAGCTCAAAGACATTGTGCAAGAGCGTCTGCAAGCCTTGCAGGCCGATGGCGAATCTGTGAAAGGGCCAAAAGGCCAAACAGATCTCAGCAGGCCTTCCGGGCAGGAGCCATATGGTAGCCGACACCCGGTGAGCCTGGTGCGCAAGGAGATCGAGGCCATTTTTCAGCGTATCGGCTTCAGTATCGCCCATGGCCCGGAAATGGAAGACGATTGGCACAATTTTTCAGCCCTGAACTTTCCGCCTGAGCATCC
>SLDS01000173.1 GCA_007125175.1 Flavobacteriales bacterium
CGCATGGATACCATTCCGGCAAGTGAAGCACGCGTATCTCATTCCTTGAATTCATATTGGGCCTTGACGAAGATACCGCTCAGCGTTTTGCGCGAAATGGACAGCAATCTATCGGATGCGTAGAGTTCGGCGATCATGTGAAGAGAATCGATACCCGGGCCGCGAAAGACTTCGTAATCCTGAAAAACAATGCCATTGACCCGTCGCGAGTTCAATGCTTTGCGGAAGCGTGTACCCTCTTTTGCCGCAAGGCTATGGGCCAAATAATCAAGCCGGAAGCTCTCGGTATCAAACCAGTACAAAAACTCAGCTAAGCCCTCCTGTAGCCCGAAACCATCCTCATTGCGAATGCCCAGGCGGTGATAAGCCCGCCCGTCGAGGCTATCCTCACCGAGGTACTCGGCTTGCAGTTGTGGATCGTCGAGCGAAAAAGGAAGGAGGGCGAAATACACCGAAGCATGAATATCTCCGGCCTGGCTGCTGCTGTCTTCTGCACTGAGCTCGAGCATTTTTCCATTCAGGTGCTCGAAATAGCCAAGATTATTGAGCTCACGATACACCTCCCGCCCGGCATTCTTGTCATGGGCAGTGTATCGATAAGAATCGTCTACACGGGCTACTCTGTAGGATTGCCCGTCAAGGTCAAAACCCAATTCTGCGTCATTGTACAAATCACCACCGTGAAAGGCAATGGAAGCATCGATTATACGCTCAGCCTGCGATCTCGGCAAGGCATCTTGGGTGCCTGCTCCTTCCCTATCCGAATGTGTGGTGCAAGCTGCTGCTAAGAGCGAACATGCGCATGCGCGAACAAGGGCCTTGTCAAAAAAGGCCACGATCGAGGTAAAGTTGCTTTACCCTCTGCAGCTCCTCCCGATTCAGCTGATTGTCCGGATGGGCAATAAGATCGAGAAGGTATAGGAAGTTTTCCTTGCTCTCAGAGAAACTGTCTTCACCATCCATGTCGATTGCTTCATCGATATTGCCATCTTCATCTTCTTCGGCGAGCAGATTGAGATCAAATACACTTTGATCTTCAATGTACTCAGCTGTGAGGCGCACCACCCTTGTAAGCAATGGCTCCTTTTGCTCGATAAAATGAGGACGCAACTCCCGCAGCTTTTCGACAATGGAATCCTTTACGATTCCTTTCTTGTCCACCAGGGTCTTGATCTCCTCGATCAGTTCTATTGTTTTTTTATTGAGTGTCGCTTCCATATCGCATCGTTTTTCCAGAACAAAAGTACACATTCGGCGCTTAGGCGCATAATGTGAAGCGCATTCTTTCGCACTGCTCAGCCCCACCCTATCAGAGGGAAGCTCCACGAATGGCTATCCGGTAGCAATGCCAGACCATTCAAATAATATCCCCCCGCGAGGGGCTCGAAATACCATTTGAGCACATTCAGGAAAAAGCCATGGAGAGATTGAATAGCGCCCGAACTTTGTTAAAGCTTTCAAATAAGGAGGGCCTCGCTGAACGCATTTAGCCCTTCTTGGTTATATTTAAAGCAAACTACAAAACCATGAAAACACTATCAGCCTTATTTCTTTGCTTCATTTTATCTTTAACCTATGTGAGCCTCAGCGCTCAAATTAGCAGTCCCAATCAAAGGGAATACGGCGACGTGAGAGATCCCAAGGACTTCACAGATGAGGAGATACAGCAGTTTGGAGAAATTCTGCAAAGTGTGGAAATAATTCAGACGGAATACAAAGAAAAAGTAAACAAATACCTCAACAACATGGGTATAGATATGGATTCCTACCAACGCATAGTGAGCCGCCTTCGTGGTGAGGGAGAGGATAGGCCCAATGATGAGGAAATGGAGCGCATACGGCTTATCAATGAACAAATGCAGGAGATGCAAGCTCAGGTAGGTCGCGATGTGCGCAAGACTGTTGAGGACAGTGGCATGCCTATTCGTGAATATCAAGACAAGCTGAAAGCTTATCAGAGCAATGATGAATTTCGCGAAAAAGTAGAAGCCACTCGAAAATGATTTTATACACTTAAAGCATAAATGATTGGGAGAAATCCTAGTTCATCTGAGGCAGAACCATAGAAGGCTTCCCAACAAATCGGGGAGCCTTTTTTCGTTTACAGGTGATTATGTTGAGGCCGATAGGCACATTCACTGACCACTTTCCACAGGGACTCCACGGTGATTGGCAAAAGTATCAGGCCTGCAGAAGTACACCCTTCGTATCATCCTGAGCGCTCCAATCCTCCTTGAAATTGGCCAAATCCTGCTGCCTACCAGCGATGATGAGCAGGTCACCACTGTGCATCATGCTGTCGCCATCGAGCTTTACCTCGTACTCCCCATCGCGGATAATGCCCAAAATACGTATGCGGTGTCGCGAAAGCAAAGGGGCGTCGCAGAGATGCTTTTCCGAAAAGGGGCAAGATTCTGTAAGGCGCACTGCCGCTGTGTGAAGGTCTTTGAGCGAAAGCTCATCACTCTTGTAGACGTGATAGCTCGAGTGTATGCCCTTGTAGGCATCGTCTCTGATCAACTCGATGTAGGCATCGATCTCACCTTGCGAAACCAGAAACTGATTGAGCGTTCGGGCAAATACCTCTATCGAGGTTTCGAATTTTTCACTCACCACCTCGCTGGCTCCTGCTTGCAAGAGTTCTTCGCTCTGCGCCAGAGTGCTACAACGCACTATGATGTGAACGCTCCGGCATAGCATGCGCATATTGGACACGATGGCAAGGGTATCCTCATGATCGGAAACAGCCACCATAGCCACCCTGGCTTTGTAGAGATTGGCCTGCTCGAGCAGGTGATCGCTGCTGGCATTGCCATAAATGATGGGTTCCCCATTTTCACGGGCTTCCCTCACCAGTTCCGGATTCATGTCGATGATGATGTAGTCGATCTTGGCCTCTTTCGCCGTGCGGGCCACAGCCTTGCCATTGATTCCGTAGCCCACGATGATCAAGTGGCCCTTGAGCTGCTTCGTGACAATGTCCATATCATCTGAGAGGCCCTCTGCCTCTCTCACCCTTTGCAGCTTGCCCACAGGGCTATCCATCAGCCTTCCGGCAATGCGATCGGCATAGGAAATGGTAAATGGCGTGAGCGCCATTGTGATGATGGATACCGCCAGAAAATACTGGTAAAGCTCCGCATCGATCAAGCCATTGGAGATGCCAACAGTGGCCAGGATGAAGGCGAATTCACCCACCTGAAACATGGTGAATCCTACCACAAAGCCGGTCTTCAATGAATATTTGAGCAAGCGGGTGGCCAAGACCAATACCACAAACTTGAGGACAAAAACTCCCACGGCGAAGCCCAATATGGGAAGCAGATGATCCACGAGAAAGCCCAAATCGAAGAGCATACCGATGGACACGAAAAAAAAGCTGGTGAAAATTTCCCGAAAGGGAATGATAAGTCCTGTAGCCTGATGGCTGTACTCGGACTCACTGATGCACAGGCCTGCCATAAAAGCCCCCAGGGCCAGGGAAAGGCCCATCATAGACGTGATGTAAGCTACTGCAAAACAGATCACAATGATAGTGATCAAAAAGAGTTCCCGGCTGCGGGTCAGGGCGATCTCATGCAGCAATTTTGGGACGAGGTAGCGCGCCCCGAAGTAGACCATTACGATCACCAATGCGAATTTTACACTGAGCAAGAGAAGCTCAAGCAGCACATTACCGGCATTTCCCGCAAGGATGGGCGTGAGGAGCATCATGGGCACCACGATGATGTCCTGAAAGATCAGGATGCCGATGGCAATGCGCCCCTGGGGGGTTTGCATCAAGCCCTTTTCCTGCACGATTTTAAGCACTATGGCCGTGCTGCTCAAGGCAAAAAGGAATCCCATAAAAACTGCCGAATTGGCTTCCATACCGATGAGGATACCGCCAAGAGCTGTAAAGGCAATGGTGAGGCCTACTTGCAGGGAGCCCCCCATAAGGACCACTTTTCGGATGGACATAAGATGCTTAAGGCTGAACTCCAGTCCAATGATAAAAAGCAGCAGAATCACACCGATCTCACTCAGTACCTCAATTTCGTCGCCGGCCCTCGCCAAGCCCAAGCCGTGTGGGCCGAAAATCATGCCTGTGGCCAGGAAACCCAGGATGACTGGTAGCCGAAGTCTCTGAAAAAGATAAATCACCAAAATGGACAGCCCCAGAATCACAACGATCTGATTCAGAAAGGGAATCTGAATATCACCTGCTAACAGCACCATATCTAAAACCATTTTTCACAAGCCATTTCGGTGAAATCCACCTGCATATATATGAAAACTTCGCAGCTCCAAAGGTACAATATCATCGATCTGTCAAGGGCCTGCTCAGATTTATTTTCCACAGCAATGGCTCAATGACATTGTTGTCAAGATCTGGTACCAAGGCTGGGTATCGCATTGATCACTCACAGGCTAGGGCTTTGAAAATGTGTCTCCAAGGGCAATTCGGCATGATACGCTTTCATATGTACAAAATTGAAGCAAAGCCCGGTTTAGGAATAATCGCCTTGGGCTTCTTACCTTTGAAGCGCAATACCACCACATATGTCTACCGCCACCCATAGCCCGGCAAAGCAGCCTTCCAAAAGCCTGAAAGAAACCTTTATTAAGGCCTACGAACTGATGTGTAAGGCGCGGGCAATGAGCGATCTGTACGAAGCCAACAAGGAAGTAACAGCGAAATATGTTCACGCCTCCAGCCGGGGCCATGAGGCCATCCAATTGGCCATGGCCATGCAGCTGAAAGCCTGCGACTACATATTTCCCTACTACCGCGACGACTCCATCCTGCTCGGCATTGGCATGGAGCCATACGAGCTCATGCTGCAGCTGCTGGCCAAGCGGGATGACCCATTCAGCGGTGGGCGCACCTACTACTCCCACCCCAGCCTGCGCAGGGATGGAATGCCGAAAATTCCGCACAACTCGAGCGCAACAGGTATGCAAGCCATACCCAGCGCGGGTGTGGCGATGGGCATACAGTACATGGAGCAAAGAAGTCTGCTGCCCGAGGATGAAGCCCCTATATCGGTGTGCTCAATCGGCGATGCGGCCATGACCGAGGGCGAAGTTTCCGAAGCCTTGCAGATGGCCGCCCTCCGCCAGCTGCCTATCATCTTTTTGGTTCAGGATAATGAATGGGATATCTCTGCCAATGCACGCGAGGTTAGGGCCAATGATGCCGCCTGGTACGCCCGTGGCTTCAAGGGCTTAGAGGTACTTTCCATCGAGGGAAATGACTTTCAGGCTTGCTGGGAAAGTTGCGAGAAGGCCCTGCACATGGCGCGCGAACAGCGCAAACCGGTATTGCTCCATGCCCGCGTACCACTTCTGGGCCACCACACAAGCGGAGTGCGCAAGGAATGGTACCGAGACGACTTGGAGGAGCACGAAGCCAGAGACCCACTGCCCCGCTTTCGGCAAGCCCTGGAGGGCATGGGCTACACAGCCGAAGAGCTAGAATCCGTTTGGAAGAAATGCGAGGAAGAAGTATCGGCGGCTTACGCAAAAGCCCTTAAGGCCGAAGATCCAAGACCTGAGGATCTCTTCACCCACGACTTCGCTCCCAGCCCCATCACAGAGGAGCGGGGCCAACGCCATCCCGAGGGTGCCGAGACCACACTCATGGTGGATTGCGCCCTATTTGCCGTGCAGGAAATACTCGAAGACCACCCGGAAGCCCTGCTCTACGGTCAGGACGTGGGCGGGCGCCTAGGCGGGGTATTCCGAGAGGCTGCCACGCTTGCGCAAAAATTTGGCGATGACCGTGTATTCAACACCCCCATCATGGAGGCCTTCATCATCGGCAGCACAGTGGGCATGGCAGCCGTCGGCGCAAAGCCCATCGTCGAAGTACAATTCGCCGATTACATCTGGCCCGGGCTGAATCAGCTCTTCACCGAGCTGAGCAGAAGTTATTACCTCAGCAATGGTAAGTGGCCCGCCAGTGCAGTAATACGCGTCCCCATAGGTGCTTACGGCAGCGGAGGCCCATATCACAGCAGCTCTGTGGAGAGTGTGCTGGCCAGTATCCGAGGCATCAAGGTGCTCTACCCCTCCAATGGTGCCGATATGAAAGGCCTGATGAAAGCAGCCTTTTACGACCCCAATCCCGTGGTGATCCTTGAGCACAAAGGATTGTACTGGAGCAAAATAAAAGGAACAGCCGGAGCAAAATCGCCCCTACCTGACCGCGACTATGCAGTCCCCATCGGAAAGGCGCGCATCGAGCAAGAGGCGCGTCAAGAGGAAGTGCAATCCGGGCGCTCCATGCTGGTAATCACTTATGGTATGGGTGTGTATTGGAGCCTCAGTGCCTCCAAGAATTTTGAAGGTCGGGTGGAGATATTGGATTTGCGCAGCATCTCGCCCCTAGACGAGGAAGCCATGATCGCTTCCGCAAAAAAGCATGGACGCGTACTCATCGTAAGCGAAGAAGCATCAGGCTCTCCATTTGCGAAAAGCCTGGCCGGAATTGTCCAAGGCGGTGCCTTCGAATATCTCGATGCCCCGGTAGCTCTCGTCGCTTCTGAGGATATGCCTGCCATCCCGCTCAACAGCACCCTTGAAGAGACCATGATACCCAATGCCGAGAAAGTGGGAGCGGCCATGCAAGAACTGCTCGACTATTGATCCTGCCCCCCGGGCTCACACTCAATACTTTTCAAGATTTTATCTTTTTGCCGAAACCGGAATGCAAAGACTCCTCGGTCTTGCCAATTTCCGATGCTTCCTTCAAGCCCATTGCTTGCGGAGTCCGCTGAGCCTTTTTGCGGATTGGCTATATTTGCAGGCTAAATCTTAAGCCCTGCCTATGGCCACAAAAAAAGAGCTCGAAGCGAACAAAAATGAGGATGCCATGCGGCTCAAAG
>SLDS01000248.1 GCA_007125175.1 Flavobacteriales bacterium
CATCCATGCGCGCAGGCTCGATGAGATGGAGTGGCAGCTTGGCGATGTATTTGCCGTAAGGCCTCAGCACATCCCTATCAAGCCCCAGTGCATCAGCAATTTCTACAATGGGACGAAGCTTGGTTTCTCGGGCTATTTGCAGGTCAGTTTTGTTCACGGTGGGGCTTTTGGTGCACGAAGATAAGACATAGGCCTGCTACGGCTTGCTCAGGAGCCCTCTATAATTCGCTTGCTCAGGCTTGGGGCGATGTGCTCTGGCGCGTAGCAGGCTGGCTATTATGCTTTCGCAAAAAATGAAAGAGCGAAACCTTAGGGCTTTTCTTCAATGTTTCGGTTTTTACCCAGACCTACCTCAAACTTATCAACCGTACCGGACACATTGAAGGTCATGTACTTTCGAATCAAGCCCCTTTGCTCGGAGATGATTTCCTCATCCACCCTTGCCATCTCTTGCTCCTGCTCCTTCTTTCGCTTGCCAGAAAGCCGGGAACGCATCATATTCCAACCCGCGCTCTTCACGAGGCTCAGTGGCACTTGTATCTCGTAATCGATGTGGTCTTCGATATCCTGCTGCCCCGCCAAGTGAATGTAGCCCAGGGTGGATGCGATCTTCATCTGTGGCACTTTCAGCACACCATCCTTGTACTGCAAGGTGTTTTCCATATCGCCGAAGCGAATGTTGCGTACATCTCGATTGCCCATAAACTCTGATAGCGCTTCCATGGGAGCAAAGTTTTCAAGTCGGCCTTCCTTGATCTTCATTTGCATGCTCGCCTCTGTCTTGTCCAATTTGGGGCTGAGATCGGGATACAGCCGGCTCTTCACGTCGATCTGACCGCTGATGCGCCCATGCAATTGTTCGCTCACGAGGTAATCCTGCCCAAAATTGTCCATCTTGATGAATACCTGGTCGATATCCACATTGTCGAGCTTGAGGATGCCCTTGAGGTATAGATCGTCCTTATCGCTTCCATTGAGATAACCCCGAATGCCAACATGGCCTCCGGCGGCGAAAAAATGCAGGGTATCAATCCACAGCATGTGATCAGGGCTGGCCCTGAAGTGCCCTTCCAAATCGCTCAGCAAATAGCGGTTTTTGATGATTTTTCCTACCTCCATTTCTACATCGAGGGTGGGAAATGGCAGTGCAAAAACATTGAAATCGGCCTGATGCGCTTCGGCTTGGGAGAGCGAGTCGGCTTTGGAATCATCTTGCTTTGCAGATTTTTGCGATTCAGCATATGCGATGTACTCGTCAAAATCCCACAAATCGCCTCCAAGCCGGCCTGTGATGATGCGCTGATCGGCCAGACTGTCGAGCAAGTGGTGAAGCTCCAGATCGGCGCGGTAGTCGCTGCGCCCCAGCTGTGCGTAGAAGTTTTCGATAAAGAGGCTCCCGGTGGTATCGCTGCGGAAGCGGCCCCGGGCCCTGCCCAGCTTTGGCAAATCATTGATGCGCACGCTGAGCTCTTCAATATTGCAGTATGCACGTGGTGCCGGGGCACTCAGACTTGCAGGGAAGAGGTATCCATCCCCCTCGAAGCGGAGTCCGGTGATGCGCTCCTCTCCCAATTCCTTTTGGATTTCCTCGTCGAGCAGGGGCGTGCCTCTGTAGTAAAGAAAATCCTTGAAGTGGATGCGCTTCGAATAGGCCGAGAGGTGGAAGTGAATGCTATCGCGGCTTTGCTCGCTCTTGAGGAAAGCTGGATTATCCGCGAGTATATCCAAAGTGAGATCATTGTCCCCGATATCGATCTGTAGCTTTTGGAGGTGCAGACGCTCATCGCTGCTCAGCACTTTGCCGGAAATGCCTTTGAGCTGCTGATCGAAGCCATCCAGCCTGGCCTGGAAGCGGCGGATATCCATTTCGAGCCTGGGCAGCAAGGTGAAGGATTCCAGATCTTCTGAAGATGTCAGCAGGTCAAAATCGGCCACGAGGTCTTGCAAGCGCTCCCGGGTCCAGGCCACTGAATCGGATTGGTATTCTACAGGCAGCAAGTCGGCCATGTCAAGGTTTTGGCTCTCCAGATGCAAGGTGAAATCGACTATGGCAGCCTGCTTGTGGGCCAAGGCATTGAGCTGGCCCAATCTTGCACTCATCCTGAGATCACTGCTCGCCACCTGGCAGAATAGGTCTTCGAGCAATAGATTGTCTCCATCCAGCACCATCTTGCCGCGCATCTTTTCAAGTTTGTGGTGGTAATCGCTCAGCTTCACATTGGCATCGCGAAATTCTATACGGCTCAGGGTGCCATCCTCCATCTTGCTAGCGATGTGAATGAGGCTGTCCTGATCAACAAATTCGTTGATAGTAATATCGATGCGCACATAGCCGCTGGCATCTTCCAACCAGTCGGGATCGTAAAAAGACTGAAAATTGGACAATTTGATATCAGCGTGAAAATCCACCGAGACGATTGGATCCAAAAAATTGATGACCCGAAAAGTGCCTCTGAACTCGCCGGTTTCAGGCACACCGCGCAGGTTTTCGATGATGAGCTCAGCTGTTTCCAGATTGTTATTGGCTCCGGTGTGAAAGCGGCCCTTAAAGGCCATGTCCTTGATGGCCTTGGACTTGTCCTTGTGAAAGAAAAAAGTGTTTTCGCAGCCCAGCTCCAGATCGATGGCGGGCTCGGCATCGATGGCCGGACCGCTGATCGTGCCGCGAAAGAATACATCTCCCTCATTTCTGAAATTGCTGAGTACCTCGGCGACTTCATTGGGAGCAAATGATAGCAAGACATCAAAATTGCGCTTCTGCCCACTGAGCTCTAAGTTGAGATTGAGCTTATTGGCAAAGTCGATACTGCCTTCGAGATTGAGATGTCCATATTCCAGGCCCATCTTGCCTGGAAAGATGATCATCATCCCTCCTACCACATCGTAAGTGAGGCGCTGACTCAGGCTGAAGGGTTTGTCTTTGAAAAAGGTGGTTTCATCAGCTGTGTATTCCGTAAGCACAAAATCGCCCTCCAGGCCGATGCGCATAAAGTCGGAAATACTGGACAGATTGGCCTTGGCATCGGCAATCATCAAGTCTATCACCTTATTGCTTTGCAAATTGTCTTCTCGCAGTTGCACATTGATCACCTCGACCGACTGCAAATCCAGGTGCAAGGCATCATCGGCCTCCTCCGGCTCTTCTGCAAGCAGTTCATCCATCCCTTTTGCGAGAGCGAGATTCAACTGCCCCTCCTCATTCAGCACCAAATGGATGAAGCCATCCCTTACCTTGATGGCACGGATGGTGTACTCCGCCCTAAGAATATCCCAAATGTCAAATCCGGCATACACATGCTCGAAATGGTAGATGGGCTCACAGCTCTTCGACTTGTCTGGATAAAACGAGAGATCGTGCAGCCCGATAGAGATGTATGGGAAATTCTCGAATGGTGACACATCCACCTGCCTCACTTCCGTGTATCCGCGCTGCGTTTCGTTGAGGGCATCGATTAGGTTTTGGTAGATTTTGTCCTGATTGTAGTATATCCACAGGCTCACCCCACCCAGCAGAAGCACAAAGCCAAGGGCACTTATACCAAGTATCTTGAGCAGTATTTTGAAGGCTTTCTTCACTTTCGTAGCTAATTAGAGTCTGTCAATACAATCAAGTGTCTGGATCATCCCGTACCTACGGGATGGACAGACACTAATTAAACTCATTGCAAAAATACACAAGCACATTCACTTCAAGCTTCAAATGAGGTGGCATTCATCCACCTTTTTTCAGCTCCATATCTGGCCTTGTATTTTCTTGTATTCTCTTGATATTCGGGCATTCGCCAAAATTGAATTAAACCTTTTTCTACAAACAGCATCAAAGAACTGTAGACTGGGCCTTAAAACGTCCGCAATCGCTCACTGGTATGCCAAAGAAAATTAAACTGGAAGAACACCAAAAGGATAAAGCCAAACTAGAGGCCAAGGCCCCTGAGGGCTATTTTGATGCCTTTCCCAAAAGGATGATGATGCGCATAGACGAAGAGAAATCCGGGCAAAGGCAGTGGGCCCCTGTATTCAGACTGGCGCCCACTTACAAAGTGTACCTGGCAGCCGCAATACTTACAGGCTTGGCGCTCGGTCTCTGGATGTTTTGGCCCAATGATTTTGAAGCCGATACCCTGGCTAATGGCCATGAGGAAGAACTCAGGGTTCTCGAAATGGAGCTCTACCTGGATTACCTCGAAGCCGAGGCGTGGGAAGAGCTGGACGAATACATCCTGCTGGCCCATGAACCCCTTGATGCCAGGGAAGACACTTGGCTCTGGGAATGGCTGGAAGCAGATTGGCACTACGATGCCTTTGAGGAATACTAAACACATCAAAAACCAATGGATATGATTGAGACAGGAATGAAAACAAAGGGAATACTGCTGGCAATCTTGCTGGTATGGACTACAGGCAGCACAGAGCTCATGGCCCAAAGAGGCCGTGGAGGAGATGGTGAAGGCTGGGGAGAACGTATGGAAGAGCGCAAGGAAGAAATGGAACAGCAAAGAATCGCTTTCATTGCCACAGCCTTGAAGCTCGATACCGAACAGGCGCAAGACTTTTGGCCGCTATACAATGAAAACCGCGAAGCGCAAGAGTCAATTCGCAAGGAAGGCAGAAAACTGTGGAAGGATTTAGAGGGGTTGAAATCATCTGCAAGCGAGAGCGAGATGGATCAGTACATGCAAGCCAAAAGCACCCATATGAAACAGCGCATGGATCTGGATGAGAGCTACTACGCGCAGCTCAAGAAGGTGCTAAAACCCGAGCAGATAGCTGCACTCTATGCCTCTGAGCGCGACTTTCGCAGGCACATGATGCGCAAAATGGGTCGCGGTGATAAACGCGGCGGCGATATGGAGCGCGGCGATGGCCGCGGAACCGGGCCAGGGCAGCGCCGGGGTAAATAAGCAACACTTCTTTCGCCTACCTTTGTGGGCATGATACCGGGAAGCATCGAAGCCTTTGGCCCACACCTTGCTCATACCTCGCCCGGGCCGCTGGCCCTGGAGGTAGCCAAAGCCGAGGGCAGCTACATCTACAGCCGGGATGGCAAGGCCTATCTCGACCTGATTGCGGGGCTTGCTGTGGGCAATGTTGGTCACAGGCATCCGCATGTGCTGCAAGCCATTGCCAAGCAGTGTGCGGACTACCTCCATGTAATTCCTTATGGGGAGTTCGTCCAAAAACCACAAGTAGACCTGGCCAATAAGCTGGCCGCTCTCCTACCCGAGCGGCTCGACTCGTGCTACTTTGTGAACAGCGGTACCGAAGCCATCGAAGCAGCCCTCAAGCTGGCCAAGCGCTACACAGGTCGACACAAGCTTGTGGCCTGCCGTGGAGCTTATCACGGCAGCACCCACGGCTCCCTAAGCATCAGCTCCAATGAGCAAAAGAAGTACCATGTGCGGCCACTGCTGCCCGAGGTCTACTTCGGTAACTACAACGATCCGAATTGCTTGGACCTTATCGATGAGCACACTGCGGCCTTCGTAGCCGAGACAGTACAAGGTGACGCTGGTGTGCGCATACCCTCCGCAAGCTGGCTGCAAGCCGTGGAAAAGCGATGCCGCGAAGTAGGTTGCATGCTCATCCTGGACGAGATTCAGAGCGGTTTTGGCCGTACGGGCCGGCTCTTTGCTTTTGAGCACTTCGGGGTGGTGCCCGACATACTGGTTGTGGCCAAAAGCCTCGGGGGTGGCATGCCCATGGGAGCCTTCATCAGCAGCCGCCACATCATGCACAGCCTGAGCCACGATCCCATCCTTGGGCACATCACCACCTTCGGAGGGCATCCGGTGTGCTGTGCTGCAGCCCTTGCAGCTATCGAAGTCCTCGAGAAAGAGCAACTTGTAGCGCAATGTGAGGCCAAGGGCGCACTCCTGGAATCGCTCTTGGAGCACCCGGCAATCGTCGAGGTGCGCAGAATAGGCCTCATGATGGCAGTAGAATTTGATAGCGCAGAGCGTGTCCGCAAAATTGTCCAGCTTTGCCTGCAGAGAGGGGTGATCACCTTCTATTTCCTCTCCTGCCCCGATAGCTTTCGCATCGCTCCACCACTCAACATCTCCGAAGAGGAAATACGCGCGAGTGCCAAGTCCATACTAGAGGCCATCGAAGCAGCCACATGAGTGTGTTCTTGGTGCTTTAGGCAGCAATACGCAAGTTCTCTCCGAAGCCTTTTTCAGACCGCATTCCAGACTATGGGCAAGAGAACGCCGAAATGACGTATCTTCGGGGTTATCCAAGAATAAAAGGCCCGAATTGAAAGCAAAAAAAGCCGCACTGCTCTACCACAAAAAAGTCGATGAGAAAATCATCGAAAGCATCATCGAGGGCCTCGATTGTGAAATAAACACATACACCCTTGAGGATTGGAATGAAAACGGCCATAAGGAGAGCCTTATCTTTACCTACCTCAGCGATGAGCATCTCAAGGATCTGATTCCCACCATTGCGGATGAGAGCACTTGCCTGGCCATACTGCCCCATCCTGAGGGAGTTCAGTCGCGAATCGGATACGGTGTAAGCGAAAAGCTCGAAGAAGCCATTGCCCACCTGAACAAGCAGCAAGAAGAGGTCAACATTGACCTGCTGTTTTGCAATGATCAATTGGTATTCAACAATATCATCATAGGCGACACCTTTCAACTCGTCACCAGCAAGAGCGAGCCCCAAACCGGGTGGTTGAAGCGATTGTGGAGGCTGACCAAACGCTTTTGGTACCTGCGGCCATTCGAGATTCACATGAAAGCAGGCAAAAAGAAAGACGTAAACACTGTGGTGTCGGGTATTGTGATCGTGCAATACGGCAAAGGCTCCTTTCTATCGCGGCTGCTCATGGATCACTCCTTTGCCAATGATGGCAAGTTGCACG
>SLDS01000232.1 GCA_007125175.1 Flavobacteriales bacterium
CCAATCTGGTTGAAGGTGTAAGCGATATTTACCAAAATCTCCAGATCGAAACGGTCGTAGCTATAGGCCCTGATCAAACGAACATTGGCCTCGGCGTGGCGATCCATTTTGCTGAGAAGCATTGCTGAGCCCTTCAGGGGTCGAATGTAGGCCGTATCGAGCTTCACAGCTTCCTCGAAGTGATAAAGCGCCAGGGAGTCTTCACCTTCTATCACCAAAATCTCTGCTTTTGCATTGTGCGCCATGGCCATGACATTGCTTTCATCGGCCAGGCTCAGAGCCACTTTGATAATTTGCTTGGCTGTATCGAGCTTTTCTTTGGCCCTGTAGTAATTGCCCAGGCCGATCCATGCTTCGGCATGCATACTGTCCAGTTCAAATGCAGCATCGAGGTCTTTCTTCGCCTTTTTGCTTTTTTCCATCTCGAGGTATAGCCTGCTCCGCTGCACGAGAAGATCAGCATTTTCGGGCTCTTCCTTGATGGCCTTTTTCATCCATTTGAGCGCCTTACCATACTCGAAATACTGCAAGGCCGATTTGGCCTCAGCCATATAGTAATCGGCACCTTGGGCCTCGAGAGCAAAAGGCATTGCAAGGCTCAGCACAAGCAAGGCGGCCATTCTACGGATCTGCAAAACACACATAGCTTAGATTTTGGCTTAGAGCTGGATTCTATCCAATAGCGTGCCGCAAATGTACATCGATTGATTTATAAGCTTCGTATATGTGTTCGGTGATTTTAACCAATTTAATCCTTTTTTGGTCGATTTGCCTACCCTTGCGGGAAAATGCTATTTTGTACCATGGACAAACACACAATCGAATCGCTTCAATCTACCTATATCGGAGCTGCCGGACGAAAATCTGCCTATGACCTGCATTACAGCATGTTTGATCATTCGCGCACCTTGCTCATCTTTGCCCACGGCTACAAAGGCTTCAAGGATTGGGGAGCGTGGAATCTTATTGCCCGCTCCTTTGCCGAAGCGGGATGTGATTTTTTGAAGTTCAACTTCTCGCACAATGGCTGCAGCCCTGAGCAGCTTCTCGATTTTGTCGATCTCGATGCCTTTGCCGTCAATACTTACTCCAAAGAGCTCGAAGATATCCTAAGCATCATAGAGCTCGTGCGCTCAGGACGCGCTATTCCCAATCAATCAAGGCTTTGGGAGCATTTGGTACTCATCGGTCACAGCCGTGGCGGTGGCATTGCCACACTTGCCGCCCATCGGGCCCAAGGCATTGATGCCCTCATCACATGGGCATCGGTGGCCGGATTTGAGAATCGTTTTTCATTCGACTTGGTGAAGTGGGAGGAAGAGGGCGTGGCCTATGTTAAAAATGGGCGTACCGGGCAGATGATGCCACATAAGTTTCAATTTTATACAGATTTTCAAGACAATAGAGGTGCCCTCGATATACAGGCTGCGGCCGCAAGCCTACGCATGCCTGCCCTCGTATTGCACGGTGAGCGGGATGAAGCCGTAGCATACGAGCATGCCATCAAGCTCGCTTCATCTATCGCCAATGCTGAGCTGCACTGTATCAGGGCCACTCAGCATACATTTGGTATGATGCATCCCTGGCCTGTGGACAGGGAGCTCCCGCCTGCTGCACAAGAATTGGTGCAGCGCAGCCTCACCTTTCTGAGATCGCAGGATCTCATTCCATGAGCCATCGAGCTTTGGCGCTATCGCTCAGGCTGGTATTGGCTCCCGATTGATGGGCAAAATAGCCCGCCATGGCAATCATTGCCCCATTGTCCGTACAGTATTCCAATGGCAGCACATGGGTTTGCCAGCTTCTCTTTTGCGCTTCTTGCTCCAGGGCTCTCCGAAGACCGCTGTTGGCGCTCACCCCTCCGGCCAGCGCGATTCTGTCTATTTTTTTGGCGGAAGCCGCCTCCACCAGCCGCTGCATCAGCATGTCTACAATGGCATCTTGCAGGGAGGCACAGAGCTTGGGTAGCTGTGTTTCCACAAAATGTGGATTTGCGCGCCTCTCTTTTTCCACCAAATTCCTGAATGCGGTTTTCAAACCACTAAAGCTCCAGTTGTAGCCATCTACCTTTGGACGGGGCAGCCGAAAAGCGCTGGCATCTGCGCCCTGCGCATAGCGATCGATCAGGGGGCCACCGGGGTAGGGCAGACCCAGCAGCTTTGCCGCCTTGTCGAAGGCCTCGCCCGCAGCATCGTCCAGGGTTTCACCGATCAGCTCCATTTCATTGGGCCCGTGCACAATGACCAATTGGGTATGCCCGCCGCTCACTGTAAGGCACAAAAATGGAAATTGGGGCGGTTCAACTCCTTCTTGAAGAATGAAGTGGGCCAATATATGCGCCCGCATATGGTGAATGGGATAGGCGGGCAAGTGCAGGGCTTGTGCCATCGCTTTCGCAAATGAGCTCCCTACAAGCAGGGACCCCAAGAGGCCCGGGCCTCTGGTGTAGGCAATGGCATCGAGCTGCTCAGGCTTCACCTCGGCCAGCTTCAAGGCCCTGTCTATCACAGGTACCACATGCTTCTGATGGGCTCGGGAGGCCAGCTCGGGAACCACGCCTCCATAGTGGCGGTGTACCTCCTGACCCGCAGTCACATTGGCAAGAATCTTGTTACCGTGTATTACAGCTGCCGAAGTATCGTCACAAGAGGATTCGATTCCCAGTATGAGGCTATCACTGTAGGGGCTGCCGCTGGTCATGGTGCAATGCGTAATTTTGGCAAAAATAATACCTTCTCGCCGATGCGGGCCTTGCGCAATATTGCCTTGAGTATTTTTCTGATCATTCTGATACTTTTCGGACTGGTATGGCTCGTGGCGCAATCCCAAAGCGTTCAAACCTACCTTGCACAGCGCGCCGCGGACTATCTGTCTCAAGAACTGAACGCGGAGATCAGCATCGATCGCCTGGAGTTTGTACCCATTCGCAGCCTTGCACTCAAAGGTTTGCAGGTGCGCGATCAAGAAGGTGAAGATCTACTCTACGCCGAATTGATGGAGGTGAAGATCGCTGTCCAAAGCTGGCGGCAGCGCGAACTCTATTTCTCGCAAGCCCTGCTGAAAGGAGCCGATTTTAGCCTGCGACAAATCGATGTGGATGGCCATACCAACCTCGATTTCATCGTCGCTTATTTTGCCGGAGAGCAGGTCGCTGATACAAGCCGGCAGACTGCTTCTTCTTTTGAATTGGAGCACCTCGGCCTGCAGTCTTGCTCATTTTCCTACCTCAATCCTTTTGCCGAGCCGGTGGACACCCTCCCGGCTGATGGGCTCACACCTGCCGAGGTGAATCTCGAAGATGTGTTCGTGAGTGATATCAATGGAAGTTTCGATGAGATCTCCATTCGCAATGACAGCATCGCCTTGAGGCTTTCCGAGTTTTCCTTTCGGGAAAAGAGTGGCTTACAGCTCAATCAGCTGGAAGGCGACCTGATGGTGCATCCGGGAGGCATCGAGCTATTCGGTATGAATTTACGAACGCCTCATTCCAGGCTTGAAGGCGACCTGAGCTTGCTGCATGAAGACTGGTCTGATTATCAAGACTTCGTTCGAAAGGTTCAGTGGAAAGCCGAATTGGAGCACAGTCGCGTGCACTTCGCCGATATCGCCTTTTTCAGCAGAGAAATCAGCGGTATGGATTTTGACTTTTTCCTTTCGGGAAAGGTAGACGGCAGCATCTCATCCCTGCGCGGCCGCGATATGTTTATCATCACAGGTGAGCATACCATCCTTAGAGGGCAGGTAGAGCTCAGCGGACTCCCCGATTGGAAGAATACCTTCATCGATTTGCGACTCAGCCAACTATCCAGTGACTACGATGACCTTGATCTTGTTCGCAGACGCTTCGAACCCCAAGCCGAACAGGGTCGATTGCCCTTGGAGCTTCAGAGGGCTGGGGCCCTCTTTTTCAGAGGCTCTTTCACTGGTTTCCCCTCTGATTTTGTCGCTTTTGGCGAGCTCACCACCGAAGCCGGGCTCCTCGACCTTGATGTGCAAGTGCGCGAGCAGCCGGGCGGATCAGGCCTTCAATACACTGGCAGGGCAGGCGCAGAGGCCCTCGATCTGGGCAGGGTGCTCGACATGCCTGCATGGGGCAGCATTACCGCTCGCGTGGAGCTCGAGGCCGAATCGGATGGACAAATTCAGTACGCCATGCTCAATGGTACCATTGTGGCTCTGGAATTCTTAAATTATAGCTACAAGTCGCTCAAGGTAAATGGGGAGGTACGCAGCCAGCGCTTTTTCGGTGAGTTGAGCAGCCGTGATCCCAATTTTGATCTGGATTTTAATGGGCTTGTAGACCTCGGCAGCGCTGTGCCCCAATTCGATTTCATGGCTGAGGTGAACAATTTGGATTTCAAAGCCCTCAAACTTATCGAAACCGAAAAGGAGCTTTACTTCAGCAGTTCCCTGCAAATGATAGGACGCGGTAGCAGCTTGAATTCCTTTAGCGGAAGCTTGAGCGCCTCCAACAGTTTTGTATGCTACGGCGATAGCACCGCGCTGGTGCAGGAAGTGGTGCTCAGCGCCCTGGGTGATCGGGATCAGCGCAAGATCACACTGACCAGCGACTTTGCCGACCTCAGCCTTACCGGGGCATTTGAGACCAGCGACATTCCCCGTGGCCTGCATCAGATGGCAGCCGTGGTGATGCCATCGATTGCAGACCCCGAAGACCTCTTGTTTGATACCTACCAGCATTACGATTTTAGCCTGAGCTACAAAGCCAAGAACGCCATTTCGGGTATGCTCCTCGAAGGCTTGCATATCGCCCCGCAAACCACCCTCTATGGCAGCTTCAATAACCTCAGCGGCAAGGTCGAAGCATTGCTCAGATCCAGTGAATTGCGCTATAAGGATTTTGTGTTGAGAGACGCGGTGATCAATGCCATGAAGCAATCTGAAACGGCGGCCCTCGGCCTCTTTGGTAGCTCATTTCGCATGGGCGGCTTCGAGATGGACAATCCCAAGCTCACGCTTACTGCTTTCAACGATCTCGCAGATGTTCACTATGCCTGGCTCGGTGCGGCAGATCAAACTTCGGGTAGTATCGATTTTCGGATATCACTCTTTGAGCCCGAGTATTTCGCCCTTTTGCTGGATACAGCTGCCATCAATGCCAGGGGCTCGTCATGGCATCTCGCTCACCCCATGCGCATGGATGTGGACAGCAATGGAATCTTCATCGATGAGCTGCTCTTGGCTAACAATCTGCAGACAATCAAGGCTCTCGGTAGGGTGGGGAGCAAAGAGAGCGATGAGCTTATGGTGCTCGTAAAAGATATCGATCTGGCTTACATCGATTCACTCGATCTTGCGGATGTACCTTCACTGCGCGGGCGCCTCAATGTAGACCTCCGTGCCCGAAGATTGCTGGAGGTACCATTGATTTCAGCAGAAGCGTCTATAGTTGACCTCGCCATCAATGATATTGCAATAGGCGATTTAAGTGCGGAGAGCAAGTTTGATGTAGAGCGCAATTTGCTCGAGATCAATGCGACGCTCCAAAGGGCCTTAAAGGACATCGTTGAATTTCACGGTTCGCTGGCTGTGGATGGGAGCGAAGATCCCTTCTCCGGTACGCTTTACCTCAAAGACTTGCCCCTGGAAATGGTCAACCTCTTTGATTTAGAGGATGTCAACGAATTTTCGGGGAGCGGAAGCGGAGAGGTTGCCATCAATGGAGCGCTCAGCGCCCCGCGCATGCAAGGATGGATCGACTTTGACAAGGCCCGTTTCAGGGTCGATTACCTCAATACTACTTTCGAATTTTCCGATCGCGTGCGGGTGGAAGAAGATTGGCTAGGTATTGACTATAAACCCATAAAAGACGCCGAAGGAAATCAGGGCTACCTCGTGGCATCGGCTTTTCACAATGATTTTAAGGAATGGAGCTTTGACCTTAGCGCCGAGGTGGAGCGCTTTAAGATATTGGATACCGATCGCACCATGAATGAGGTCTTCTACGGCTCGGCCCGTGCCACCGGCTTTTTGCAGATAGGAGGCTTTGCTGATTTTCTCGAAATTAGCATCGATGCGAAAACGGAGCGTGGCACTTCCATCAAGCTTCCGCTCGATGAACCCTCAGAGCAGCGCTTGGAGAATTTTGTCCGATTTGTCAATATCGAGCAGGAGCCGAGTGGCCGTGCGGTGCAAGCCGATCTGGAAGGTATAAGCTTGCGGATGAATATTGAAGCCACACCGGATGCTGAGATTCAACTGATTTTTGACGAGCGATCCAATGACATCATGCGGGGCCGCGGCCGTGGGATGCTCACATTGGAAATTTCTCCTTCAGGAGAGTTTGAGATGTTTGGTCGCTATGAGATCACCGAAGGCAGCTACCTCTTCACCTTGAAAAATTTGATCAACAAGCAGTTTTCAGTGCGCCCCGGGGGAACGGTGTCCTGGTATGGTGATCCCTACCAGGCAGAGCTCGATATCGATGCGGTGTACGCACTGCGCACACAGCTCTACCCCATCATGCTCGAAAACAGGGAGCGCTACCGCACCCGAGAGGATGTACTGGTGGTGCTGTCTCTGAGCGACAAGATCATGAACCCATCCATAGCCTTCGACATTGAGCTTCCGCAAAGTACTGAAATCGAGCGCAGCCAATTGCAAACGGCGGTGAGCACAGTGCAGCAGCTCAATCAGCAGGTTTTTGCTTTGCTCATCCTCAACCGTTTCTTGCCTGTTATGGAAGAGCAGCAAGAGCAGGGTGGGGGCTTTGCCGGCCTCGGCTCGGCCACCACAAGCG
>SLDS01000165.1 GCA_007125175.1 Flavobacteriales bacterium
ATAAAATGAGATCTGCCGCGTTGCACTTTCGCGCTTTAGCCCGCTAAAGCTTTGAAAATGCGCCTTGCATATCTCATTTTATGGACATCTGAATTACCGAATTAGAATCGAACTCAGGTTAAAAGACTCAGAAGCATCGGCTGATTCACAATTTTCCAGAAAAGGAGAAAGGCGCTTCTCGAATGAAAAGCGCCTTTCTCAATATGTATTTCCAGCTTCGGCTTAACCGATCTCCGGAAATGTGCAGCTTCTTGCTATCAGCAAGATCCTCCGGTGGAGGATACAGAAGCGCAAGTTCCGATTACTGGATTACAATGATCAGACATTACACACCTCCTTTTTATTCGTTATACACTGCGTGAAGTAGCTGTCAAATAGCTTATGATGCCTCACTCCACGCCACCAACACTCTGTTGGGCTTTATACTTAGACCAAATAACGGAAGATTTTCGCATTTGTTCTAATCGCATCTCAAACTTATTCACAAGGAAGACTTCAAAAACGGGACAAAACCCTGGCAGCCATCACACCATACTAATGGCAGCACTCAGTGAATCAAAGATGAGCTTGCCATCCGTATTGCCCAGCTCTTCATCAGCTGCCCGCTCGGGGTGGGGCATCATACCAAAAACGTTTCTTCCTGCATTCATCACACCCGCGATATTTTCCAGCGAACCATTGGGATTGGCCCCTTTGGTGAAGCGCCCATCACTGGTACAGTATCTAAAGAGCACTTGCTCGTTTTCATTCATTTCCCGAAGGATATCGGCCGGAGCATAGTAGCGCCCCTCACCATGGGAGATGGGTACCTTGAGGCAGGTGTCAGAGCCCAGTCCGGCTGTAAGTGCTGAGTTGCTGGTGGCCGCCTTGATATACACATTCTTGCACACGAAACGCTGCGAATCGTTGTGTAGCAAAGCTCCGGGAAGCAGGCCCGCCTCACAGAGAATTTGGAAGCCATTGCAGATTCCCATGGCATATCCACCATCACTGCAGTGGCGAATGATGCTCTCCATGATAGGCGAAAAGCGCGCTATGGCACCACTTCGCAAATAATCTCCATATGAAAAGCCCCCTGGAACCATAACAAAATCAACCCCTTTCAGGTCGCGGTCTTTGTGCCACAGGCGCTCTACCTGATGCCCTAGTTTTTGCTGCAGCACATAGATCAGGTCTTCATCGCAATTGGAACCGGGAAAAATGACAACTCCGAATTTCATATCTATCAGTATTGTGGATTGGTGCCGTAAAGCAAAGGTACATCAATTCGGCTTAGCCCGCGAAGAGCACAGCAGATGCCACATACAGCGCCGGCAACACCCAAAGATGAAAGGCAAGATCAATCCACGGTTTTCGGCGCTCTTCGGCAAAAAGTACAGCACAAAACACCGAAAATGGTATGGCAAGCGCCGCGCCGTACGAACCTGCCTGCTGCTGCAAATTTGCCTGATATCCGACAAGCACTATCAGGAAAAGGCTGAGCCAATTGAATACCCTCTTGGCATTTTTCCGGTGCACCGTGCTTCCGCTCAAGCCTTTCAAGAAAATCGCCCAGCCAGCAAGAGCCACGAGTATTGTGAGCACTAGAAAATGCCAATGGCAGAAGAAGGCGCAAGCACTGGACTCGGCATCCATGCTTTCGCCAAAATCAAAGAAACCCGACAAATCTGGCTCTGTGCCCTTCCACCAATACAGGCTGAAAACATAAGCACCTACTGTGAGCAATCCCATTATGCTGAGCAAAACCTCGCGAAGCGTAGTGGATCTCATAATCGACATGGCGATCCAAACGAAAAGAATCAAAATGATGTAAGGTGGATAGAACAAGGACGCTATACCGAGAAAAAGACCTGCATTGTACAGCATGGTATTGGCTTTCTTCACCCGACCCGATCTCAGCACGCTGCGCAAGGCCAGCAGCACAAATATATTGGCCAGAAACACGGGATTGAGAAAAACCCAGTCGGATGAACTCACCCCAAAGAGAAAGTAAACCAGACCCGGCAGGTAATTCTCCTTGTGGGCATAATCGTGCTCATTGTAGATGAGACTTACCAAAAGCCCTCCCATCATAATGACCAGCAAGCCCAATACGACTGACACGGAAGGCCATTGCAGCAAGAGGGTATCCGCCCACGGCCAAAAAGGAATTCCTTCGGTAGCAGGCCCTGGCTGACTGTAGCGCCAAGCCAAAAAGCCGAAAAAACAGGCCGGAAGCAAAAGGGTGCTGAGCACCATAGGTCGATTCGACGCAAAAAAGCTTCTTAACATCTGGCCGAAGATAGCTTTTACAATCTTGAATTAATGGCTATTTTTGCCCGGAAATTAACAAACATGCAGCACATACTCGATCCCATCGTCGCCCTCATCCTTTGGTCTTTTGAGACTCTGCTTGAGCCTCTCGGAGAGTTGCCTGGACTGCTCAATCCCAATACGGTCTTCGTTTTGCTGATCAGCCTTGGATTGCTCTACTGGATTGTACAGCAGGGCAAATACAACAAAAAAGCAGAGGCTGAAGGCGGCTTGAAATAAGTTTGTTTTCCCCAGCCAATTGGGGCGACAAAGCAAGCCAGGCTTCGTCAATTTCCTACTGACTGCATCTCACCACAGGGCCCCGCATGGGCAATCCACAGTCAAGAGGCTACATTATATCGTACTTACGGGATTTACAGACAAGGGACTAGCCCCTCAGATCCCCTCCAATATCCTTGCGCATATAGGCCTTCTCAAAGTCTATGGACTCGGCCCCCCGGTATGCTACCTTCATCGCGTCTCCCAGATCTTTGCCATAAGCGCTCACCGCAAGCACACGACCTCCGGCACTTAGCACCTTTCCATCTTTTGCAGCAGTTCCGGCGTGGAAAACCATAGCCTCCCCATTCTCACCGAGACCATGTATCTCCTTGCCTTTTTCGTAATCGCCGGGGTACCCACCTGATACTTTCACCACGCATACAGCGCTTCGCGGATCTGCTTGCGCTTTCCGGTTCTTCCCGATTTTGCCCTTGCAGGCTGCCTCCATCAAGGTCAAGAGGTCTTCCCTGAGACGGGGCAGCACCACCTGTGTCTCCGGATCGCCCATGCGCACATTGTACTCAATCACATACGGCTCCAGGCCTACCTTGATAAGCCCAATGAACAGGAAGCCAACATAGGGTATGCCATCCTTGCCCAGACCATCGATGGTGGGCTCCAGGATTTTCTCTCGCACCTTTTCCATGAAGGGAGTGTTGGCAAAAAGTACCGGGCTCACCGCCCCCATTCCACCGGTGTTGAGACCGGTATCCCCATTGCCTATACGCTTGTAATCTTTGGCTTCGGGCAGCAGCACGTAATTTTTTCCATCTGTGAGCACAAAGACGGACAACTCCATTCCATCCAAAAACTCTTCGATCACCACCCGCGAAGAGGCCTCTCCAAATTTGCCGCCGAGCATGGCCTTAAGCTCAGCTTTGGCCTCCTCTAGCTTATCGATGATGAGAACCCCCTTGCCAGCGGCGAGACCATCGGCCTTGAGCACATAGGGAGCTTGCATCTCTTCGAGAAAAGCCACAGCTGCATCCATCTCATCGGCACCGAAGCTTTTGTAGCGGGCCGTGGGGATATCATGGCGCTGCATGAAAGCTTTCGCAAAATCCTTGCTGCCTTCGAGCATGGCCCCGGCTTTGCCGGGGCCAATAATGCGCAGCTGGGCAAAGGATGGTCGCTCCTCAAAGTATTCGCGGATACCGCTAACCAAGGGAGCCTCGGGGCCCACTACCAAAAGGTCTATCTTGTGGTCGCGCACACAGTCGGCTACCTCATCAAAACGTTCAGGATTCAAGGCCACATTCTCGCCAAGTGCCAGAGTGCCGGCATTACCCGGAGCGATGAGCAGCTTTTTGCAGCGCTCGCTCTGCGCGAGCTTCCATGCCAGGGCGTGCTCTCTGCCGCCCGATCCAAGCACAAGTACATTCATGCTGCAAAAGTAAAAACCCATCGCGTTTCTGCGATGGGTTCTTATGGCAATTCAGAGTGGTCTCAGGCCTTCACCCGTTTTATACTGCAGCCCAATTGCTTGGTGCTGTTAGGATCAATTGCCTGACCTGCGACAAGGGCGCTCATCGCATTCATCACATAAGGGTTCTTTACCTCATCGGGGCTGTCTACACTGTCGTCTATCGCTCCCTTGTATACCAATTCCATGTCCTTGTTGAATAGAAACACGTGAGGCGTGGTAAGCGCTCCAAAGGCATCGGCTACCACGTGGTTTTCGTCCAGCAGGTATGCTCCCTTGAGCCCCTGCTGCTCATAGCGCTCCTTCATATCTTCAAGTCCGTCGCCCGCATCGCGCTTGGCCTCATTGGAATTGATCAGAGCCATCCCGATTGAAGATTGCTCCGCATGATCAAACAATGCCGGGTAACGGCCCTCCCAGCCTTCCGATTTCTTTTGGTTGCCGACTACGAAGGGGCAGGTATTGCAGCTGAAAATGACAAGAAGTCCCTCCTCTCCGGCCAGTTCCCGAAGGCTGTGCTCACTGCCATCGATGTGCTTCATTTTCACATCTGCGGCCGGTAGGGATTTGCCGAGTTCCAGTATTCCGTCTTTGCTCTTCTTCTCTTCTGCACTTTGCGCAGTGCTTTCAGAGGCTGCCATGCTCTCACTTTCGGTCTGACCGGATTCACCGGCGCAGGCCATCAGCATAAGTCCTGATAGAAAGATGATGCTCGTTTTCATGTTTTCCTTGTTTTGGGTTTTTTACCTATAGTCCTTAGGAGCAATATT
Organism: Flavobacteriales bacterium; assembly: GCA_007125175.1. Taxonomy (GTDB): domain Bacteria; phylum Bacteroidota; class Bacteroidia; order Flavobacteriales_D; family Cryomorphaceae; genus T3Sed10-241. Next base: position 4,768 of record SLDS01000165.1, read on the forward strand.
CTTCGTAAGCCATACTCAAGTTCTCCGCGATCATCTCGGCAGGGCGTCCCTCGATGTGGTGACGCTCTACAAAGTGCACCAATTTGCCATCCTTGAAGAGGGCTATGGCAGGTGAAGAAGGTGGATAAGGCAAAAAATACTGGCGAGCACGCTCAGTAGCTTCTGCATCAACGCCTGCAAATACGGTGCAAAGTGAATCGGGCTTCTTGCCGGATTGCAAGGAGCGCAGCACGCCTGGACGGGCTGCCCCGGCGGCACAACCGCATACGGAGTTTACCACCACGAGTACGGTGCCATTATTCTCACCCAGGGTCTTATCGACATCCATGGGGGTTTTGAGTTCTGTAAAACCGGCGTCCACAAGTTCTTCTTTCATGGGAGCCACAAGTTCTGCGGGGTACATATTGTCAGTTTTTGATTTTGAAATGAAAGGTTCTGCAAAGATACAATCTTGGGGCGAGCTTGTTCATTTCGGCATGCTTTACGCAAAAGTGTTGCCCAAGCCTTCGGATTGAGTTTTGCGGTGGCAGGATTTAGTCCTTCCGCCTTTCGGCAAAAAAGTCCCTGAGCAATGCTGCTGATTCCTCTTCCATAATTCCTCCCTCCCATTCTGTTTTTGGGTGAAGGAGTGGCTTGTCCCAAGTGCTAAAGCCTTTGCGCGGGTCAAAAGCGCCAAATACCAATCTCGACAGCTGCGCCCAATGCAGGGCTCCCGCACACATCATGCAAGGCTCGAGGCTCACGTAGAGTGTACAACGGGTCAAATATTTCCCTCCGATGAAATGAGCCGCTGCCGTGAGGGCCTGCATCTCTGCATGGGCACTCACATCATTGAGGCGCTCGGTGAGGTTATGGGCCCTGGCAATAATGCGGCCCTGACTCACCACGACAGCCCCCACCGGCACTTCACCGGCTTCGTAGGCCAAACGGGCTTCTGCAAGGGCCTGCCGCATGTAGTATTCATCTGTATGAATTTCGATAGACATGGCTGCCGAAAGTAGCAAAATTGATGATGCCCTTTGCCGAAAGGCCCTAAGAAAAAGGCCCAAAACCATATAAGGAGCAGAGCTGCGCACAAAATTCGACTAACAAAATTTACTACTGCAAGGCTTTGCCAAAGCTTCTTACTTTTGCCCCTCAATTGAAATAGCACGCTCATCATGTACCGATCACACACTTGTGGCGAGTTGCGCCTCGATCATTGCGGACAAGAAGTTCTACTGGCAGGCTGGGTGCAGCGCTCGCGCGACCTGGGAGGAATGACCTTCGTAGACTTGCGCGACCGATACGGCATCACCCAACTGGTCTTCAATATGGAAGAAAATAGCTCCCTCTGTGAAATGGCGAGGAGCCTGGGTAGGGAGTACGTCATCTCGGCAAGGGGACTCGTGCGTGAGCGCAGTAATAAAAATCCCAAATTGCCTACTGGCGATATCGAGCTGCAAGTGCTGGAGCTCAAAATACTCAATGAGAGCGAAACTCCCCCATTCACCATTGAAGACGATAGTGATGGCGGTGAGGAGCTGCGCATGCAGTACCGCTACCTCGACCTGAGGCGCGGTGTATTGCAAAAGAAAATCCTGCTGCGACACCGACTTGCCGCAGCCAGCCGCAATTACCTCGACAGCAAGGGATTTCTAGAAATTGAAACCCCCTACCTCATCAAGTCCACTCCCGAAGGAGCCAGGGACTTCGTGGTGCCCAGCCGCATGAATCCCGGGGAGTTTTACGCCTTGCCGCAGTCCCCTCAAACCTTCAAGCAGCTGCTGATGGTGAGCGGCTACGATCGCTACTTCCAGATCGTGCGCTGCTTCCGCGATGAAGACCTCCGCGCCGACCGGCAGCCCGAGTTCACCCAAATCGACTGCGAGATGGCTTTTGTGGAGCAAGAAGATATACTGAACTCTTTCGAAGGGCTCACACGACACCTTATCAAAGAGGTGCGTGGTGTGGAGCTTTCGGATTTTCCGCGGATGGACTACCAAACTGCCATGCAAAAATACGGCTCCGACAAGCCTGATATCCGCTTCGGAATGGAGTTTGTCGACTGTGCGCCCCATGCCAAAGGCCACGGATTTAAGATCTTTGATGAAGCCGAGGCTGTGCTGGGTATCGTAGCCAAAGGCTGCGCCGAGTACAGCCGCAAGCAGCTCGACGCCCTCACGGACTGGGTGAAGCGCCCGCAGATCGGAGCCAAAGGCCTTGTGTACGTAAAATACCTCGGTGAAAGCAGTGTAAAATCATCCGTTGACAAATTTTACTCCCCCGAAGCACTGGAAGCCTGGTGCAAAGCTGCAGGTGCTGATCACGGTGATTTATTGCTCGTACTCAGCGGCTCACTCGCCAGTACCCGCAAGCAATTGGGTGAGCTTCGCCTACACATGGGCCGTGACTTGGGCTTGCGCGACCCCAATACCTTTGCGCCCTTGTGGGTAGTGGACTTTCCCCTGCTGGAGTGGGATGATGAGAGCGGGCGCTTTCATGCCATGCACCACCCCTTTACCTCCCCAAAAATGGAAGACATTGCGCTGCTAGACAGCTCCCCCGGCGATGCCAGGGCCAATGCTTACGACTTGGTGATCAACGGTGTTGAGATCGGAGGTGGGTCCATCCGAATCTTCGACAGAAGCCTGCAGAGCCGTATGTTTGAGATATTGGGATTCAGCGCCGAAGAGGCTCAAGCTCAATTTGGCTTTTTGATGAATGCCTTTGAGTACGGAGCCCCTCCCCACGGTGGCATTGCCTTCGGATTTGACAGGTTGTGTGCGCTGCTGGGAGGTTCTGAGAGCATTCGTGATTACATCGCCTTTCCAAAAAACAATTCGGGCAGGGATGTGATGATAGATGCTCCCTCGCCACTGGATGGGGCTCAGCTTGAGGAGCTGTCCATAGCTTTGCGCAAAAAATCCTGATTCAGCGCTTGTTCGATTTTGCCGCAAGGCGCATGGCCACGGCATCGGCCACCCGCTCACCGTCCATCGCAGCCGAGACAATCCCCCCGGCGTAGCCCGCCCCTTCTCCGGCGGGAAAGAGGCCCTGCACAGCGGGATGCTCCAGGCCTTCGTTTCTGGGAATGCGTACCGGGGAGCTGGTGCGCGACTCGGTAGCCACCACAATCGCCTCATTGCTATAATATCCCCTCATCTTCTTGCCGAATTGAGGCAGGGCTTGAGCAAGGCTCCGGTACACTGCTGCGGGCAGGCATTCACTCAGCATGGCACTCTTCAATCCCGGCAGGTAGCTGTTTTTGGGCAGGGAGCTGCTGTGCCGCCTTTCGGCAAAATCGACAAGACGCTGGGCGGGAGCTGTTTGTCCGCCACCGCCCAGTTCCCACGCACGCCTCTCCACATCGGCCTGATAGCGTAGGGCAGCCAAAGGGTTCGCGCCATCCCTGGCCGAGTAATCTTTTGCAGTAATGCTCACCACCATACCTGAATTGGCGAAAGGATTGTTGCGCTTGGAGGGCGACCAGCCATTGGTCACGATCTCCCCGGGTGCTGTGGCGCATGGTGCAATGATGCCTCCCGGACACATGCAGAAGGAGTAAACGCCACGGCCTTGCACCTGAGCCGCGAGGCTGTATGAAGCCGGTGGCAAGTAGGGGTCGCGGCTGCTGCTGCAGTGATACTGCACCGCGTCGATGAGCTGCTGTGGATGCTCCACCCTCACACCAAGGGCAAAATCCTTGGCTTCGATAGCGATACCCCTTAGGTGCAGCAATTCAAATATATCGCGGGCGGAGTGACCCGTGGCCAGTATTAGGGCCTTGCAGGGCAGCCATTCCTTTGCATCGAGCTGAATGGCGCTGAGCCTATTGCCCTGCACCCGTAGGTCGGTCAGCTTGCGCGAAAAATGGATCTCGCCACCACAGGACAGGATGTATTCGCGGATGCGGGTGATGAGGCCTGGCAGCTTGTTGGTGCCAATATGCGGATGGGCATCGATCAGAATATCTGTGCTCGCGCCAAAGGCAACCAATATCTCCAGGATGCGCAATACATTGCCGCGCTTCTTGGATCGAGTGTAGAGTTTGCCATCACTGTAGGTGCCCGCGCCACCCTCTCCAAAGCAGTAATTGGAGTCGGGATTTACAAGGTGCTGCTTGTTGATGGCGGCGAGATCGCGCCGTCGGCTGCGCACGTCCTTGCCCCTGTCGATGAGTACGGGCTTGTAGCCCAGCTCGATGAGCTTGATAGCCGCAAAAAGCCCACAAGGCCCCATGCCGACAATGTGTACCTCGGGTGCCCTGCTTACATTGCCATCGCACAGCACAAAGCCATGTGCGGCATTTGCCTCAGCACCCAAGACACAGCGCAGGCGTATGCGCACCTGCTTGCCGCGCGCATCTATGGAGCGGCGAATAACCTTGAACGGGGTATTTGGCGCTATTCCGCTATTGATCAAGGCCTCACGGATCTGCTCCTCATCGGTGGCGCGGGCGGGGCTCAAAACTATGTCGCAATGGGACGCGGACATGCTATCCCTCAAAGGTAAAGGTGATCATGAAGGCGCGTGTGCGCAGGCTGTTGATGGGCTCAGAGAAAGGCGATCCATCATTGATAAGCATATTGGGCAAGCCAACGAGCATCTTGAGCTCAAGGCCAAACTTGAAATACTTGAGAAAAAAGTCGAATCCCCCGCCGAATTCCATGGAATAATCCTCGCGCTCTGTCTTGACAATGAGCTCCTCGAGCAGAACATTGCGCACATCGCGCTGAGACTGCATATCAATACTAAAACGTCCACCGGCCACAGCGTAAGCCGCAAAGTTTCTCACACGATCAGTCCGAAGTTTGATGTTGATCGGAAAGTCGATAAAGGTGGACTCCACCCGCTTGTTGAAGGTTGTGGTGCTATCGGTGCCTGAGTAGAAGCGGTAGACCAGCTCCCTATCCTGAAAGGTAAGTGTGGGAAGAAAGCGCACAGAGATGTTTTTGGTCACATTTACCGAAGCGATGATACCGAGGTTGAAGCCCGGCTGATTGGTGGTGTTGACGGTGAGTACCTGACTCTCGAAATCAAATTCATTGCTCCGATCCACATAGAAATCGGCAACATTGTAACCCAGCATAAAGCCAAAGTGGTAGCGACGCTCGTCAAATTTTTGGAGGTTTTTCACAGGCATAGGACGAGACCTCTTTTGCGCATACAGCGAAAAAGAAAGCAGGTTGCACAGTAGAAGACACAAAAGAATGTGGGTGTAGCGCTGCATGCCGGAAGCTTCCAACGAAATTACGACATATTTATTTTTCTGCCAGATAAATGCTGGCTATGCCACCAGTGAGGGGCCTTTGGCGGGCTGAGCGAAAACCGACCTCCTCCATGATGCGAATGAAGTCCTCGCCTTCGGGAAAAGCCATAACTGATTCAGGCAGGTAGGTATAAGCGGCAGCATCTTTGGAAACGATCTTGCCAATCACCGGCATGATGAAGCGGAAATAGGCAAAGTAGAGCTGCTTCATCGGAAATCGCTTGGGCTTGCTAAACTCGAGCACAGCTATGGCCCCACCGGGCTTTAGCACCCTGTGAATCTCGCTGAGCCCGGCCTTGAGGTTCTGGAAATTGCGCACCCCGAAGCCCACCGTTACCGCATCAAAAGTATTCACATCAAAGGGCATGTGCTCAGAATCTCCCTCCAAAAACTCCATGCGTTCGTTTTCTCCGCGCTTGCTGATCTTCTCGCGGCCAATCCTCAGCATGCCCTTCGAGATATCGATCCCCACCACCTTCTGCACATCGAGCTTGAGGGCTGCGAAAGCAAAATCACCCGTGCCTGTGGCCACATCGAGCACCTCCTTGGGGTCGAAATTCCGCAGCATGCGAATGGCCTTCTTGCGCCAAAGCTTATCGATGCCCAGAGAAAAGAAGTGGTTCAAAAAATCGTAACTGTGCGAGATGTTGTCAAACATCTGAGCCACTTGAACCTTCTTGGGGTCAGAACTTTTGTAAGGGGTTACGGTATCGTGTTTCATACAGAGGCAAAAGGGTGTGAATTCGCAACAATTGGCTGGCCTCATTTGAGCAATCCAAACCATACTCACGAAAAGGGCCACAAAGCTATGAAAAAGACCTGCATCAGGGCCTCTATTCGCATTTACGAACAAGAGTAAAACAGCAGTGGCTTCTATTTGTTAATCTTGATAGTATATTCGCTGAATCAATGAAGCCCACCCTAGCAGACAAAGCAGCGCTTTTGGCGAAAGCCAATGCCATCAGCAAGAACACCCTCATGGAAACGCTTGGCATCCGCTTTACCGATTTTGGAGAAGACTTTCTCGAAGCAACCATGCCAGTGAATCCACGCGTACATCAGCCTGCCGGCCTATTGCATGGAGGCGCCAATGCAGCACTCGCTGAATCTGTGGGCAGTTGTGGAAGCTTCTTGATGCTGGGCGACCCAAAGGCCGGAATAGTGGGCATAGAGGTCAATGCCAACCACCTGCGCAGCATCAAGGATGGTATGGTGCGGGCCCGGGGGCAAATCCTGCACCGGGGCAGGCGCACCCACGTATGGGAAATCAAGATATACGACGAGCAAGAGCGACTGCTATCGGTATGCAGGCTCACCAACATGATTATACAGCCGCAATGAAAGCGGGAATCTCAAGTGTAGAGACGCTGCCTGCCTGCCTAATTTACGCGAGGAAGGCCCTGATGGAGGGGCATTCTTTCTGTCTTGCGCGATTTCCGGGCGAATCGAAACTTCGGTATTTTGCGGAAGCAAGAGAGATCGGGACAGGGCCCTCTAAGGGCAGCCGCTTTATCGCAAGAGATTGGTCTGGAAAGCTATATCTGGAATGGCAGGAAATGGAACCGACAAGCGATGCAGATCTGCGAGAGGATCATGCAGGCCACTTCTCATGGCCCGACTGGAAAGTTGACTTGCAATCCGGAGGTTCTTACGCCTCCTATGCCCGTGAATTTGCGGAAGCTATGGGTGTGATCGCCAATTCGGAATTGAAAAAGCTGGTGCTTTCAAGGGTCAAAACGAAGGTGTTGAGCCCGGAGTTCGATGTCTTTGAACTGCTGTTGCAATTGGAAAAAGCATATCCGCAAGCACTGGTGCACTTGATGGCCCATCCTTCATTTGGCATTTGGGTGGGTGCGAGCCCGGAGGTATTGCTAAAGGGTGTGAATGGACACTGGCATACCTACAGCCTTGCAGGCACGCGCAAAGCCGGATCAGAGGATGCTTGGCCCAAAAAGGAGCTTGAAGAACAGGAGTTTGTCAGCGAACACATTCGTTCTGTGCTTGTTGGCAGAGGGATGTCCTTTACCGAAAAGGGGCCCTACACTGTGGAGGCAGGGGCCGTAGAGCATCTTTGCACCCAATTTGATTTTGAAAAGTTGGGTGTATTGGAGCATTTGCCTCAGGAACTGCACCCTACCCCTGCAGTGGCAGGACTGCCTGTGGCAGACTCCAGAAAAGCTATAGAGCGCGTTGAGCAGCACCAACGTGGGCTATACACTGGATACCTGGGCTGTATTGATCCGCATGGCGGTGCCTCATTGTATGTAAATCTGCGCTGTGCGCAGCTCTGGAAAGATCGAGCTGCACTTTACCTCGGAGGGGGACTTACCACCGACTCAGAGCTGGAGAAGGAGTGGAGCGAAACGGAGCTCAAGGCCCTAACTTTGGAAAAATTTCTTGCCTGAAAATATGGGAGAGCCGCAAGCCATAATGATGAGCGCTAAGCAGGGGGTGTATAGCCTCGTGATGGGTTTGCGCCAATTCGGCGTGGAGGATGTGGTGATATGTCCCGGATCACGGAATGCTCCCTTTGTGCTCAGCTTTGCCGGGAGCGGACTCTTTCGCTGTCACAGCATTGCCGATGAGCGGGCTGCCGGCTTCTACGCCTTGGGAATGGCCTTGGGCAGCGGAAAAATTTGCGCGGTGGTTTGCACGAGTGGCTCTGCTGGTGTGAATCTGGCCCCTGCGGTGGTTGAAGCCTATTTTCTCAGGGTGCCAATGGTGGTTATCACCGCCGACAGACCCATCGAATGGACGGATCAGGGAGATGGGCAAACCATTAGGCAAGAGGGTATATTCGGCAAGCACTTGCAGGGCTACTTCCAATTGATTGAAGATGCACGCAATACTGAGGGAGAGTGGATGAATCGTCGGGAAATCAGCCGCCTGCTCAACAGAATTTCAGGGCTGCAGCCGGGCCCGATACACATCAATGCGCCACTGAGCGAGCCTTTGTATGAGAGCCGCACTTATGGCCCGGAGGAATCGCCTCACTTTTACCGGAGTTTGAATCCATCCGCGATTTTGTCCGGTACGAAGGAGCCCGAATGGCAAGGTCGTCTCGAGAAATTGCGGAGGGAAATGAAGCGCTGCCAGCGCGTAATGATTCTCATAGGGCAAATGCCCTACAATGAGGAGCTAAGACTTGCCCTTGAGGAACTCAGTGCGGAGCCGAATGTGGTGGTGCTCAGCGAGAGCACCAGCAATATGCCACTTAGCAGGGGCATCGACACCATTGACCGCTTGCTCATGCCATTGGGACAGGGGCCGGAGTGGGCGAGCCTGATGCCCGACCTGCTGATCACGACCGGGGGTATGATCGTTTCCAAGCGCATCAAGTTTCTCTTGCGTACCCATGCGCCCAAAGCGCATTGGCATGTGCACCCTCAAGATGAAGGCATGGACACCTTCTGCGCCTTAAGTCTCGAGGTAAACTGCAAGCCTGAAGCCTTTTTCAAGGGACTGCTGGGCGGCGATTCGGGTGTCTTGTCGGAGGCCGATTATGCCTCTAGATGGGCTGAGCTGAAGGTGGTGGCCGAAGATGCCCACAGAAGCTTCCTGCTCGAAGTGCCATGGTCGGACATGAAAGCCTTTGAGCTCCTACTGGGAGCGCTGAGCCCCCCGCTGCAGCTGCACCTTGCAAATAGCTCCCCAGTGCGGTACTACCAGCTCTTTGGCGGCAGGGAAGGAATGCCAAGTCATGCGAACAGGGGTAGCAGCGGAATCGATGGTTGCAGCTCAACAGCTGCCGGCTGGGCCTTGGCCAGAGGTGATCAAAAGCACTTGCTCATCACGGGAGATGTCGCCTTCCTCTATGACAGCAATGCCCTATGGAACCGCCACTTTCCAAAGAATCTCAAAATTTGTGTCATCAACAATGGCGGAGGAGGCATCTTTCGCATAATACCCGGGCCCGGTAAGCAGGAGGAAATGCTGCCATTTTTTGAAGCGCATCACCCTGTGGATATAGCCTCCTTGGCAAAGGCATACGGCATTTCACATCAAATTGTGAAAGATGCTGAATCTTTGGATGAAGTGCTTCGCGACTGGCTTGAAATACCCGGCGCCAGTATTCTGGAAATATCGACCCCTCGAGAGGGAAATGCAGGGGTGCTCCGAAATTACTTCAAACATATCCGAGCAAAACTATTGCCTCGTTTTCTAATTCTTACAGGCGTTTAACAGCAATTTAGGGAGCGCTGAGATGCAAAAAGCGGCTCCCTGAGGAAGCCGCTCCAGCCAATAGCGATGGGTCGAATGTTGCGAAATTCAATTTCCGTCGAGGCTGTCTTATTTTTCGCTTAGCATCCGGGTGGCCTGCCGAAGGAGCTCGGTGTAAATCAGCTGCTCCACAGTGGTGTATACGGGCTTTACGACCAATTCCTGCAAACGCTCCTTGAAGAAAAGCTCTTCCTGAAAGGGGCTCAGCAAAGATCGCTCCTCCACTTTGCATTCTTTGGTAGCGCTGGAGTCGGGTTCTGTATGGCTGCTTTGGATGGGTGTGGCACAGAGGCCAAAACTCAAGAGCAGAAAGGGTAAGATCATTTGTGCTTTCATGGCTTAGGGTATTTTGGGTTTGCATAGCAAAGCTCCGAAATCAGGCCTACAGCATGAAGCACAATGTGATAAGCGATGACCTAAGCGGTATAACCGGCGACAGGGATTTACAGAGTGATGAGCGGTATCTGCAATGGTAGGAGCGGTAATTTGGCAAGAAATTATTGAACCATGACTCTCTTCAATATTCTGATATTAAGCGCTCAGGCATTTAATCTCTCGTACTCTGCGTCTACCAGAAGGCTCTCCTTTTTGGATGCTTCGACAGCCAATCGATCGCAACGCTCATTGTGCACATTGCCATCGTGACCTTTTACCCATTTGAATTGAAGGCTACGTGGCTTCTGTAAGTCCAGATAGCGGCGCCACAAGTCGGGGTTTTTCTTGTTTTTGAAGCCGGTTCTTTCCCACTTATTCACCCATGCCTTTTCGATGGCATCTACCACGTATTTGCTGTCGCTAAATACGACCACATCGGTGCTCTCAGGTCGCTTGAGGCTCTCCAAGGCCACAATCACACTGAGCAATTCCATGCGGTTATTTGTCGTAAGGCGAAAGCCCTCGGAAATTTCACGGCGATGACCGGCCTCGCTCATCATCACGATGCCATAGCCCCCGGGGCCAGGATTTCCCCTGGCAGCTCCATCTGTATAGATTTCTACTTTCATGCCTTGGGAGCCACGCAAAATTCTTGTTCTATGACCCTTGGGTACCAGAAGTGCTCGAGCTTGAGTACGCGCTTCTGAAGTGATTCAGGTGTTTCGCCCTCCTCAAGAGGCAAGCTGCGCTGAAAGCGTATTTCGCCCTCATCATAATGCTGATTGACTTGGTGTATGCTGATTCCGGATTCCTCCTCCCCGGCCTCTACCACGGCCCGGTGCACATGGATGCCATACATGCCTTTGCCACCATACTTGGGCAGCAAGGAGGGATGGATATTGAGAATGCGGCCTGCATACCGCTCCGTAAGCTGGGCGGGTATTAAGGCCAGAAATCCCGCCAAGGCGATAGCATCTATTTGATTCGCATCCAAGACCTTGAGAATTTTATTGGGATTCTCGCGCATCTCCTTATTGCTGATTACCACAGTCGGCACATTGCATGCGCTCGCATGGCTCAAAGCTCCGGCTTCCGGCTTGTTGGATACCAAAAGGGTCACATGTAGCTTATCGTCCTTATGCTCAAAGTAGTCCATAATGCTGCGTGCATTGGAGCCTCCTCCTGAAGCAAAAATCGCTAACTTCACCGGCATAAGTACTCAGATTGGTATTCGGGCTCAAAACTAAGCTATACTGAGCAATATGACGCAAATGAAAGATCATCAAGGCGAAGAAGGGTTTGTGGAATTTCGCGACCCCGATGCCCGCGAAATCGCAGAGAGTGCGCATTGGCAGTTCTTTGAGCAACGCATGAGAATGCGTCGCAGCATGCGTCATTTCAGCTCCGACCCCGTGCCCATCTCTCTTGTGCGCAAAGCTGTCGAGCTGGCTACCACAGCTCCATCGGGAGCCAACAAGCAGCCCTGGACTTTTTGCATTGTGGGAGAGGCAGGACTAAAGCGCCAAATACGCGAAGCTGCTGAGGCCGAGGAATACAAGAACTACCACGGCCGAATGAGCGAAGATTGGCTCGAAGATTTAAGGCCTTTTGGCACAGACCACCACAAAGCATTTCTCGAGGATGCTCCCTACTTAATCGCAATCTTCAAGCAACTCTATGGAGAAAGCAATGCCGGCAGCGGAGGCCGTCAAAAGCATTACTATGTCAACGAATCTTTGGGTATAGCCACAGGCATTCTCATCAGTGCCCTGCAAATGTGTGGCTTATGCTCACTAACCCATACGCCAAGCCCTATGAACTTTCTCGAGAAAATACTGGAACGTCCTGAAAATGAGAGAGCCTATTTGCTCATCCCCACGGGCTGGCCACACCCGTCAGCCAAGGTTCCAAACATAGGCAAAAAGCCTGTCCATAAGATGGTTTACGAATACTTATGAGCATTTTGTAAATAGGGCTTTTATTCATTTATTTGCAGACCGAAATTTAACACTAAACCAGTACTGTTATGTCAGACATCAAGTCAAAAGTAACAAAGATCATCGTTGATAAGCTCGGCGTTGACGAGTCAGAAGTAACTCTTGAAGCGAGCTTCACCAACGACCTCGGTGCCGACTCGCTCGACACTGTAGAGCTCATCATGGAATTCGAAAAAGAATTCAACATCGCTATTCCCGACGACCAGGCAGAGAAGATTGGAACTGTAGGACAGGCGATTGAGTACATTGAGAAGAACGTAAAGTAATCTTTCGCATATGGAGCTCAAGCGCGTTGTAGTAACGGGAATAGGTGCACTCACGCCCCTTGGAAATTCTGCCCCGGCATATTGGGACGGATTGAAAAGAGGTCAGAGTGGATCTCGTCCCATTACCCGCTACGACGCATCCCGGTTCAAGACGCAGTTTGCCTGTGAGGTAAAGGACTTCGACATCCTTGACCACATGGATCGGAAAGAAGCCCGCAAGCTCGATCCTTACTCTCACTATGCCGTTGTAGCAGCCGAAGAGGCTGTGCAAGACTCCGGTATTCTACATCCCGAGCTCGATGTAGATCGTGTTGGAGTAATTTGGGGATCGGGTATCGGCGGGCTCAAAACTTTCATGGATGAGGTAATTAACTATGCACGTGGAGATGGAACTCCGCGTTTCAACCCATTCTTCATCCCAAAAATGATAGCCGACATCGCAGCGGGTTTGATCTCTATGCGCTACAGCTTTAGAGGTCCCAATTACTCCACGGTATCGGCTTGCGCCTCATCCAATAATGCCATCATTGATGCATTTTTTTTGATTCGTTACGGCAAGGCCGACGCCTTTGTGTGTGGCGGATCAGAAGCTGCAATCAATGAGGCCGCCATGGGAGGCTTCAGCGCCATGCACGCACTCTCCACAAGAAACGACGATCCCGCCGGAGCCTCAAGGCCCTTCGACCAAACCCGCGACGGCTTCGTGATGGGCGAGGGTGCAGGAGCCCTCATTCTAGAGGAATTGGAGCATGCCAAGAGGCGCGGAGCGACTATCTATTGTGAAATTGCAGGCGGTGGTATGTCGGCAGATGCCCACCACATTACAGCCCCACACCCCGAAGGCCTCGGCGCACTCAATGTAATGCGGCGCGCCCTGGAAGATGCTTCGCTGACCACCAAGGATGTGGATTATATCAATGTGCACGGCACCTCCACTCCACTGGGTGATATCGCTGAAACCAAGGCCATCAAGCAGCTCTTTGGGGAGCATGTATACAAGCTGAACATCTCCTCAACCAAATCCATGACAGGGCATTTGCTCGGCGCAGCGGGTGCTATCGAAGCCCTGGCCTGCATACTGGCGGTAAAGGAAAGTATCATTCCCCCTACGATCAACTTCAAGCACCCCGATCCCGAGATTGATCAAAAGATAAACTTCACCTTTAATGAAGCCCAAAAGCGAGAAGTGGAAGTTGCTATGAGTAATACTTTTGGGTTTGGTGGTCACAATACCTCAGCTATTTTCAAAAAATACAGGGGCTAAACTTGGGCCTGAAACTTCCAGGATTTTTTGGTAAGCGCCTTAGCGAGCGCGAGAAAAAAATAGCAGCAATGCTGCGCTCAGGATTTTTTGTCCGTCCCAAGAGGATGGAGCTTTACCTCACTGCTCTGCGCCACAAGTCTGCTTCAAAGAATCTTTACAATGGGGAGGCTGAAAGCAATGAGCGCCTGGAATTTTTAGGAGATGCCATTCTCGATGCTGTGGTGGCACATTATCTTTACGATAAATATCCACATAGTGAAGAGGGAGACCTCACCAAGATGAAAAGCCGCATCGTGAGTCGCACCACCCTGAATTCCATGGCAAATGCCGCCGGAATTCAAGGACTACTCGAGACAGATGCACAGGCGGCTCAGGCCGTTGAGTCCATAGCGGGCAATGCCTTGGAAGCCATATTCGGGGCCATCTACTGCGATTTGGGATATGCCCGCTGCCGCAAATCCATCTTAAAGATGCTCGAGAAGCAGGCCAATCTCAATGCATTGGAAGATGAGGAGGCCGACTTCAAAAGCAGGATTTACGAATTGGCACATAAAAAAAAGGTCGATATCCAATTCAAGACAGTTGCAGAGAACGAAAAGAAAGGACGAAAAACCTTTGTTTCAATAGTATACTTTGATGGAGAGTCATTTGGGTTCGGAAAAGGCTCCTCAAAAAAGAAAGCAGAACAGCAAGCTTCGGCAGAGGCCCTCAAAAAGCTCTCGCCAGACTGAGCATATTTTTCATAGCTTCGTGTTCGAATGACGCAATGCCATGACGCGATTCACCTTAAGCCTCGTCGACGAATATCCCTACCAATTGATGGGAATTTCGACTTCACTCCCACCATACCGCTTGGCCTGGCTGCTTAATAAGAGTCTGGAGCTCAACCTATGTATGTGTGAGGCTGTGGAAATGGCGGGCAAGCAGAAGCCGCATGCCCTATTCACGCGCTATGAAGGACGTGGGGCTGATGAGCACGCAATATTCCGGCTTGTGCAAAACAAAAACAAAGGCTCATTTTTGCTGCAGGAACAAAAGGGCGCAGACTATCTCATGGTGATTGATGAATCTCCAGAGTTAGACCCCCAAGCCATATTGACCGATATCAGGGCCATACAGGGCATTAATCTCGCGTTTGCCATTGAGCTAGAGAAGCTCAAACAGAAACAAAACGTACTTCTCACCATATGATTCAGAAGAAAACAAAAATCGTTGCTACTCTTGGTCCGGCCTGCGACAGCGTAGAAACCATCGCCGCCATGATCAAAGCGGGCTTGAATGTAGCCCGGATCAATTTTTCCCATGGCGACCACGCGCAGCACAAGGCGATGATCGAAAACATTCGCACTGCTGACAAAAAACTCGGAACGGCCACTTCCATTCTCGCCGATTTACAGGGGCCGAAGCTTCGCGTGGGGAAGATCAGCAAGGGTGGTGTGGAACTCGTTGACGGCAGCCATGTGACCTTCACCACCATTGAGGATAAAGCCGATGAAACCAAACAACGCTTCTACCTTACCTATCCAGAATTTCCGCAGGATGTGAAGGTAGGTGAAAGAATCTTGCTCGATGATGGCAAACTCGTTTTGGAGGCCACTGAGAGCAATGGCAAAGACGAAGTAAAGGCCAAGGTCATTCACGGCGGACTGCTCACAAGCAATAAGGGTGTAAACCTCCCGAACACCAAGATCTCTCAACCTTGCCTTACAGAAAAGGATCTCGAAGACCTCGAATTTGCCCTGGACCATGATGTGGACTGGGTAGCCCTTTCCTTTGTGCGCTCTGCGAGGGACATCATCGAGCTGAGGCACATGATCAAGAGGAGGGAAAAGCACGCGCGCATCGTGGCCAAGATAGAGAAGCCTGAAGCCATTGAAGATATCGACGACATCATTCGCGAAACAGACTCCATCATGGTAGCCCGTGGCGACCTAGGAGTAGAAATCCCCTTGCAAAATGTACCTCTGATCCAAAAAATGCTGATCAGACGGAGCCTGAAAAACGGAAAACCCGTTATCGTAGCCACACAGATGATGGAGAGCATGATAGAGGCCAACTCTCCCACCCGTGCCGAAGTAAACGATGTGGCCAATGCCGTGCTCGATGGCGCCGATGCAGTGATGCTGAGCGCCGAAACTTCTGTAGGTAAATTTCCCGTAAGGGTGATCGAGGTGATGACCAAAATCGTGAAGGAAGTAGAATCTGTTGACGACATCTACCACCACGAAGAAGCGCCGGAAGCGGTGCACGCGAATCGATACATCACCGACTCCATCTGCTTCAACGCTGTACGACTTTCCAAAAGGGTAGAAGCCAAAGCCATCATCGCAATGACCTTTTCCGGCTACACGGGATTCAAGGTGGCAAGCCAACGCCCTCGGGCCGCAATCCTCATCTTTACGGGCAACAAACGCATACTCACGCAAATGAGCCTTGTATGGGGCGTACAAACCTTTTTCTACGACAAGATGGTGAGCACCGATCACACCATGGATGACGTGAAGTACATATTGAAAAAGAGCATGTTGGTGAAGCCCGGCGATTTTACCATACACCTTGCAAGCATGCCTATCAAGGAATCTGGAATGACCAATACCCTCAAGCTCGACAAGGTATAAGCTCAGTATTGCGCGTGGTAGCTCGGCGCCCTGCGCTCAAGCACTGCCTAGCTGGAATCGGACTCCAGCTGCGACATTACCAGGCTCCGCGAAACTGCTCCAGCATTCGAAGGTCATTCTCAAAGAGTGCCCGAATGTCGCCAATCTGAAAACGGTTCATCGCTATGCGCTCTATGCCCATCCCAAAGGCAAATCCCGAATACTCCTCAGGGTCAATGCCACATGATGTAAGCACCTGAGGGTCCACCATCCCGCAGCCCATGATTTCGAGCCAGCCTGTACCCTTGGTAATGCGGTGGTCAATTTCATTTTCCAGGCCCCAATACACATCCACTTCGGCACTGGGCTCAGTGAAAGGGAAATAGGATGGTC
>SLDS01000063.1 GCA_007125175.1 Flavobacteriales bacterium
CAGCAACGCGCTTGCAGAGCATCACAGGAGCGGCGGAACTCATGGCAGGTGAGAGCACCACTTTCGCAGTCTCCAATAACAACGCCACACTGACAGGCTCAGCACAATCAGTAGGCTATAACATTGAGAATGAAACTGCCATTGGAAGTGTAACGCTTCGCTTGCGCAAAGGCAGCAGTCAGGTAGCTTCTTTTCAGGTGCCGGCATTGAGCAATGACTTGACCATAGCCAACAACACGAGTTCAGGTGCCATGCGTCTGCAAACCAATGGTGATGACCGAGTAACAGTAGGCAGCGATGGCAGGGTGGGTATAGGCACAAGTCCGAGCAGCGCCGCACAACTACGTGTAAGGAGCCAGTTGAACACCACCGTATTACAGGTAACAAGTGGGTTTCAAGGAAATGTTAGCCTCACTGGTATATCAGTAACTGCTTTTCCTGCCCAAGGCTATGGTACAGGAGTCAGTGCTGTAGGTGGCCGTACAGGTGTTCAGGGAACTAGCTCAGGAACGAGTTCATTTACCACTTACGGAGTTACGGGAAGCGCTTCTGGTAGCGGTGGTGAGCGTATTGGTGTATTCGGTCAAGCCTCCGGAGGTACTGCTAACTGGGCCGGCTACTTCGGTTCCGGCAATGTATTTGTGGAGAACAACTTGAGCTTAGGAAGCGCCACAGTGGGTACCAACTACAGGCTGGCAGTGAGTGGAAATGCATACGTGTCAAGCAACCTTAGGATAGGTACCACAACAGGAGCTGCCGGTTACGCACTTTCGGTGAATGGCAAAGCCATATGCACCGAAATGCGTGTACAGTTGGCTTCACAGTGGCCTGACTACGTATTTGGCGAAAGCCATGAGCGCCTGAGCCTTGATGAGCTTGAAGCATTTATACAGGAGGAGAAGCACCTGCCGGGTATTCCATCGGCAGCTGAAGTAGAAGCACAGGGTGGCATAGACCTCGGCGAAATGCAGCGCTTAACCGTGGAGAAGGTGGAGGAACTCACACTGTACATTCTTGAAATAAAGAAGATTAGTGATGAACTGCGCTCTGAAAATGCGGCCCTGCGCCAGCGTTTGGATGCAATTTCAAACTAGAAAGTATGAAGAGCCTATTGAAAATAACAGGGATAAGCCTTATGGCACTCTGTGTATTAAACAGCTATGCCAACGAACGTATCAGACCAAATACTGAGACGCCATCCACACAAGAAGAATCATTTTCAAGCTTGTCTCTTGCCCAGCAGGTTCGAAAATTGGATACGCTTGACTTTGAAGCTTCCAAAGCGATTGAAAAGTTCGAAAGCCCAAAGGACAGGGCGGCGAATCTTTTCGTGAAGGCACCTAATATTGAACTCGATGAGGAGCAGCAGCGCTACCTCAGGCACTATCAGGAACTGCCCACCACTTTGGCCCTTGAATTCGTGCAAGTAAATATGGAGGTATTGAAGGAAGATTTACTCTACATCCCAATTTACAATGAAGTGCACGTGGCTGAGAAAAGAGATGGAGGAGTAGAACACGGGGGAATGAAATCGTGGGTAGGACACATCACCACCGTTGACTATGGGAGACTAAACCTCGCCTACAGTGCTGATATGATTGTGGCAAATATTGAATTCGAAGACAACACCTTCGCCATTCATCCACTTGGTAAGGGGGTTCACGTATTGCTCACCGTTGACCAATCAGCAGGAGAGAACTGCTCCTTGAAGGATGGCGATGACCAGCCTCAGCTTCCTGATGAGCCCGATGTTCGCAAATCATTCACTGATCCTGATATTGTTAACAACACTTCCGTAGGGGGCGATGCCAAGTCTACAGGAGAGTGTCTGATCAGGGTACTTGTAGCTTACACACCTCAAGCAAGGGTTTCAGTGGCCAATATTCTATTGGAAATCATGAACCTTGTCAATCTTGCAAACACGGGTTACACCAACTCAGGAGTCAACTTCCAAATTGAACTGGCGCATGTATATCTAACCTCGTACCTCGAAGGAAGTGCCAGCATGAGTACGCACCTCTGTCGCTTTGCTTCCACACTATTGACTCCACCTTGTGGAGGCTACATGAATGAAGTGCACTCCAAGCGATCACTCTGGAAAGCAGACCAGTGTGTGCTCATTGTAAGTTCGGGTACAGGCATAGCATACACGAGTTTGAGTTATTCGAGCCAATTTTCAGTGACAGGAATAGGTACTTTTAATAACTTCACTTTTCATCATGAGCTGGCTCACAACGCGAAGTGCACTCACGCCTTAAATCAATCAACCCAGCCTGGATCAATACCCTATTCGGGATATGGCCATCCATCAGGGTGCTTCAGAACGGTTATGGCCTATCAAGATGCTTGTGGCGCCGGTAGCTGTCATCGGCAAAACATATTCTCTGCTGATGCGATTGACTGGAGCTGTGGTGACATAGTCAGAAGTCGAGGTAACCAACAATCCAAAAATACCGAACGACTCAACCTATCTCGAAATACCATAAGGGGCTTTGAGGTAGTAAGCTCAAACGCATTACTCACAGGCGCTTATACCATAGCCAATCAGGAGTTCATTTCACACGTAGGCAGCAACCAAGCCAGTTATGATGGCTTACTAATAAACCAGTTTATCATGCAGAGTGGCTCTCAGGGTCACTTCAGGGCGAGTCAGGCGGTGACGATAGGGCCCGGATTCTGGGCTCAATCAGGGGCTACATTTGATGCCTACATTGAATCATGCGCAGGAATTTTTCCCGGCTTCAGCAAGGAAGCAAGTAGCCAAGATGAGAACGATAATGAGCTGATGGATGAAGAATCTGCCCACAAGCTCGGAGCCGGCTTCAACACCAATGTGTTCCCCAACCCCTTCAGGACATCAGCCACATTGATCCTCGATGTGCCTTATGACAGTAATGTAGAAGTATTGCTTCGCGATCTGACGGGCAGAACGGTTTCAATTGTACACGGCTCCGGGAGCTTGGTCGCCGGGCAATACCAAATGCCCGTAGTGAGCGAAGCGCTGCCATCGGGTTTATACCTCTTGGAGATCAGGGCAAACGATCGCATCGAAACTCTGAAAGTGATCAAGCAAAACTAAAATTGCCCCTAGGGCCAGACACAAATATTCCAATCAATCCGAAAACAATCACGGATGGATGCAGGGGCGCCAAATGTGGTGCCCCTGACTGTTTCCTGTATTTGCTCATGTGATAGGAGGCTTCTTGCTTTTGGCATAAAATGCATGTGGGTCGCGAGACAGCCGCAATCCATCAAGATGCTTCTCTTGCGTGTAGGAAGAACGAATCACTGCGCAAGGTGGCTGCGGCCCTGAGCGCCGAGGTCGAAACCACCGTAAGGCAGCTGCTGGGCATACTCCAACAAGCCAAAGCCGACAAGCGCATGCTGGAGCACGAACTCGAAGAAGTGATAGGCGCACTGGAAGCTGTCATAAAGAAATTGGAAAAGCTAAGCCTGGATTATGAGCATCTCTGATAACCACAAACGCGTGCTATTTTCTAAGTTCAAAAGTGTGGAGAAACAGCTGGATCAGCTCGAGAGACTGCTGAGCAAGGCTACTGGGCTAATAATCACTGAAATTTAGCGATATCCTCCACCCTATTGGCGTCGAGCGCATCTTCCATCTCCTCCTGGGTATCCTGCGCAAGGAGTAGCCCTGGCAAGGCAATAATGAAGTTGATGAATAGAGAGAAAAGCTTGGCGGTGTGAAGCTTCGAATGTGGAGGCATTGCAGTGGAGTCCTGTATTGGGTGGGACTGTCAAGATAAAGTATCACCGGACACATTCAGCTTGGCTTGACACCAGAGGTGATGACCGATGGCAAAATTCAGGAAGTAAAAAGCTTTACACCAAAACTTTGGGGAATTTGGTACAATTTCGGAATTGGATTCCAAAATTGTACCAATCGTGTAACATGACATTAAAAAAGTTGCTTCAAATAAACTTCACCTCCGTAAGCTCCCGACCTATCTCATGCACGCCCTACTATACGCTTCATTTGCTTGGCAGATAGTTCTCTCACAGGACAAACCCCTAGAGCTCATCAGTAAGCACCTTGTAGGTAGGGTCTTCCATCACATTGACATCAATGATGGCTTCAGCCCTGTTAAGCAGCTTGCGACAGTCAGCGCTGAGGTGCTTCAAGTGCACTTCTTTATTCACCTTGCTGTAGCGCTCCGTAATTTTATTTAAAGCCTCAATGGCCGACATGTCTACCACCCTGCTTTCCGCAAAATCGATGACCACCTCATCCGGATCATTGAGCACATCAAATTTCTCATTGAAAGCCGTCACCGAGCCGAAAAACAAGGGCCCATATATCTCATAATGTTTCACCCCGGCCTCATCAATATGCTTGCGGGCGCGAATGCGCTTGGCATTGTCCCAGGCAAAAACCAAAGCAGCGATGATCACCCCTATGATAACCGCAAGCGCCAGGTTGTGCAACAAGGCCGTGATCAGGGTCACAGCCACCATCACAAAAATGTCGCTCTTGGGCATGCGGTTGAAAGTGCGCAAACTGGCCCACTCAAAAGTACCAATGGACACCATAATCATAAGTCCGGTGAGGGCCGCCATAGGCACCGCCTCAATGAGGCCCGAGCCAAACATTACAAATGCCAAGAGACCTACAGCTGCGACCACACCTGACAGGCGGGCACGTGCGCCATTGCTCACGTTGATCAAGCTTTGGCCTATCATGGCACAGCCCCCCATTCCTGAAAAGAATCCGGTGAGCACATTGGCCGCACCTTGTGCCACCGCTTCCTTGTTGCCCCGGCCGCGGGTTTCCGTAATTTCATCAATGATGTTGAGGGTGAGCAAGCTCTCAATAAGGCCTACCCCTGCCATGATGGCCGCATAAGGCAATACCAGCATCAAAGTATCCCAAGTGAAGGGAACCTGTGGGATGTGAAAAGGGGGCAGCCCGCCCTCGATGGAGGCCATGTCGCCCACCGTCTTGGTATCAATGCCTCCAAATACCACAATAGCAAACACCACCAATATAGCTGCCAGCGAGGCCGGAACTACCTTGGTAAGCTTGGGCAAGCCCCAAATGATCAACATTGTGAGCAAAACGAGCCCCAACAAAATATAAAGCTGTGCACCGCTGAGCCAATGACCTGAAGCATCTTTAAATTGATCGAGCTGACTCATAAAAATGATGATTGCCAAGCCATTTACAAAACCAAAAATGACCGGGTGAGGCACGAGCCGAATGAGCTTGCCCAGGCGCAAAATGCCAGCAAGCACCTGAATGATTCCCGAAAGCACCACTGCAGCAAATACATATTCTACACCGTGCGATTGGGCCAAAGATACAATCACCACAGCAATGGCCCCGGTGGCTCCGGAAATCATCCCCGGCCTCCCGCCAAAAATGGAGGTGATCAAACCCATCATAAAAGCTGCATACAAACCGGTAAGTGGCGCAAGGCCCGCAATCATGGCGAAGGCCACAGCTTCCGGAACCAAGGCCATGGCCACGGTAATCCCCGAAAGCACCTCGGTTCGGTAATTCACCTTTTGGGAAAAATCAAAGAGGTTAAAGATTTTTTTCATGTTGGGAATGGAAATTATATAACAAGCCGCGCTCTACACATCACACCATCACTACCTGTCCATCGATGAATGCGCCTAACTGTCTTTCAAGCTTCGTTCCCCATGTCGTGCGCATGTGCATTTGGTTCTTTAGCCAAAAAGGGCGCAAAGGTAGTACTATCTCTTTAACTCAATTTCATTCCACTACCCGAACCTGTATGAAGAGGTACTCCCTTTTTCAGGCTGCGTTTGGTTGACATCAAGTGAGACAATTCAAGAAATGAAAGAATGTGCGAATACCATGACCTTAAATATTTTGCTGCCAAATCTTGATAGAAACTCCTCCAAAAAAATATCTTCGAATCATGAACTGGCGCAACCACATCGTTTCCGACAAGGACGTGCTCCACGGCAAGCCGACCATCAAAGGCACACGGCTTTCTATGGAGCATATTGTAAGCTTACTGGCCCAAGGCTGGTCAGAGGCGGAAATTCTCGATAACTATCCCCGGCTTAACAAGATTTCTCTTCAGGCTGTTTTCGCTTATTTGCAGGACTGCATGCAAGACGGCTTATTGCTTGGGTCTTTTCGTAAGTCCGCATAGCATAAATGATGAAATTCTCTGTAAGATAGCCGAGTGCTTCGTCAACGCAAATATTGAAAGTGCTTGTCAGGCATCGAAGCTATCGAAAGCCCTTAATAGTGAGCTACTATATAATGGCTTTCATGCTTCACCGCATCGGCCACGTAAGCATTGCCGCGTACACATTTTCCTTGCACAAGCCCGGATACATCTACAGCAGCTCATCCACTCCCACGCCGCTTGACAGCTTCTCCAAGAGCAACTCTACCAAAATACGGGTTCCTTTCACCACAGGCTTTCCATAAAGGACTTCGGGAGTTGAAACGATGTGTGATGTCCAGCCCATGATGTGATTTAAACCAATGACCGAATCGAGAGGTTAACTCCCTTCCAAATCGGTGGCCACTCAGGTATGAGAACCCTTGTACAGCCTATATCCGGCGGGTACATTGTGCCGTGAAAGCACAAAACTTCCAAAATCAATCGTGCCATTTCGTAGAATAGACGATTGCAAACTCCTACCTGTCTATTTTTCCCAAAGAAAGCATGGCTATTCGTAGCCTATGCGCGCTGAACTCGTTTAAGTTATTACGCTAGCCCTTTCCTCTTAACTTAAATTCGTCAATATGCACCCAAATTCTACGGGCAACGAACGTGTTTTAGCAGAGCTTTCACTTGAGCTACTCAAAGAGGCCATTGACTCGAGCGTTTGTGGCGTAACCATAGCCGATGCCAGAGAACCCGATATGCCCCTCATCTACATCAATGAGGCCTTCAGCAAGATCACAGGCTATGAAGTGCGGGAAGTACTCGGCAAAAACTGCCGCTTTCTACAGGGCGATTTGGATGAGCAGCCCGATCTGCCAATACTCAGAGAAGCCATTCGAAATCGTGAATCGTGCACAGTTCTCCTGAAAAATTTCAAGAAAAACGGTGAGCTTTTTTGGAACGAACTCATACTCTCTCCCATTTTGAATGCGGATGGCGAGTTGACTCATTTTGTTGGAATTCAAAATGATGTCACCGAAAGGGAAACCATGCGCATCGACCTGAAACGCCGCGAACAGGAATTGAGAATGACGACTGCAAAGCTGAAGAAACTTCTCGATGAGAAAAACAAACTTCTTTCCATCGTAGCACATGACCTTCGCAGGCCACTGAGCAATATCATTGGAATCCATCAATTGATGGAAGAGGATCAATCCTCTGATGAAGGCCCTGACTACCGCGAAATCACACTGGATGAAGCCCGCAATGCCTACGACCTCGTCAATAATTTGCTAAATAAACAAAGCATAGAATCAGGAAAGCTCACTGTCAATAAAAAGCCAACAGATTTGGTTCAATTTTCTGAAAAGATAGCACGAGAAATGGGCCGAATGGCAGCTTTAAAAGGAATTGATTTAGAAGTAAATGCTTCACTCGAACAAAGAGAATTTTCCTTGGATCCCATCCGGGTAAAACAAGTCCTGCAAAACCTGGTCGACAATGCAATTAAATTTTCCGAAAGGGGAACAAGCATTGAGATTGACCTCAGATCGAATGAAGTCGGCTTCTGCTTCAACGTTCGCGATCAGGGTCAAGGAATTTCTAAAGACGAATTGGACAAAATTTTCAAGGCCTTTGAGAGCGGTTCCTCACAGTCCACAGAGGGTGAGACAGGATTTGGAATAGGTCTATCGATTGTACAGGAAATTGTCGAGCTCCATGGAGGCCAAATTGATGTAGAAAGTGAAATTGGAAAGGGTACATGCTTTTCAGTAATGTTGTGGTAGAATGAGATGGCGCCACATCCTAAAGACCTACTTCGCTTGCACTTCCGACAAGCTTAAGGGGTAACATGCATATCTGCTGAGCCCAGCCGCTCAGCGATCGCGGTGAATCATCCCAGCCGGGCATGGCCCAGAGGGAGGGTAGAGCGCCCAATCCAATTTTTCTATGCACTTTTGCGGCCTGAATTAACTTCATCTATTCTTTCCGATGCGACGAATTATTGACCGCTGGCACAGCCCGGTACTGAAT
This sequence comes from Flavobacteriales bacterium, assembly GCA_007125175.1. Taxonomy (GTDB): domain Bacteria; phylum Bacteroidota; class Bacteroidia; order Flavobacteriales_D; family Cryomorphaceae; genus T3Sed10-241. Next base: position 8,148 of record SLDS01000063.1, read on the forward strand.
AAAGACATGGAAATTGTGAGCTATGGCCATTACGGTTTTGCGCTCCTGCTTCTGCCCACTGCTGCCGCCGATTACCTCGAATACGAGCGCTTTCAGCTCATTGATGCACTGGCCGAGCCTATCGAAAACGGCAAAATTAAAGTGTTCAGCATCAATAGTATCAACAATGAGAGCTGGCTCAATAGCCATATGGATCCCCGCCACAAAGCCATCCGCCACAGCCAATTCAACGAGTATGTGTACCGGGAAGTGCTGCCTTACATTCGGCACAATACCAGCCAAGACACACAGGTGTACACCTGCGGCGCCTCCTTTGGGGCCCTGCATGCGGCCAACCTTTTCTTCAAAAATCCCTGGCTCGTGAATGGCTGCATCGCCATGAGCGGCGACTATGACTTAAGCTCCTACACCAAGGGCTATTGGGATGATGATGTATACTTCAACAGCCCCATGCACTACCTCCAAAACCTCAGTGATGAGAAAATGCTGTACCAAATAAGGCGCAGCCAGCATGTGCACATCCTCACGGGCTCGGGTGATTGGGAAGCTCCGGATGCGTCACGTCGCTTCGCTGCTTTGCTACAGCAAAAAGGCTTGCCCTGCGACCTCGATGTGTGGGGATATGACATTCCCCACGACTGGCCATCATGGCGCAAGATGCTTCCCTATGTGATTGATGCCAAGTTTTGAGCTGAGTCACCCTGCAAGCTCCATAAACCCGCAAGCGGGACACAAATGCCGCGTTCAGCTCATATTCATGGAATGGCTTCTTAAGGCATTAATTTGCCCTAAGAATTCATCATAGCTGCGGCTCAAGGCTACCCGAAGGCTTGTTCGCTCAAGGCAAAAAACTGTACCTTGCCGCGTACTCCAACATCTGCTTGCTGAAATCGTCGGGGTATTCCACGCGAATGTCTACGATCTCTCCCTCCTCCTCGACCGGCAACAATCGCGGATTGATAAAACCGCCGTAGGGAGCACTTTTGAACTGCTCGGATCGCGCGAGCACCTCAGCATGGATTTCGCGATCCACCTGCACTCCATATTTTTCTACCAACTTCTTAGCGGCCTCAAAGTCGCCCTCGGAGGTGATGCGCTGTACCTCGCGCAGTTGCTCTCCAAAGATTTCGCGAAGCTTCTCGTAGTCGGTGATATTGAAGTAGGTTTTGCCATCGCGCTTCACCTTTTCGATTAGGCCTTCATCAGCGCCCATTTCAAGGGCCCAAGCGGCAATGGTTTGGCGATTGCGCATGTGGTCTTGCTCAATTTTGTCTCCGGGTTTGATGCGGCGCAATTGGAGCATGAGTCCATTCTTGATATAACTATCGTACTGACATTTGGCGACATCCATATGATCCATCACACCCAGATCCAGCAATATGGGATCCATGATGAAATACAGCGCCACCAGGTCAGCTCGGGCCTCTTCTATGGTACTTCCATAATTTTTCAGAGACTCCTTCGGGCTGCCAATGCCTTCATTGATCTTACCGCTCGCATGGCCTATCACTTCATGCAGGGCAGTGTGAAGCTTGGATGCCTGTCTTCCGTATTTGCGCGCAAGCGCCATCTCAGTACTGTCGTGGCTGAACTCCTTGTTGAAGCCCTTTGTACCACCCTTGTCGTATGCCTCAACAATATTGCCAAGGCTTACAGACTTGGAGCCATGCTGTGCACGTATCCAATTGGCATTGGGCAGGTTCACCCCTACAGGTGTGGAAGGTGAGGCATCACCCGATTCACTTACCACATTGATAAAGTTGTAGGATATACCCGTCACTTCTTCCTTCTTATGCTCGGGCATGGTGGTCGAGTTGTCCTCAAAATACTGTGCATTCTCAGCCAGCACCTTCATCTTTTCCGAAGCATCGAGGTCGCGCACCTGTACGATGCTCTCGTAGTTGCCGGTGTAGCCAAGCGGGTCTTGGTACACCTCGATGAATCCTTGTATGTAGTCCACTGTAGGCGATACATCCCGCACCCATGCTATGTTGTAGGCATCCCAGGTAGCGAGATCGCCCGTTTGATAATACTGTATAAGCAAGCGAAGGGCCTCCTCCTGCTGGGGATTACCGGCCACATCGGCGGCCTTCTCGAGCCAGCTCACAGAGCGCTCCAGAGCAGGCCCGTAGAGACCACCCACCTTGTATACATCCTCATAGATCTCGCCATCCTCTCCCTTCACCAGACGGCTATTCAGGCCGAGTGAGATGGGTTGCTTTTTGTCAATGCTCTTGCGCTTCTGGCGGTAAAAAGCCTCCACCTCCGGCTGGGTGAGATTGGGGCTGTAGAAATTTACAGCACTCGAGGCTATCAGGTCTTCACCATCTTTGCGGCTTCTTTTGGGGTCGAAATTGGGATCAAATATGGCTTTCAAGGCTTCTTCGTCCAAGCTGATTCCTGTACTTTCCATCAGCTGCTGCAAATAGGAGGCTTCAAAGCCCGGCTCAAACTTATCGCCCGAGTAGTGGTGATGTATGCCATTCGCAAACCACAAGCGCTTGAGGTATAGCTCAAAGGCCTGCCAGTCTTCCGTATTGCGCTCGCCCTCGTAGCTGGAATATATCTGCTCCAAAGCCCTGCGAATCGCCAGATTGTGGCGGTAATTCTGATCGTAAATGATGTCGCGACCTGCCAGACCGGCCTCACTGAGGTAGTAGGCCAGCTTCTTTTGATCCAGGGTGAGCTTATCCCAGGAGGGGATGCGATAGCGGAGAATTTTTACATCGGCAAATTGCTCAGTGAGGTATTGAAAATCCCCGCTGGCAGAAGGCTCATCGCCGGAATCAGGTTGGTGCTCCTTTCCATTATCGCCAGGCCCGGCGCAGGCAGCCATCATAGCTAATGCGAATAAAAAAAAGATGTTTCGGATCCAGAGGCTGTTTTTTTGATACATGAGATGGTTTTTTTGGCTTTCGCCAAATGTAGCATTTTTGTCAAACCCGGCCTTTGCATTCGGGTGCAGTGATAGGGACATTTCGCCCAAACGCCTGCTATATTTGAGGGCGGCTTAGCTCATCGGCAAATTCCATTTTTGTGGAAGCTGAAGGAAAGTGAGTACCCTGACAGCTGGCTGAGGGCGATCGGAGCCTGCAAAAGTTCAGGAATCTTGATCTATGGGACGCCATCGAAGCATAAGTCTGGCAAATGGGCCGATGAAGGGCACGTAAATAAGAGCGATGAATACGCTAAAAATGAGCTGACAATAGGCCACCTGGATGCCGGGACTGCTGCTGAGTGAAATTGCCAGATCCTCGAGCAAGGAGGTGAATGGCAAAAAGACGATGGCTCCAGAGATGAAAAAGACGAAATTGGATAAGGCAGTAAGACGCGCGCTCTCGCTCATCTTCAGGGAAGCGAGCAAGGCAGTACTCGTGGAGCCCACCTTGGCACCGATGAGGATGCCAATGCCATCGGATAGCTGCAAAAATTCGCCCTGAACAAGGATGGCGCAGAGCCCCACGACCACAGAACTCGACTGTACCAGAGCCGTGATGAGCAGGCCTGCCAAAAGGGCTACCATGATGTGATCGACCGAGCTTAAGGTCTCCAATATGAGGGGCGACTCCTTTACGGGTGCCAGTGCATCGCTGAGCAAGAGTAAGGCAAAGAGGATAAAGCCGAAGTAGAAAAGACTCTTGCCAATCAAGGAGATGCGAAATGGTAGGGATCCAATCACAAAGCCTATCACCATGAAATAAATGCCGGCATCCATGAAGTTGAGACTGACCAACCACACTGTGCTTGATGTACCGATGCCTGCTCCGAGCAGCACGGCGAGGCTATTGGTGAAGGAGATCGCCCCTGCATCCACAAGGGCTACCGTCATGGCCGAAACAGCACTGCTGCTCTGTATGATAGCTGTGATGAGTGCTCCCAGTCCCAATGCGCTCCAGCGATTGCGGGTAAGCCCGCCCAAGGTCTTCTTGAGGCGCTCCCCACCCACATTCTTGATCTCCTCGCTGAAGCCCTTCAGCCCGTAGAGAAACAATACTATGCATGCAAAAACAAAAAATACCGCTTGGTATGTACTCATTTGTGGAGCGTGTGGGTATTACTACATGTGAAGGAAAATTTCGCAGCCTGAGGCTTAGCATTAGCAGGCCCCCGATGCCCCCTTCGCGGAGAGCGAATATACGGCAAGCGCTAAAAATCCATAAATAAAGGAATATCTCTACTTTGAATTTGCTGCTTCACTGTGATGATGGTACATTAGGCTATGGGAGCAAATGGAGCTTCTTTGCAAAAAACAAGACCTATGAAGACTTACGAAACCCTTTCACAAGCGACTACAGATTTGCAGCAGCGCGGATTCAAACTCGATTTTACCCAAAAGGGAGAATTCCTCCAGTGCGTGCAAAACCCCGACTTGAAACTCCACCCTGACGACTTCGAGATCGTTGAGGTCTATCGCTTTGAGGGAAAGAGCAATCCCAGTGACATGAGTGTCATATACGTGCTGGAATCAAGCGATGGAGAGCGCGGAGTGCTGATCGACGCTTACGGCGCCTACAGCGGTGGTTACAGCAGTGACATGATTCGCAAACTGGACATCAGAGCCAATACCTAACACACCCTCCACATCATTGCCTATTGCCCTAACACCCCCTCCACGTCATTGCCAATTGCCCTAACACGCTATCCACTTCATTGCCAATTGCATATTGCCCATTCTAACATCCCCTCCACGTCATTGCCAATTGCATATTGCCCATTGCCTAACACGCCCTCCAAGTCATTGCCCATTGCCCTAACACGCCCTCCACGTCAAACACCTCACCGTCAAAACTCTCCCTCATTCAAGCTGCCATTTCCCCTACCATTTCCTCGCTGGGGTTTGTCTCTGTAGCCTCCAAATCGGTAGGTAAATGAAATCGTGGCGATCTGTGTTTCCCAATCCCATGTGCGCTGCTGCGCAAAGGCAGGATCTTCGATATCGATGATAAAGCGTCGCGTGTTGAACACATCCGTCACATTGAAGGCAAGCGTGCCCTTACCGTTGAGTATCTCCTTTCGCAAACCTATATTGATGCCATATATCGGCTTGATGATTCCCTGTGGTCTCACCATCGGCCCCCGATAATTACCATTAATTTGGGCCGTAGCCCAATCGCCAAGCTTCATATTGGCCAGTAGGGAGATCGTCCATGAAAAGTTGCTGTTGTTGAAATCAGGATTCGCAGCCCCTCCTTGTACCTCATTGTAGAAAAAATTTCCCGTAAGGGTAGCATCCATCCAATTGCCCACTTCAAATTGGTTGATCAACTCAAAACCCGTTGCCAACTCCCGATTGAGATTCACCCAGGTGAGCAAGGCATTGTTGTCGCCGCCGTCCACAAAAACGCGGGTGAGAGCGCCTTCAGTGCGCCGGTGAAAAAGCGTACCTGTGAGAAACCAATTACTCCAAGACTGTGCCATACCCAACTCGTAGCTATCGGTGTATTCCGGCCTTACCATTGGATTGCCGATACGCTGATTGAGGGGGTCGCGCACATTGAGCAGTGGAGCCAATGCCCATAAGCTGGGGCGGTTGATGCGGCGGCTGTAGTTGACCAATAGATCACTGCGCTCGGTAAGATCGTATGATACATAAACACTTGGAAAGAGATCGAGATAATTGTTTTCTACGGCCTCTTCCATATCGGCAGCAAGGAGCTCCTCTGTGGTATGCTCCATGCGCAAGCCGGCCTGATAGCCCAAACGACCAATCTTGCCCCGGTAAATGCCATATACCGCATGCACATTTCGATTGAAATCAACTTCATTGCTCACTACATCGTCTCGGATAAAGCTATTATCCAAAAAGTCAAAAACATCGAAAACCTGTATCCTGTCATCCCATTCCAGAGTAGATTTGGAACCGAGCTCGATCTTGTGGTTCTTGCTCAACGGCTTCTCAAAGTCCACCTGCGCCTGGAAGAGCTGATTGGATCGTGGTCTGCCAAAATTCTGCCGCTCCACACGGGGAGGTATATCCAAAATTCCGTAGGCGATGCTCTGATTGAAATACTCAATATGCTCCCTGTCATCGTAGGCAAAGGAGCTGCTGAAGGCGAGCTTGGTTCCTGTGGTGTCGATGTCGAGTGTGTAATTAAGACCTGTCTCGAGATTCACCTGAAAGCGTTCGATAAAAACATTGCGTGAGATAAGGCTATCCAGTCCTCCCTCGGCATTGCTCAACTGCTGTGAAAAATCATTGTGGCGGATGTTATTGCTCACATTGGCCTGTCCGTATATGCTCAGGTTGGATTTTTCGCTGAAGCTGTGATCCATCCCTGTGCGCAAGACATGACCGCAGTTGGTCCGCAAGGAGAAAAAATCCTGATCCAAAAAGCGGGATGAACCGGGCAGGAAAGCTTCCCTCAAAGTGGTATTTTCGCTGAAGCGCTCCTCATACCTGAAATCGTAATTGAGAAAGTAATTGGTTTTCACGGAGCCGTAGTTGAGATTGACCCCTGAATTATACTTATTGCGGGTGCCCACGGAGCCATTTGCCCGGCCATTGAAGCCGCGACGGGTGTCCTTCTTGAGCACAATATTGATGATGCCCCCTGAGCCTGCGGCGTCGTAGCGCGAAGAGGGGTTTGTGATCAGCTCAATATTTTTCACCACGTTGGCGGGAAATTGCGCCAAAATGCTTTCAGCATCATCGGCTTCGAGATTGGTGGGTCGGCCATTGATGTAAATCAACACCTGCCCGCTACCGCGCATTCGGATACCCCCTTCCTCATCTATCTGTATGGAAGGCAAAGTCTCGAGAACATCGATGGCTGTTCCGCCCTCTGCGAGAATGGAATTTTCCACATTGAAAACCCGCTTGTCAATATCGCTGGTGAAAGTGGCGCGTAGGGCCTTGACTTCGAATTCATCTAAATTTTGCGAACCAACACTGAGTTCAAGTTTGCGAAGCTTCGTCATCTTACCTTCCATGCATTCTACCTCTTGGTAAAAATTGGCATAACCGATAAAACTGATGCGAAGCAGATAGTCTCCGGCGGGTAAGACAATCTCGAAACGACCTTCCAAATCGGAGGTCACTCCGCCTACAAGACTGGAGTCAAGGGGGTTGAGAAAACTCAGATTGGTAAAAGGCATGGGTTCACCGGAATCGGCTTCCATGACCCTGCCAGTGAAGCCACTTCGATCCTGTGCCGATAGAAGCAGGGGCAAAAAACAGAAAACGAGAAGAATAGCCTTCAATGAAAAGCGGAATAAAGCTGCAAAGGTCAATAATGCAATGGGAGAATAAAACCACTTAGCATCATTTAAGTTTTAAGGAATTGTAAGCACAGCCAATTGCAAGATTGAGCTACCTGAAAATCCCCAGATCATTGATGAGTAGATAGAACGCCAAAATATTGCGTAACAATCTGCTTATCTGTGTTATAATTATCATGAGAAACAGTTTTGAGAACCTTAGTCCAACATGATTTCTAGCGATTGCAATTCCTAAGTGCCTCATAAACAAGATTAGTATGTCCACTTACAATACAAGAAGGAAATGCGATAGTCTTAAGAATTCTTAATCTTATCACCTCAAGACGTCCCTGGGAATGATTTGTGTGTGCTAATTTAGGGCGTGGTTAAGAAAATTGGAAACGGGCAAGCCAAAAGGGATCAGAGGAAATACCATAATGCCCTTAAATTTTGCGCAAGCTAGCCGAACAAGGTATGCGAAAAGCCGAAGGAATGTATGTAATTGCTGCAGTGCTGTACTGCCTTTTGCTGCTCTCGCATGCCCCTGAAGCCAGTGCACAATCCAAGAGGCCGCTCAGCGGGCGCGTGCTCGATGGAGCCACCGGTAAGCCACTATCGCGCGTGGAAGTGCGCACAGGCAAGTACTCACGCCGAACCAATAGCAAAGGCGAGTTCTCATTTAATATCCTCCGGGGTGAGAATCTGGTGGTGAGCAGTGTGGGCTACAATACGCGCCGCATACCCTATAGCCGCTACCGCTATGAGGACAGCCTGCTCATCTACATATCGCCAGCCATCAATGTATTGCGAGGAACGGACGGAAGCAGGAAATCAGAACTCATCTACCAGAAATCATTCGAAAATGTGCGGGATTTCGCCTTCATCAATGATACCCTCGTGGTGCTATCCTTTATGGAATTCAAACCCCGTACTCCCGCAGAGCCGCAGGCCTATTTGGGAAATGCCCTCACATTCTTGCGCTACGGCAAAGAATTAAAGCGGATTACCCTGCCCGATCACATTGTAGGACTCTACGAGGATTTGTTTGGCAATCTCTATGTGGTCGGTGTCGACTACTACCTGGAAGTACTCCGCCAATACGATGGCATCCGTGTCAGGGAGGTGGATCCTGACTTCTTCGAATCGCGAATCATTCCCCTTCGTGGCAAGGGTGAGCGCAGCATTTTTTTTACAGAAATGCTACCTATCGTGCCACAGGTGAATTACGGGCTGTATATGGTCGACAGAGATTCTACTGTGTCGATCCGAACCATCCGAAATGAGCGCTACTTCAAGGAGGCACCCAGTGATTTTCGCATGCTGAATGCCATGGAGTACAGACGTGCTCAAGAGCTTGAAGAGAAATACGGCATCGATGCCATGTATTTTGCTCCGTATGTGCGGTCCTATTTCACGGAAGTGAACTATGCATACCCGCATACAGAGGCGGTGCAGTACTTTGATCAAATGGTCATCTTTGACCAGCTCAATGCTTGGATTTTTCACCACGACATGCGCGGGCTGGCCATCGACTCCGTGCCCATGTACCACCACCAATTTGATAATGAGCGATACAAGGGCATGGTGCAGGATAAGCAAAGTGGTCGTTGCTACGCGATATTCACCAAAGGCGGTGGTACCTTTTTGCGCCATGTGAGCCCAATGACCGGGGCAGCGGGCCATCCCATTCGGCTCAAGAACCGTTTTCCCCGGCAAATCAAAGTAGAGGATGGATGGGTGTACTATGTGCATCGGGGCCTCGAGACAGGCGACACCTTTAAAATTACAAGAGAATCGCTCCTTCATTGAAGCAGTTCTATTCAGCCTTGTCCGCTTCCCTCCTTCCCCCGGTTCTAAAAACAGACAAAGCCCCCTACTTTGCGAGAAAGCAAGGGGCTCTGATTTCAACCTGAGATGAAGTGCTTCCTTTTCTGCGGCCAGCTAGATGCGGCTATCAATTGAAGAGATAGCGCACACCAACCATGGCCACCCAACGAGATCCACCGATGGGCACATCAGAGGTTTCCCATGGCTCACCAAATGGAACTGCATTTCTGTTGAAACTGTAAATGGGCTCCAAATCATCGGTATAACCCTCGAGGTTAAGCAGTCGAGAGGTGTTGTCAAAGAAGCTGTTGCCGAAGTTGAATTGACGGCCCCAATCCTTATTGATGAGATTGGCCACATTGAAAATATCCAATGAAAGTTGCAAGGTGTTTCTGTTTGGGCCGATATCGGTGAAAATATCCTGTAGAATTTTCACGTCAATTTGATGGGCGAATGGAGCTCTTGCACCATTGCGCTCAGCGTATTGACCTCTGCGCGAACGCAGGTAAGGATCGCTATTGATAAAGGCATCAAAGAGGTTCCACTGCTCCTCAGGGCTCAAGCCTCCCGCTTCTACAAAATTGATCTCTCCGGCGTGACGAGGGATGTAAATCAGAGAGAAGTGGTTGCCCAATGAACCTGAAAATGTTGAGCGATTCACATCGCCACCATTACGACCGCCATATACATATGAGAAGGGCGCTCCGGTCTGCCCGTTGTAGAAGATGCTTACAGTGGTAGAAGCAGTCTGCAGATATTCCTTGGTGTAAGACACAAGGGCGGTAACCCTACTCCTCAGGTCGAATGGATTGTTGGCGAGGCTGGCATAATTGCTTCCGTCCACACTGGCCACACGGTAGTAGTTAGACTGGTTTTGCGAAGAAGTACCTGGAAATACATCCGTAGACCGGGTGTAGCTGTACGCGAGCGACGCGTAGAGCCCAAAGGGAAAGTTCTTCTGAATCTGAGCTGTTACATTCCATGAATAGCCTTCATTGATGTTGTCCACATATACCACTTCCGAATAATTGGGCAAAATTCGTCGATCGCCTCCAGATGAAGCCCACACCAAGCGATTGTCTGCGCCATTGAGACGCCCCACAGGGCCAGCCTGGTTGATATTGGTAAATCGAAATGAATTGAGATTCATGGAGTACATCGCATCCACAGAGGCGATAAAGCCATTTCCAAAGGCCTGATCGATCCCAATATTCGTTCTCCATACCTGTGGCAATCGGAAATTCTCGTCCACGATGGTAATGTTTCCTCCGGGTGTAAAGGCCTCAGGATCGCGCTGTGGCTGATTGTTTGGGTCAGGCTCAAAAGGCAGCACCGGATTTCCCAATTCGTCATACACAGAAACATCAGCATTTACGAATTGCTGATTCCTGTCAAGGAGAATACCGTTTTGGGTAAAGGCCCCACTCACCCAAACAAATGGAAAGCGGCTGGTAAACAAACCAGTTCCTCCACGCAATTGGGTGCTTCTATCACCACTTACGTCCCAATTGAAACCAATTCTGGGAGAAGGCATGATAACCGGCTTTGGCAAATCGCTGTTGTTTTGACCCGTGAGATCGCGGCCTATGAAAGAATCGTTAAAGTCATCGTTGGTCAGTGGATTATCAAAGTAAACAGGCATGTCGAAGCGCACTCCGTAAGTCAGCTTTAAGCGCTCAGAAACAGAAAATTCGTCCTGCGCATAAATCCCAAATTGAGCAGCCATAAATTCTGCACCCTCACGTGGATTGTCAGTTCGGCTGTACTGTGCAGTAAATGAAGTGGCCGCACCATTGGCCCAGTCATCGATATTGCGAAAAGCATAATCACCAAAAGCCTGACCGATGAAAGCGTTGTAGATGCTGTAGAACTCATTGTGGGTACCAAAGGTCAAGGTGTGCTTGCCACGGTCAAGTGTAAAGTTGTTCGTAAGGGTAAAAATATCTTGATCCAGCTGATTTACTGTGGAAAAAGCCTCCGCACCGAGGGCTACTGATGCATTCCCTTCGAGTCTTACCGTCACCCTTGGAAAAGGGTCTCCTGGAGTTGTCCGGGGCTCCCTTACTGAGGTATAGCCTGCCACCAGATTATTGCTCATCCCATTGTCAAAGTTGCTATTGAGCTCAAGAACTGTAGAGTTGGTGGTGCTTTCCCGCAAAATGGCACCATTGGAAAAGACAGTAAAATTCCGAGAACGGTTCAATTGCACTGCTTCTCCACGGGTGAATGCATGTCGGAGGGTAAGGCGGTGCTTATCGCTGATGTTGTAGTCCAAACGACCAAAAATCTTGATAGACTCTTCGGTGCGCTCTTGCCTGCCTAGAGCATTACCTGGATCATAGCCATAAACCTCCCGAGCGATGTTTTCAATGGCATTTACATCCTCGGCAGAGATGACCGACTCTGCTGTACCTGGCGCAAATGCCAAGGGTGATACATTTGTAGTTCGCTCAAAATTGGCAAAATAGAAGAGTTTATCTTTGATAAGAGCACCACCGATACGGGCTCCCCATTGATTATCGGTGAAGCCATCGAGGGGCTGCCGCTCAAATTCTGGATCATTGAGTAGGTTGATGCGCTCGATGCTCCCGGGGGTCCTCCCTGTCAGGTTTTCATTGCGGTGGTAGAAAAATACCGATCCCTCCGTGTTATTGGTTCCAGAGCGTGTCACGGCCGATATGGCACCACCGCCAAAACCTCCCAGACGCACGTCATATGGCGCGATTTCCACATTGAATTCCTCAATGGCGTCGAGACTTATAGGTGAAGTGCCTGTTTGGCCACCATTGGTGCCCGTAGCAGAAAGGCCGAATACATCATTGCTAACGGCTCCATCGATGGTTACTTGATTGAAACGGTTATTGGCACCGGCAATTGAGATCGCTCCGCCGGCGATATTGGCCTGAGGAGTGAGCCTGGTAAAGTCATTGAAGCCTCGATTGATCGTGGGCATCTTTTGTACCTTTTCATTGCCGATCTTGGTGGATGCCCCAGTGCGCTCGCTGTTGAGCTGCTCATTGCTGTAAGCAGAAATATCCACGGCCTGCAATTGCACACCTTCTCTAAGGGTGGTATTGAGCACGTAGTTCTCTCCCAAAGTGAGATTGATTCCTTCATAATTGCGCTCTTCATAGCCCACAAAACTCACCCTAACGGTATAAGGGCCACCAACACGCATGTTGCGAATGGTGAATCGTCCGCTTTCGTTTGTTGTAGTTCCATAGGTGGTACCCGACGGTGTATGCGTGGCCACCACTGTAGCCCCCGGCAGAGATTCTACATCACTGCCTACCCTCCCTGACATACTTGAGGAGGTTGCTCCCTGAGACCAGACCGATTGTCCGCTGAGCAAGCAAACAGCCAAGGTCAGGATGCTGAATAGTACATTTTTCTTCATGAGCTTAATGTTTGGTTTGTTTCCGCAAACATATACCGCCCACTTCCTGCGCTTTTTTCGAAATTGTTATGATTCGTATCGCTGTTTTAAGAAAATGTAACAAATGTTAATCCAATCCTTAATCATCTTTATATCTGACTATTCGGTCTCATATTCATTCTTTGGCAGTCCTTCCTTTCAGCATCAAACTACCGCATCAGCGGGGGAAAATATTGATTGCTCCTACCTCACTAATTCCAATGAGAGCGGTTGCTATCATGGTTCGAATTGCTACTTTCGCGACCGAAATCAAAAAATCAATTGCTATGAAGCGGATCATCCTCGCCATCGCCTGTGTAGCCTCAGTCTTAAGTCTGCGTGCACAAGAATCCACCTTCAATGAAGGCAACCTGGTTTTCAATGCCGGATTGGGATTGGGTACAACCCTCTACTC
>SLDS01000183.1 GCA_007125175.1 Flavobacteriales bacterium
AAGAGAAATTGACGCATGGACAAGGCGAAGCCGCTCAAGGCAAAAAAGGAGTAAACATGGGACATACTCGAGGCAATGAGCCCGTAGTAGAGGAGATTGCTCCCAAACACAGCAGTCAGCACAATGCCGTAAGCCAGTGCCCCGGAGCTCCCATAGCTCAGCAGCAAACGATACAAAAAAACCGCCCCCAGAAAGAGATAAAAAAGCGCGGCCAAACCAGTGGCCAACTGAAAAGGAAATGAAAAAGGATCGGGCTCAAGCCCTGCAAGCCCCGACCATAAGAAAGCCAGCAGAAAAAAAGGCAGCAACAGCAAGGCCACGCCTACGGGATACTTGTTATAGCGTCCTTGATCTGTGCGCACAAGGTATTCCGCATCGGGGCTTTGAGTGGCCGGATGGGAAGGAAAAAAGTAATCCGTGAGATAATGGTAATAGCCCACACCATCAGAGGCAATCACATGCTGCAAGGACCCATCGGCGATACGAAACTCCCAAAACAAAAAAAGGCCCAACAACAGTGGAAGAACTGTCGCCAAGCCTTTAGGCCAATTTTGATAAAAGGGAACCCATGCAGATGTTCTCACGGGCTCAAAGTAGCACTTTTACATCAATTGATGTGCTTTCGCAAAAAGGTTTGAGCACCTTAGCGCAATCGGAGTAGATAAGCTGACACAGATGAGCTCAGCGCAAATCAAGCTTTTGCCGCAAGGCCCTGTACAGCTTCAAGAACAGCACTGTAGTCGGGCTCATGGGTGATGTCGTCTACCACCTCAACGTACTGTACCGTATTGGATGCGTCGAGTACAAATACCACCCTGGCGCTCAATCCTTTCAAGGGGCCATCCACCATAAGCGTATTGTAGTTGGAGGCAAAATTGCCGCGAAAATCAGAGGCGATCTCAACATTCTCAATGCCCTCGGCAGCACAAAAGCGCTTCATGGCAAAAGGTAGATCCTTGCTCACCACGATGCCCACGACACCATCGTGCCCTGCGAGCTTTTCGTTGAATGTGCGCGTTTCGATCTGACATATTCCTGTGTCGAGGCTGGGCACAGCGATGACTACTTTCACCTTACTGCCGTGATCCTTGAGTGATTTCTCGCTGAGATCTTCGCATACGTAAGTGAAGTTGGGAGCGGCATCTCCTTTAGCCGGTACAGAGCCGGCCAGATTTACCGGGTTGCCTTTTAGTTTGGTGCTATTCATGCTTATAAGCTTTGCTAGTTTGTGTGATACCAAAAGTAACACCTCAGTCGAATTTCGGTTGAGCAAAGCGAAAATATTTTTAGCCCTGTTTCATTCGGACAAGCATACAGTTCAATCTCCGCACCTGCCAAGCCTTTTTCAAAAGCTTCTTAAACATGAGAAAATCGTACTTTCGAAAAAAAGAGAGTACACAAGATGCCCGCGAAAGACCTATACAGCTACATTGCACAGCACCCTGAATGGGCCGATGAACTGGAAAGACTACACAAAGCCATTGCCAGACCCGAGCTTGAAGTCGCTATCAAGTGGGGCATTCCCAACTACCTGTACTCCGGGAAAATAATTCTAGGCCTAGCTGCCTTCAAAAATCACTGCGCACTTTGGTTTTCCAATGGTGTTTTTCTCAAAGACCCGGCCGGGGTGCTCATAAACACCCAGAAGGGCAAGACAAGGGCCATGCGGCAATGGCGCATCGAGGACAAAAATGCAGTCGATTACGAATTGGTGCGTGCCTATGTGGGCGAAGCCATCAAAAACCAGGATGCCGGTAAAGCACTGAAACCACAAAAGAAAGAACTCATAATGCCCGATGAACTCGAGAAGGCCCTTTCAGCGGATTCCGATTTGCATGCGGCCTTCAAAGCCCTGACAGCGGGAAGGCAGCGTGAATATGCCGAGCACATCGCTGAGGCCAAGCGCGCCGAAACCCGAAAGAAACGTGTCGAAAAGGCCACTGCACTCATACTCGACGGCATCGGGCTCAATGACAAGTACCGGTGAGCACAGCATGGTAGATCCGCCCACAATAGCTCTGTAAGAAAAGATGAGTAATATGAGCCCTTGATGCCGTATGGAGCTTTCGAACTGAATGCCCATCTTTGGCCCTGCGCCTTTTATGAAAGATCTCCGGCAATACCTCCTCTCCCTGCTTTCCCGAAAGGCCTTTTGGGAGCTTTTATTCTGGATATTGCTCATCTTCAACCTGCTTCCCGTTCTCAGCGTGGATCATTTTTACACCGGGGATGGACCCGCACACCTCTACAATGCCCAAGTAATCAGATGGCTGCTACTCGATGCTGGAGGGCCCTGGAGCGATTTTTTTGAGTTGCGAAAGGAGCTCATCCCCAACCTGGGTGGACATGTGCTGCTGAGCATGCTCCTGGCTGTGTTCAGCCCGCTCTGGGCAGAAAAACTGCTCTACATACTCATCATGCTGCTTACTGCCACCGGATTTCGATACGCTTTGGCCCACCGCAGCTTGCAGCTTTCGGTGATCGGCATCCTTGCCATGCCGCTCCTTCAGCACTTCTGCATATACATTGGATTCCAGAGCTTCTCGCTTGGGATGGCCATTATGCTGTGGTGCGTCGCTTTGCACAGCCGCAGCGGGCGAGAAGCGCATTGGCGATCACAGCTTCTCCTTTCCGGCTTGCTGCTGATCTGTGCATTCTGCCACCCGGTGCCCACGCTGGTATTTGTGGGATATTTTGTGCTGCACTCCGTGGCCCGGGGTGTCGCTTTTCGCAAAAATGCATGGAAACAATTTCTGATACTGATCCCGGCATGCCTGCTGGTATTGCTCTTTGTGGGCAGGGAAGGCAAGGGTGAAGAATGGGCCTTTCCCAAATCCATTGATCAGTGGCATTCCTTGCTTGATTTGCAGCCCATCATCGCCCACCACCTTGTTGATCAGGCCCCGGCCGCGCGCCTTTATGCCTTGAGCTTGCTGCTGGCGAGTGTCTTTGTACTGATTTGGCGTAAGCCTGTGCAGACTGGCCATCGCGCCCTGATCTTGACGGCGCTGGCCATGGGCACAGCCTATTTTCTGCTGCCTCCCAGCTGGGCCACAGGCGGCTTCATCCATGTGCGCATCCTCCTCTGCGCTCTGTTTTTCTGGGCCCTATGGTTGGGATATCAGCTCGCGTCCCGGGCACTGATCTGGCGCCTTTTCTTGCTGCCGGTGATCGCTGCCAATATCATGCTTGTGACTTACAACCTCCGCGAAGCAAAATACCACGACAAGCGGGCTGCCCTTCTGATGCAAGCAGCCGATCACATTCCCGAGGGTGCTGTCATCGTGCCACTCAATTATTCACAGCACTGGCTGCACTACAACATCGGCCTCTATCCCAGCGCTCTCCGCAAATCAGTGAACCTCGACAATTACGAGGCTTACGAAGCACACTTTCCCGTGAAGTGGAAGGAAGGAATGGCCCCAGCCGTCCGGCTGGGGCCATTCGGTGCAAGTCGAAATCCGGCCTTTGCACTGGAACCTTATGAGAGCGAAACCGGAATGCAGGTAGAAGCCGTGCTCGCCTGTTTCGACATGGAGTTCACAGGAGCAGACAGCACCACAGCCGCCACAAAGGCCCTGCTGGAAGCGCATTTCAGCCGGAGCTCTGCCGGGGAAGGATACAGCCTCTGGTTGCGGAACAATGATTAATGGCCGTATCACCCCGCATGCGCGGTACGGACAGCCAGCCCTCAGCTCACCGCAGCAACAAAATGGGTATACAACTGCTCAAGGCTTACCTCAGATTTTTTCACATCCTTCACAATGTGCCCGCGCTCCAGGATGATGATGCGCTGGCATACCTCATACACATGGTTGAGGTCGTGGCTGCTGATGAGAAATGTGCTTCCCTTGGCCTCTTGCAGCACAAGCTCGCGGATGCGTAGCTGCGTGGAGGGATCGAGGTTGGCGAAGGGTTCATCCCAAATCAAAAGTTCGGGCTTACCGATGAGCGTGCCGATAAGACCTGCCTTTTTCTGATTGCCTTTGGAAAGCTCCCTCAGCAGCTTTTTGCTGCCCAGCACCTCACCATTGCTCACATTTGCAAAGCCTGAGGTGAATGCGTCCACCTCATTTGGCGAAAGCCTGTACAAGCTACCGATGAAGTGGAAGTACTCATCCGGTCTGAGGAACTCGATGAGGAAACCCTCATCGAGATAGGCAGCTGTGTACTGCTTCCAGTCCTCGTGCTGGGCTACATCGGCACCTTTGAGCAGCACCCGCCCGGCATCGGCCTTGATAAGGTCGAGTATGAGGCTGAAGAGGGTGGTCTTTCCGGCGCCGTTATTACCCACAATACCGACGACCTCTCCTGCTTCGATGCCGAGACTGTCGATATTGAGCACTTCGGTGCCGTTGTAAGATTTCCTGAGATTTTCGATCTGTATCATCACTTATTTGTTGCGTAAGGTGCCTGCCAGGCGGTATCGGTTGCGTTGAAAAAGCTTCACAAAGCCATGAATAATGGGCTTGTGGAGTGCGCAAAGCAAGAGGCCCAATGCTCCTGTAAAGCCCACCGCCCAGGCAGTTCCCCCCACGAGGTAGCCAAGGCCATACACGGCTACTGGCACGAGGAGTATGGGGATAACGATCAGGTAATGCACCATACCAAAGCCATTGAGGCTCATGAGGCTGCCCTCATTGGGATCGAGCCTGATGGAGGTCATGGTGGCTACGAGCATATACACATACACCGATATACTCATGTGCATGAGGAGCATGAGCAGCGCAGCTAATGGGTATAAAGGATATTTGATAGCATATGGCAGGCTGAGCACAAAGGGGAGAATGCAGAAGAGGCACAGCGCATAGTACTTCGCTAGCAGGATTTGAGCTATGCTGCTGCTCCTTGTGAGCAAAAAGTCGAAGTGTAGGCTATTCCAGGATAGCAGCAGCTGCGCATGGTTGAGGGTAACCATGCCGGTGATCATCCAGCCCATAGCCAGCAATGCGATGAATTCGGGCTCAGCAACATCCCGCAAAAAATACAATGGGAAGAAAAGGAAAATCAAGCTCATGAGGAAGTACTGACGCGCCCGCTTGTTGCGGGCTACCAGTCTGAGCTCCAAATCTACAAGCTCGCCTACGGTGCCATATTTGCCGAAAAGGCGCAGAGAAGCCTTGGCACTAAAGCCGCGGTCGAATGCGGATAGACCGTCGAGATCTAGCTTATTGCCGAGGTGGCTTGACAGCAAATAAGCCATGCCCGGCGGTGCAAGGACGAATAGCAATACCTGAGCGCCGCCGAGGCCCTTGAGCAAAAGCAATCCCAAAGCCGGAGCTGCACTCGTGTAGCCATTGAACTCGAGGTATAGAAATCCCAGCACAGAGACCATAAAGAGCAGATTGATCCATCTTGGCCAGCGATTGGCCACCAGGAGAAAGCTCAAGTAGTTATTGCCAAACGTGAGGGCGGCCACCATGAGGAAATAAGGAAGTGGGCTGACAGCACCCTCACTGAGCACGCTGAGGTATAGCGGTATGGCAAAAAACCAGGACAGAAAATTCCAGGCACTGAGCAATGACCTCCACAGCAAGCTATTGACCAATTGTCGCCGGGGTATATTGAGCACGAGGTAAGGCTTGATACCCATCACAGGGAAGCGCTGAAAGAAGTATCGCAAGAGTAGCTCTACCACGAAATAGATCAGAAGAATGCCCAAAGCCGCAGCCGCCTTATCAGCCGCACTGTAGCGCTCAGCGAGATAAGCCCCACCAAAAAAACCGGCCACCAAGAGGCTCGCGGCTATATTGAGCATGATAAAGGCCATAAGCAGGCGCTCGATGAGCTTTTGCCCCAAAGCCCGCGAGCGGAAGAAGCTGAGCCAACTATGGCGGATGAGCGTGCTGATTGCGTTCATGGCAGCCAAGGTAATCAGCCATGCCGAAAGAGCATAGAAAATCTACATGAGCGGCCAAAAGAGCCAAATGAAGGTCTGGGAAGCTGAGTACTTGAACATGAGCTCAACTGGTGATATGAAAGCCGAGGGTGATTCCTAAGAAAAAAGAATCAATTGGAGCATGGATGGACGGCCGGGCCCTCAATGTATCGATATCTTGTGGTCTTGTGAACCTGGTTCCATTGCCTTCCCGTATCTGCAAGAATGATGTCGAGTTTCCGAAGAGATAGCCAATGCGGAACTCCAAAAAGGCGTAATCGGATGTATTGAGTCTGGAATTTCCCCCTCTATTTTCGAGACTGAAGAGATTCACCCTAAAACCTGTACCAAGGACAAAACGACGGGACAAATCGCGGTGCAGATCAATCCTTCGAATCAATGGCTCCTCATCACTTCTTGGAGCAGGTCTTGGATCGTGTATACTCATGAAGGCAATCATCCTGGAGAACTGCAAGCCGGCATCGACAAATGGAGTGATCCGTCTGTGATTCCAAAAGTCGCGTCGCAAATCCAGGTTCCAAAGGGTATGTCTTTGCATGCAATGCACATTCACCGGCTGAACTTGCCCATCGAAAAAATACTCCCCGCGAAACCAATAATCCTCGTGAATCTTCTGACTGGCTCGCAAGCCTGCGGTCCATTTGCCATCTACCTGGCCCATGCGAATTCCCAAAGTAAGTGATGCAGGCACACCGTAGGCATCCCGCAAGGCTCCCTTGTACCCCAGAATATCCGTTCCAATATCAGCCGAAATCCGATATGTAGGCACATAGTCCGCGGTATCGGCGATTGCGATATGGCTGTGTGAAAAAACCTCATTCGAGAGGAATAAAAGTACCACAAGCCACGCCCTTTTCATCGCCATTATTTTTCAATAGCAGAGGCAAAAACAATTCCAAACAGTTCTCATTCACAATTTTTTGCAGCATCACAAAGGTGAAGCGCACAAAGATGGACTGGGCAGATAAAATCGATTTGCCCTGAGGGCAATTCTTTTCCAAAACCACATCTAGGCCCTATCTTTGCAGGCCTTTATGGAAGTGCTCCTTCACACCCTCTCAAACGGATTGCGTCTGGTACACAAACCCACTGCCAATGGACAGGTGGCCCATCTTGGCATTACTATCAACGCCGGCTCGCGCGATGAAGGTCCCGATGAACAGGGGCTGGCCCACTTCATAGAGCACTGCCTCTTCAAGGGTACCAAGCGCCGCAAGGCCTACCATATTTTGAGCCGCATGGACAGCGTGGGTGCTGAGCTCAACGCTTATACCACCAAGGAAGAAACGGTGATCTACGCTTCATTTCTCAACACTCACTTTCAGAGGGCCATGGAGGTGGTGTCCGACATTGTGTGCCACAGCACCTTTCCGGAAAAGGAGTTGGCAAAAGAGCGCGATGTCATCATCGATGAGATCATGAGCTATCAGGACAGCCCCGCCGAGCTCATTTTTGATGATTTTGAAGAGTTGCTCTACGGACAGCACCCCCTGGGGCGCAACATACTAGGCACCCGCGAGAGCGTAGCAGGCCTCAAGCGCTCGCACATACTCCATTTCCTGAAAAGGAGGTACCACACAGCCGAAATGGTACTGAGCAGTGTTGGGCACATCGACTTCCGCAAAATAGTGCGCTGGGCCGAGCGCTACTTCGGCGACTTGCAGCCCGGTGAGGCCGACACCCCCCGACTTCCCATCAGCGAGGTGCACCTCGAGCGACGCGAAGCAGAGCTCGACACCTTCCAGGCCCACCTCATGATAGGTGGCACAGCCCCGGATATCCACTCACCGCTGCGCAGCGCGGCCGTGCTGATGAACAATTATCTGGGAGGCCCCGCCATGAACTCACGCCTCAATATGAACATACGCGAGCGCCACGGCATCGCCTACAATATCGAGTCGGCCTACACCCCTTACAGCGATACAGGGGTGCTGAGCATATACCTCGGCACCGACAAAAGGCTACTGGCCCGCAGTGAGAAGCTGGTGCACAAGGAGCTATCGGCCTTACGGCAAAAAAAGCTGAGCCCGACCACCCTACACCGCGCCAAAGAGCAGCTTAAGGGCCAACTTGCCCTGGCCTCCGAAGGCGGGGCCAACCTGATGCAAGCCCTGGGCAAAAGCCTGCTCAACCATGGCCGCATCGACACCACCGAAGAAATACTCAAAGAGATAGACAGCATCACCCCAATGCAGGTGCTCGAAGTAGCCAATAGCTGCTTTGAAGAAGGAAAAATGGGGGTCTTGGTGTACAGATAAGCTCGGAACGAGCGCCTTCCGGCACGTTTCCCGGAGTTTTCTTTTGTCTGGAAATGAATTGACCGAAACTTGGATTCAGCCTATCACAAGTCCTCGTATCTTTGCCCTGCATGCGCCAAAGCATTCACATACTCCTGGGGCTTTTCCCGCTTCTGTTCTCAGCAGAGCTTCTCGCACAGTCATCCATTCTCCTAAGCGCAGAGAGCCATTTGCCCATCAGCCTCTCATGGCGCGAAGACCTACTGGGCATTGAGCATACGCAGATCGACATGCCGGAGCACATCCAGTCCGAGCGTGGCGCCGAACCTTTCCGGCTGAGCACTGAAGGCACCCGAAGGCTACTTGTACAGGTGGGCGATGAGAGCAAGCTCATTTTGATCAGGCCCGGCTATGACTACCACATCACTGCCGGCGACAGCGCCATCGATCTGCGCAGCGAGGATCCCTTCCACGATGCCTACGACGCTGCTCTGTCCATCTGGAATGGCTACACCCTTTACAAAATCAGCGATGATAGCCTGCTCCTGCGTCTTGATGAGATCCAGGCGCGCTACGACAGCATCGTGGCCATGCATCCCGGAGATGACTACCTGGCAGCGGCTTTGGATTATTTTCTGGCAAGGATGAGCATCAGCCCTTGCATACAATCCTCCCGAGGCCTAGAGGTGCAAGCCTACATAGCGGGGCTGGAAGAGCGACTCGTACGCCGCGCACCTTTCAGGCCAGATCATCCCTTCTACACCTACTTCCTACAGATATACTACCGCTGGAAGCCCAATATTGTAGCTTTTGCGAAAAGCGAACTACCGAGAAGTGCTTCAAATATTGACAGGTTGCACGAAGCCTTTGAAATGCTCGACAATGACAGTGCCGCTCAAATGGCATTGGTATACATTGCCCACGATCGCTACAAGGGAGAGGGAAGCCGCGATGCAGAGTTCTACCGGCATGCTATAGACAGCATTGCAGAGACAGCCCTGCATCCCCTTACGGAAAAAATGGCCCGAAAGGTGCTCGGCAATATGGATCGGCTTTCTCGGGGATTGATGGTAGGGGATTATAAATTCACCGATTCAAATGGCAATGCATTCGAGCTGAGCGATATCAACAGCGATCGCTACGTGCTTCTCGATTTCTGGTTTGTAGGGTGCAAGCCTTGCTTGCGGGATGTACCCGAGCTGAAAGCCCTGCACACGGAATTTGCCGAAAGGCTGACCGTGGTGGGTGTGAACCCCCTACAGGGTCTTGAGAAGCTGTCGCCCTATGGGCAAAAATACGATATCCCCTACCTGCTCGCCGTGCCGGAAGCTCCTGCCGAGATCAAAAAAGAGTTCAATGTAAATGGCTATCCCACCTATGTGCTATTGGCGCCCGGTGGCCGTGCCGACCTCTTTGCGGGAAGCAAGCTGGAGCTGGTGCGCAGCCATCTACAAGGCCTCGGCGAAAGCCCTCAGAAGGCCTCTCCGATGAAGAGGTAGTAGCCGGTACCCTCGGCGGTGAAGGCCACGTCGAATCGGGTGTAAATGTCCTTTTTGGGAAAGAGCAAAAAACGAAGGCCGCCCCCGGCCGACCACACCAAGTCCCTGGCCTCTGCCCGCCCAAAATCGTCAAAAACAGTTGCCACCCCGGCAAAGGCTGCTGCACCAATGCGCTTAGAAAAGCCCAGGGGCAATGGCAGGAAGCGTATCTCAGCCTGGCTAGCCACCTGATGCCGATCGCGAAAGCGCCCGAGGTAGTAGCCGCGCATGAGGCTCTCCCCTCCCATCAGTGAGAGTTGATTGAATGGTACTTCGCCAAAATTGAAGTGGCCCAGCACCTGCCCTGCAATCACGGTATTGCGAGAGATGCTGCGGTATATGCGTGTATCGGAGATGAGTGAGGTGAAAGAAAAGTCGCTCAAAACCGGTAGATAATGCAAGGTCGCCAGCTCCCAGAAAAATGCCTCGCGCACATTGAGCACATTGTGGCGGCTGTCGTAGAGCAGGCCAATTCCTGCGGCTAAATTGCTCGAGCCCTCGCTGCCGAGCGGTGTATCCAGAATATCGACAGCCGGCCCGGGAATGAACTGCACCGATGAGAAGCGCTGAAAATCAAATTCAGGGCCGAAAAAGATATTCTTACCCAGCTTTCGCAGCACCCTTTCCTTGATCAGAATTTGCTGGGCATCCACAAGGGCCTGATACTGCGGTGGGCTGTCCATCCCAATACCGAAATAGCGCAAAGGAAAATTCTGAAAACGGAGCCGGCCCAGGATAAACCATTTGTTTTCGTGGGTATAGAGGGCATGATCAAACCAAATGCCCCACTGCCGCTCCAAGGTCACAAAGGTGAACCCATTTACCTCGCTCAGGCGATTGGTGGTGTCTTCCCGGGCATAGTACACATAGAGCGATGAGAAACCAAACTCCCAACTCGTCTCGGGCGCGAAGGCCACAGTGGGATATAGCAGAAACTGAGAGCGCGCCACATCCGAAGTATCGTTGATCAGACTGTTGATATAGCGCACCGGCCATATCTGAGCCTCCGCTCGGGGGCACAAGCACAGGAAACAGAGCAGGACTAAGCTCGCGGTTCTTGGCCATGAGCGCAGCAGGTTCTTTTGCATAGCTTTCGCAAAAATGGACAAATTCGCGCTAGCTTCACACAAATGCACTGCATCGGCGCATAAAATTTGTGGGGATTCATTTGTTTAGGTCACGGGGCTCCTGCTTTCGCAAAATGGAAATGCCCTGATCAATACTGCGGAAGTGATGCGGCATCCATTACAACATCTCCCCAAAGCGGAAGCGGAGAAAGCCCATGGCCAGGGAGATATTGGGCCGATCGTCGCGGATGTAAAAAAGGGCGTCGCGGGTGGCCACACCAAACTCCCATGCCCCCTCTCCGACGCTGAAGTTGATGCCCAAAGGCACGCGAAAACCATAGTTATCTCCCGCAGCGATACCCCCGGAAAGGCGAATGAGCTCACTGGGTATGTAGTCCATACCGGCTGCAAATCCCAGCCTCTCGATATTGCCCGGATTGTCGTTGAAGGGAAGCGCTACATCCAAGCCAAACTGAAGTCGGTCGCTGAGCAGGTAGCCAAAACCCAGGCGCAATTGGGTGGGCAGGTTGAAGCTACGCGAAGCCACACCCTCCCAGGGAAAGAGCCCATCGCGACCCGAGAAGGCATCGAGCTGATCGGTCGGATCAAAGCTGCTGATACCTGTGGTTTCGGTATCGAAGATAAGGGTGTCGCGTACCGTGTACACATTGCCATCGAAGGTGATGCTACCGATATCCGTCACAGAAGCAGAGACCCTCCATTTTTCACCGATCTCCATGGCCATTCCGAGATCCACTCCCCAGCCATCTCCTACAGGTCGCAGACCACTGCCGCTCACAGCCGAAGGATTGGTTCTGGCCGCTTCGCCAAAATCGAAATCGATGATGGGGGTGTGGGCCATAAAGGCGCGGGTGAGTTGCTGATCTTCCACAGCTATATCGAGCAAGAAATGCCCCTGAAGGTATTTGATGCCAATCCCACCGTGAATGGCCACATCCACACCCCGGTAGAGGGTATTGCTGTAGCCCACCTGATACTCCATATAGCCCATGGTGCGCACCTCACTGCCATCGTAGAGGCTGGTAATGCTCTGCGGATTGCTCGCAATACCCACGATTACATCCTGTACCAGGGGCGAGTTTGGGCCTCCATTGGGAATGGTCATTGTACCCCCTCCGGGCTGGGGCACCACCCACTGATCGAAGTAGGGGTCTACAAAGCCCTGCCAGAGCTGAGAGGCAGCATTGGCATTGAAACGAGAAAAATGGGTGACTCTGGCCCCGATGGAGAATGCGAAATGACCAGCCCGCTCAGTGCTTAAGGAAAATCCGGCCAGTAGCACCGACAAGTCAAGAGCCACCGCCGAATTGGCAAACCTGCTGGCGGCATTGACCTGCTCCTGCATGGAGAGCTCATCACCGGGCCCACGAAAAATATCGAGAATCTCAGAACGGGTGAATCCTTCGCCATAATTGGAAAAAGACCACTGGGCGAAGCCCGCCATGGCTTTGCGGTCGAAGCGGTTGCCGTAGGCCATATTGGCGGGATTGATACCCAGGCACTGGTAGTCGGTAGCGAAAGCATTGACCGCTCCACGGCCTGCCTCGGTGAATGCCGCTTTCTCCAACTGGGCGTACAAGTGCGGGAAGATGAGCAAAGCCACTGCGCACAAAGCTATTTTCTTCAGCATGGCGTAAATTGCGATTGGTTCGCAACGAATATAGGCAAGATGTAGATTATTCTGTACATCTCAATTCAAAGCCAAAGGTGCGAAAGCATGAGCAGACTCGAAGGCTCACAGGTTGGTTCACTCTGCAAGGTGAAGTCTCCTCTTTCACGCAAAGGTCAAGCATCAACTTCTGTCCTGAAGCAATAAGGATTCGTGTGAAAATTGAAAAAATAAGATGCCGAAGAAGCAGGCATTTGTGCTGTGGCTTATTCCTTGATCCATTTTGCTGAATGCAAAAACTGCTGATTCTTGCTCACATTGGCGAAATACATTCCGGCATTCAGGTGCCCCACATTTACCACTACAGTATTGTCCACAATCGATTGCCTAAGTACAATTTTTCCCGATACATCCGTGATTGTCAATAAGCAGTGGGCATCGAAATCCTCAGATTCAAGGAATATAAAGTTCTTAGCAGGATTGGGATAAATCTTGAGCTGCACATCCGGCGCAATACTATTTACGCTCAATGGATTAACGTTGATATAATAGAGCGGATCACCCGTTTGCTGGCATCCCATAGAGTCAGTTACGGTAACGTAATAGGCTATTGTGCTGTCCGGTTTGGCCCAAAAACCGGTATAGAGTGTGGTGTCGCTCAATCCGTGAGAAGGTTGCCACAAATAGGAAAGTTCCCCGATTCCTCCATATACATTTGACTGTTTGTCAAGAAAGACAGAATCACCCTGATTTATTGTCCATGTGTGATACATTAAATGCGAAGTAAAGTCTGATGCAGTAATTTGCACAGAATCTGTCATACTTGTACCTGCAGCATCTGTCACGGTCAATCTAAAATAAGCCGTATTGAAGCTATTCAAGGGAAAAACCTCTTGTAAAATGGGATTGGGTAGAAGTGTGTCATTAAGAAAGTGAGAAGCGTAGAAAAAAATCCCTGAACCCGGAAAAAAAGCCTCAATAGGAGCGATCGACCAGGTATATGTATAAGGTGGAACACCTCCGCTGGCACTGGGAGAACCTCCAAGTGCTATCGCCTCGATGATCCAATCAGGGCCTTCACATAGGTGTTGGTTTTCTCCGGCATCTACTACCAATTGAGCAAGAAGCAATGCAGGCGAGAGAAATATAATGAGAAGGACATTTTTTTTCATAGCGTGCTTATTTTCATAGCGTGCTTAAAGATAGCATTAATTCTGTGATTCAGTGTTTTCAGGAAGGCACAAATTTCAATTAGGAATGTCGGCTTGCGATTTACTTTTTGCCGAAAGGCCCACAGGAGTATTCCTTTCGGGCCCATCTCAGCAGCTTTTGCAAAGACTACATCCAATCCTTATCGCTAGTCTCAATGCAGTATATCAGATAGTTGTACAGCTCTGACACTTGATCGCGCTTCATGTAGCGCACCGTGCGCGATCCGGCGGCGGTATGCATGCTCAGGTGGCAGAGCGAGCGGCGTTCCAGAAAGATATTGCTAATGATGGAAACACACTGAAGCTTGTGAAGGGGCAGCACCATGCGGCTGGGAAAAATCCAGCCTTTGCGCAGCAAAATGTGGCTTCGGTCGAAGTGAAGCCTCACCCGCCTGCCGTACATCCATGCCAGAAAGGCGATGGGTAGGTAGAGCAGGAGGATGAAGGCTGCCTGCCATTGCAGCCAGGAATAGAGCACAAAGAGGGCGGGCACAATCAGGAAGCTCGACACGATGCAGCTGATGCGCACATAGGCTGCAGGATCGGCCTTAAGCCCTTGCCGGGGCGGCACATAGGCGGGGAAGAGACCTTCTGCGAGCATGCCACTTTGGGCACGGCGCAGGGCGGGAATCTCGATGCGTTCCTGCTTGCTTACATCTCCCACCGAATTGGAAGGGTGGAGACGGGCTGATTCAAAGCCCACCAGGCGGCGCAAGGGATTGGTTTTCCATTCTACAAATTGCACCTTGCGCAAAGGGATGCGATCGGATTCGCGCTTGAGCAAGCCCGTTTCAATCTCCACCGCATCGCTGTGCAAAGCGGCCCGCAAATTGAAAAAGCGCAAAAAAGTGCGGATCAAGGAAAGCGCTACAGAGAGCACCGCATATACGATGAGTGCGCCCAGAGCAAAAGCGATACCGGCATTGGCGAGTTCATTGGCGTACTCATCGAAATAGTCAGAAAAATACCGCTCTATGAACTCCTGGTACTGACTCACATAACCAAACATCACTGCCAGGGCCACGAATCCGGTACGCAGGTGGTTTTCAGTGAGCCCCACGAGCAAGAGGTCGCCCAGTCCCAGCTTCACCAATATTCTCGCCGGGGCCTTGGGTCTGACAGTGGCTCCATCCTGGGGAGCACCCTGGGCCTCAGTACCAGTTCCCTCAGACTCCGAGCCTTCCTCAGCTGAGCCTTCGGCCAGAGCGGCTTCTTTTTTGCTGTAAAGCAGCTCCTTAAGCGACACTGCCTTGGGTCTTTCCAGGGCTGGAATCACCAATTCGGCACCGCCGGAGCCCGCAGTATCCACCTTCAGGGCCACAAGACCAAGCAGGCGCTGCAGCAGGTTTTGGGCGATGCGGATGCTCTGAATGCGATCGGCAGAGATCACGGTGCGCTCCTTGAAGAAAATACCCTGATGGATGATGAGATCATCCTCCTCCATGTGGAAGGTGAAATTGCGGTATTGCCAGTAGGCTATGATGGATACGATCACAATACCGGGTAGCAATGCTACACCGATGATGATCCAGATTACCGGCTGGGCTGCACCGATTAAGAGCAGTGCCACAAAGAGAGAAATCAGGCCGCGAAGGTTTCGCAAGAGGTAGACCAGCACCCCGAGAACGCTCTGCCGGGTGGGCTCGCGCAGGTTCCACTCATGCATATTGGCTGGCTTTTCTGGCTACGTAATCCCGCAATTGTGCAGCCTCTTCGGATTCCAGTCCGGGCACGGAAAGATCGGAACTGCTACCACCGGCTGTGTAGATATGCAGGCGGCTCAGGCCGTATTTTCGCTCCAGCGGACCTTGTGATACTTCTGTATGCTGAATGCGGTTGAAGGGCACAGTGGTCATGCTGCTGAACAACCAGCCTTCGCGGTAGGAAAAATCCTTTTGCCGCAAGGCATAGCAGCGCTTGTGATAGCCTATGGATATAGCGATGAGCGAAAAACCAAACAGGAAGAAAAAGGCCCCGGCAAGCATCCAGAGCCACCACTCGGCCAGCAGTAAGGCCAGGGCAGAAATGAGCAGCACCGGAATCCCCAGCCATATGGTGCTCAGGGTGTAGCGGTAGGCTCGATAGCGTATGGGATGTTTTTGGAAATGAACTTCCTCTATGGCCGGGAGGGCCGATACATCCACTTCCAGGTTGTTCCAAATATCTTGCATGTAGCTAAGTTAAAAATAGCCCCCATAATTTGAGGCATTCACTGTAAATTTGCCGCTCATTGACAGCTTATGAGTAATGTGGGTACGGGGCATTTTGTTTTTGCGGGCCTTTTTGTGGTCGTTTTTTTGGGTGCCATGGTATACGCTTACCGCAAAGACCTCAAGAGCATAGGGCGGCACTATCGCAAGGTGTGGCTCATCATACTCGGTATATTGGTGATCTACTTCACCATTTTCTTTTTCAATCGCTTGAGCTAAGAGTGCTCTTGCCCGAATGCCCATGATCCGGCATGCGGGGTGGTCCTTCCCACGGAATTCCAAGTCAATACATGGCCCACATCAAGGCGATCTCGAAGGCTCCCAGGTGGGGCATGCGATCGGTAATGCGACCAGTGGCCATATCGTAGCTCATGGCGATGGAATAATCGCCCCAGCTCACCCTGGCACCCAGCGCAAAAGCATTGGTGCTGCGCATGAAAAAGCCCAGTGCTGCATCCAAAGGGCGAGCGCTGCTGCCAAAGCCACTTGCATCGATAATGGCATAACGAAACCAAGCCCCGGCCAGGAGAATGCTGAAAGGGCTTTGAACGACGTAATAGGCCACAGGGTCGATTCCAAACCCATCAGCCCCGATATCGATATAGCCCTCAAGGTGCGCCATATACCTCGCAGGAAAGCGGTATGTGAGAACGGGCGAGCTCATGATTTCTGCCTCCCCGAGCTGAAAGGCGGAAAGCCCCGCCTTGAAGCCACGTCTGGGACTGCCCTTTCTGGAGTCGGTATCGCTCATCCATCCAAAGGCCAGCCCTGCCCCGGCGTGGATGATCCCCACCCGATCGGCATTGAAAGCCTCTCCGCTTGCCAGGCTTGGATCATAATGAAAACCATTGTATTGGCTGCCCCATTGCCCCCCGCTTACATCCACACTGCGCTGGTCGAAGCTTCCGCTCATGCCCAAGCTTATCCAACTGTTATCACCGGCTTGTAGTTTGTAAGCCACAGCTATATGAGCTTGCGTAGTGATGTATTCCGGATCTCCACCCCGGTCGTTGAGAAAGCCGAGACCCAGCCCGAGCCCTTTGGATGCATCCCGGCTTCGTCTGGAGGAGGTCTCCCTGCTGCTGGTGTTCATATCCACGCTCATGGCACTGGTGCTGAAGGGCACCCCAAGGGCCTTCCATTGCGTGCGATAAGCACCGGCAGCTCTCACTTTTACTTCTGTGCCAGCCAGGGCCGGATTGAGGTGCATGGGCAATATACCCGTTTGGGTAAAGAGCACATCTTGCCCAAACAGGGGCGTAATGAGCACATTCAGCACAGCGCTGAGGGATATTAGCCGTAAGCTTCTCATTCCATATGCCCATTCTTGGGCGGCATTCTAGCGCACGAGGGTCACATTGCCGCGTGTTCTCACCGTCTCGCCATCATCCATCGACACGTGCAGGCTGTAGATGTAGGCGCCATTTGCCGCAGGCGAACCCTTGAAACTGCCATCCCAGCATTGATCCTGCTCCATGCTCTCAAAAACGAGCTGGCCCTGACGGTTGTAAATCTCCAATTGCATGGCCACGATGCGGCTGCTCATCACGCAAAGCTCATCATTGAGTCCATCGCCATTTGGTGAAAACACATTGGGAATAAATGGAATGGCTGGAGGCAGTTCTCTTTCGACAAAAATGGTATCTGTGGCGCTGCAGCCCTTGATGCTGGTCACCTCTACCACATAGATGATCGAGGTATCAGGATTGGCAATGGGCTCTGCGCAATCCACACAGCTCAGACCATGCTCGGGCTCCCAAAGGTAGCTGGCCACCTCAACCGATGGTGAAATGTTCAGGCCGAGCTGGGCCTCCTCCTCCAGCTCGAGGTAGAGGGAATCGGGCACGATGCTCACCTCAAAGAAGCCGAGATTGGGCACCTCCACCTCTTCCACATGTGTGCAGCTTTCGCCAAAAAGGATGGTAGCGGTATAATCCTGACCGAGCAAAGAATCAATGGCCGTGCCCTCGAGGTCGCCGGGAGTCCACAGTACTTCGTAATTGTCGTAGTGTGGATTGAGGCTCAATAGGATCGAACCCAATTCCTGATCGCAGTAATCGGGCTCTACCTGCAGGGAGTCAAGAGGCTCCACGGGCACATCTATCTCGGTGGTGATGGAGGCGCTGCAATTGAGTGTATCGGTAGCAATGACCGTATATGTTCCCGGCGCCAGACCATCCACAAGGGCAGTATCCAGCTCTGCATGTGGCCAATGAAATTGAAGCACAGCACTATCGGGAGCGATTGCCAGAATACTGGCATCTTCAAAGTCGGGACAACTTATAGGATTCACTTCTACATCAAAAGTCGGTGCAGGAAGTATTTCCAGCTCAACAGTGGTGGTATCCACGCAGCCAAAGGTGGTGATGGCCACAAGCTGGTATACTCCGGCATCACTCATAAGCAGGGAGTCGAGCACAGGATTTTGCTCGGTGGAGGCATAGCTGCTGTCCGGACCCGACCATACGAATGTCGCACCGCCCTCACCCATCAAAGTAACCTCTGTCCCCTCGCAAGCCACTGTATCGGGCTCAATGCTGGCAATAGCGGTATTGGGCAGATCCACATGTACCGTGACACCAGTGCACGAGCCAATATGATGAACGCTTTCGGCCCTTACAAAATACGATGTTGTCTCGACAGGACTCACCCATATACTCTGACCCTCATCGATGAAGCTGTCGGTGTCGCCGCAGGATGATTCATACCATATCCACTCCCCTTCAATACCCAGCGCACCACCGGACACTCCGATCTGTATGCTGTCTCCAAGGCAAATTCCAATCAATTGTGGTTCATTATAGTGAACGGTTCCACCTCCCCCACCGCCGCTACCGCTGCTGATTCCCGAAGGTGGTGTACTTTCAGGTTGGGTAATGCGGCCCAAGAATCCATCCATGGTGCCTTCTGGCATCTCCTGATGGATGCTGCTGTAGCGGCCTGTAGATTCAGACAGGTCGTATGAGCCTGCTGTGCTTCCGCCAAAAAAGATCGCAGTAACCCCATAGGCAGCTACAGATAAGCCAAGCTCTTCGCCCGGCCCACCGAAGTAGCGTCCCCATACCTTGTATCCCGCGCTGTCATAGCGCGCCACAAAGGCATCACTTCCGCCATTGAATTGGGTGTAATTGCTGTCCAGATCATCAATATTGTTGGCTGAGTTGGTGCTTCCCACCACGTAAATCTGCCCGCCTCTGTCGATGCTGATATCATTGGCCACATCCATGGAATCGCCGCCCAGGTAAGTAAACCACATGGGGTCATGGTAGCCATCCAGGGCCATGATGAAAGCGTCTTTGCCCCCGGCAAATTGCGGCTGCTGCGTAGCAAAATGGCCGTAATTCAGGCTGTCGCTCGTATAGCCCGTAAAGACTACCCTGCTGCTATCGCTCACCACACCTGTGATGCGCTGCTCACCTTGATTGCCGAAGTAGCCGGCACTGAAAAGATTCAGGTTGGCATTGAGCCGGGCCAGAAAGCCATCTTCCCCACCGCCATGGGCAGGGTTGAGCAATTGACCCAGGGCAATTCCATCAGGCGAGTAAGTATAGCCCCCTACATAGAGGCTTGAATCGGGTGAAAAGTGTAAGCTTGTGGCAGCATCTTCCTGTGCGCCTCCCATATAGCGGGCACTTTGCGGCACTCCATGGGCATCCATGCGCAGGAGTATGGCGTCTCCATTGCCGGCATAAGAACCGATAAAATTCAGTGGAATGCTGTCATTGCTTGCAAAAGTGCTGCTCTCCGTGCGGCCGACAGCGTATAGGCTGCCATCCTCCAAGGTCACGCAACTGAGCAGGGCATCGTCGCCTTCTCCCCCAAAATAGGTATCCCAGATAAGGGTGCCCTGACGGTTGAAGCGGGCGATGAATCCATCATATCCACCGGCGAGCTCAGGCTGATAAGCATCCTCACCGGATAGGCTGTCAGCAGAAGCCGTCTCGCCCACGATGTATACATAGTTATTGTTATTCACGGCAATGCCCCTGCCAAAATCATCGGCGCTGCCACCGTAATAGCTCGCCCATTGCCGCAGTCCATGCTGATTGAATCGGGCTACAAAGGCGTCATAGTCACCGGCAATTTCACCCTGATGGCTGCCCTCACTGGCAATATTGTAGTCGCTGCGGGTGCTACCGGTGATGAAAAGAATACCCAGGGAGTCTATAGCAAGCGACTCGATTACATCCTCATTGCTACCGCCATAGTAGGTACTCCACTGCACTTGATTGAATTCGCTGAGCGGGTCTATGACCATGCTCTCGCACAGAGCCTCTTCGGGAATTTCATCGATTTCGATACCAATCTGCAGTGATTCGCTCCGGGCATCGGCCTCGAGGCCTTGCATCATGCAATAGCTGGCGCGAATCAGCTCTCCGCTCTCGCTGAGGTAGCTCAGTGGAATGTGTTCTGTGAGTGTGCTTCCTTGCAGATGGAATACCATGGCCGTATCGGCCACCTGAGCCCCATCGTGACCGGAGTATGCTATATCGATCAGGCTGGGATCGGATCCGGGATGAAGCACAAAATCGTATTTGAACCTTGGCAGCTCAGCACTGTAGTCGATGGCGCACAGCAAGTCGATGCCTGGATACAAATCCCGATAGAGCACCCTTTTGTACATGCGGAGGCCTTCTTTGGCATGTGCTCCCTTTCCCCGCTGATAAAAGTTGAGTACACCCGGCAGGCTGTCAAGGGCAATGATTTCCACATCCGGACTGGCATTGCGAAAGCGCACATCGAGGCGGTGGAAGTGCAAAGCCTTATTGCGGTGATAGGTATCGTAGCTGATACCATCTGCTTTGAGTTGCACATTCATATTGTATCCACTATGCCACAGATACTTTACACTGGCTGCGCATTCGCCAAATTGGTTTTTGATTTGGCCTTCATTGGGTACAAAACCGGAATCCTCACCGCCTGGCATCGAGCCGAGCTGTGCGGGTTCATGGGCCCGAAGTAGGAAAGCGGAAAGGAAAACACAGGAGATAAGGAGAAGAGCATTTTTCATGGTATTGCGATTGATTGGTGAATGTATGTCTATAAAAATCTGTTTGCAGTTCAATCCATATTTGGCGAAAGCCCAGGGCAAACGCATTTAAAACCCCAACAGTGTAAGTAAGTAGTCCTCATCCCATCCGGCGATTTTGCGTTTTGATTTGACCCCTATCTTAATCGAGGTGTCTTTTTTGCAGAGGTTTAAGG
>SLDS01000178.1 GCA_007125175.1 Flavobacteriales bacterium
ACAGTTTTGCCAAATTCCTGCTCTTTCAGAATGTCGAGAATCTGCTTCTCTGAAAATTTGCTCTTTTTCATGACTTAAAGTTAAAAGTTCTCTACTTTTAAACTGTCTGAAAAAAGCGGCCAATTACCAGCTCACTCAATATTCATTCTCTCCGATTCCGATTGAGCTTATCCCAGCTCAATGAAGCGCTTGAGATATGTCTTGACCGGCTCAAAGACCCTTTCATCAAGCATCGATATTCGCGTATTTGGCATTCTGCTCGATGAACTCCCTTCGGGGCGGTACATCGTCGCCCATCAGCATGGAAAATACCCGATCGGATTCGGCAGCATTTTCAATGGTAACCTGACGCAGGGTGCGGTTGGAGGGATTCATCGTGGTATCCCAGAGCTGTTCTGCATTCATCTCTCCGAGACCTTTGTAGCGCTGCAGGCCTACACCACTCTCCTTTCCAGCTCCCTTGAGTTCATTGATGATGGCATCGCGCTCGGCGTCATTCCAGGCATATCGGGCTTGACTTCCCTTCTTGAGAAGGTAGAGCGGCGGGGTCGCGATGTATACGTGGCCGCCCTCGATGAGCTCGCGCATATGTCTGAAAAAGAAGGTTAGGATCAAGGTCTCGATATGGCTTCCGTCCACATCGGCATCACACATGATGATCACCTTGTGGTAGCGCAATCCCGAGACGTCGAGGGCCTTGCTATCTTCCTCAGTTCCCACCCTCACGCCGAGGGCCGTGTAGATGTTTTTGATCTCCTCATTGTCGAAGATCTTGTGCTGCATGGCTTTTTCCACATTGAGGATTTTTCCACGCAGAGGAAGGATGGCCTGGAAGTTTCGATCACGGCCCTGCTTGGCAGTTCCACCCGCAGAGTCTCCCTCCACCAGATATATCTCACAATTGTGCGGATCCTTATCGGCACAATCACTCAGCTTGCCGGGCAGGCCTGTGCCGGTGAGCACGTTCTTGCGCTGCACCATTTCACGGGCTTTGCGGGCCGCATGACGCGCAGTCGCTGCCAAAATCACTTTTTGGACAATGGCCTTGGCCTCATTGGGATTCTCCTCCAGGTAATAGCTGAGCATCTCAGAAACTGCTTGAGATACCGGCGCATTCACTTCTCTATTGCCGAGCTTGGTTTTGGTCTGTCCCTCAAACTGAGGTTCAGCCACCTTCACCGATATCACCGCCGTGAGGCCTTCGCGAAAATCGTCTCCTGCTATCTCAAACTTCAGCTTGCTGAGCATGCCACTGTCTTCTGCATACTTTTTCAGGGTAGCTGTGAGCCCCCTTCTAAATCCTTGCAAATGTGTCCCTCCCTCGTGCGTATTGATGTTGTTCACGTAGGAGTGAATATTTTCCGAAAAGGAGGTATTGTAGATCATGGACACTTCTACCGGAATGCCATTTTTCTCACCTTCCATGTAGATGGGCTGCGAAATAAGAGGCTCCCGATTGGCATCGAGAAACTGCACAAACTCATAGAGCCCCCCTTCTGAAAAGAATGACTCACTCTTGGCATTGCCCTCCTCATCCACTTCACGCAGGTCGGTGAGGGTAATGCGGATACCCTTGTTCAGGAAAGCCAATTCTCTCATTCGGCTGGCCAGGGTATCGTAGCTGTAGGTAATTTCCTCAAAGATGCTTACATCCGGCCTAAAGTGTACCTCGGTACCGGTTTCATCGGTGCTGTCCACCTCCTTCACAGGGTGCAGGGGCTTTCCGATGGCATAGCTCTGCTCATAAATCTTGCCTCCGCGATACACTGTGGCTTTCAAGTGTTCAGAAAGGGCATTCACACAGGACACCCCTACCCCGTGCAATCCACCGGAAACTTTGTAGGTGTCTTTGTCAAATTTTCCTCCCGCGTGCAGCACGGTCATTACCACTTCCAGGGCCGATCGTCCTTCCTTTTCGTGAAAGTCGGTGGGTATACCGCGTCCATTGTCCCTTACGGAAATGGAGTTGTCGGGATGGATGAATACGCTAATGGTGTCGCAGTAGCCTGCCAGTGCCTCGTCAATGGAGTTATCAACCACTTCATAAACAAGGTGATGGAGTCCTTTTGCCCCTACATCACCGATGTACATTGCCGGGCGTTTGCGCACCGCTTCCAAGCCTTCGAGTACCTGAATATTTCCTGCAGAATAGTTCGAAGCTTGCAGTTTCTGTTCGTCAGTCATAAATCGTTAAAATCAATGATTTTGAATACATGCAAAAATACGGAAATTTAAAGCTAGAACCTACTGAAAATGTGATAAAAAAGCCTGCTATTATCAACATTTAATTAACATTTAGCCAGGGGCTTATACAACTGCAAAGGAGACACTTACACAGAGCTTCCGCAAATGGGTTTCAGGCTGAAAAATTTGGACAAAAAAAGCCACTCATTTTTGCTAAAAAGCATAGCGCATACCACCGATTGCAAAGCCGCGCTGCGCGGGGAAACGGTAGTATATATCGTAGCGGCTTGCGCTGAGGTTGTGTACCTGCACAAATGCCGACAAGCGCTTGGTATAGCGGTACTCCAGCTCCAGGCTCATGTCGAGATAGGCGGGGAGTTCCAGGCTGGTAAAGGCTATGGCACTCTCCCCACTTTCGAGCATGATCTCCTCGAATCCTCTCACGTCCCGTTTGCCAATCCAGAAAATCTCCAATCCGGCGTGCAGCTTATCATACAATCTGTATTTGCCAAAGAGCGAGAAACGGTGTGCAGGCAAATGCCATGCTTCGTCTTGCTGATCGGTGCTGTAGGAGAGCAGTTCCAGGCGCATCCCGGCTTCCCACTTTTCGCTGTGCATGTAATTCACCTCGCCCATGATGGACAGGGTACGGATATCGTCGTATACCAAATCGAAGCGGTTCTCACGGCTGTAGGTGATATCATTCACGAAGAGTGGGGTCTGATCGGTTCGATCAATGCTTATGGCGGTATTGAAGCTCAACTTGTCGCTGATGCTGCCACGGATACCCCCAAAGGCCCTGTAGCGGGTGATGGAGTTTTGGAGGTCGAGGGCATTGAGCACAAAGGGGTTCTCGCCAGTGATGCTGCGGTAGCCTACCCGATTCACACTACCGGTGACGCCGGCATATGGAATGAAGAGGTTGTTGAAGAGGGAATAGCTCAGCTCAGCATCCGGAAATGCGTGAAATCGCGCAATATTCTCCACCTGCATATAGAGCCCCATGCCCACTGCGG
This sequence comes from Flavobacteriales bacterium, assembly GCA_007125175.1. GTDB lineage: Bacteria > Bacteroidota > Bacteroidia > Flavobacteriales_D > Cryomorphaceae > T3Sed10-241. The sequence continues at coordinate 3,201 of SLDS01000178.1, forward strand.
CCCGCAGTCCACCGCTCTGGAGAACGATCCTCGGGGTGGCGTGCACAATGGCATTGGTGGTGGAAGGTGTGGGTGCCTCAAGGGGCGAAGGATTGATGGGCGCCACAGGCAGACCCGATAGTCCATCGCTGCTGTAGCTGATGAGGTCAAAACCCGTATTGAGGCTGAAGTAATGCGCCCCTCGGTAGGCATGCAGCTCACCCCCTGCAAACAAACCAAACTCACCTGAGCTCAAGCGGTCGTTGAGTTGGTAGATATTGAGCACCAAATCGTGATTCACCTTGCTGGAGTCGCGGTAGTAGCTGCGCCAGCGGTTCTCCAGATTGAGGAGGTCGAAGCGCTGCTGTATGTCCTTCTTGTTCACATCCAGATCCTGAGGATCCCAGCCGTAATAATGCCATACATCGCGCTCAAAGCTCGCCTTGGTTTCCAGGCTGTGCTGTTTGAAAATCTTCTTTCCCCAGGCGGCCAGCTCATTTTGGCTAAAGCCGCTGTAAGCCACATTGCGTATACCCCGATTGGAGGACAAGTGGCGGTACTTCACCCCAAATGACAGGTCGCGCTTGCGGGTGCTGTGGTACATGGCTTCGAGCAATGGGCTCTGATAGGTTCCCACACCGCCCTTCACATAGCCATTGTAGAGGGGCTGCAGGGGTTCACGCATCTTCACGCGCGCTGCATCAATGGGCTCAGCCTCTACGCCCACTGCCGGTCGCCTGGGTATGAGCTCGATGCTCAACTCCTCCTTGCGGCTGTCGATGTCCACCTCATTGGGCAGGGTGGCTATCTTGAAAGCCTTATCGACAGTGAGGGTGCGATCGCCGGTAATGATCTGCGTCTGATCAAAATCCGTCCCCTCAGGGTCTTGAGTCTGTGCAAAGCCCTGGGCAGCACTGATTACAAGGGCCAAGAGTGCCGCCATCATGGGCACTGAGCGATGGAGAATAATGCCTTTCACCCTTATCATTGCTTCTCGTTTGAGGAATCCATAAACTCTTCGAAGGGGTCTTCCTCCCCTTGATTTTCCTGCCGCTTGCGTGCATCAGCCTCATCCTTTCTCGATTGTTCTGTAGCGGCTATCTGATCCATTTTGGCTTGTGCTTCACGCAAAAACTGACTGTCCGTAACGTTGTCGAGGATGCTTTGCAAGGTGGCCCGCGCCTGGAAAAAATCGTCGCGGCTTATGTATACATCTGCCAGGAGCAGGAAGCCCCGAATTTTCCAGTGATCGTATGAAGCATAAGCCCTTATCAGCTCAAAAATTTCTTTCTCGCTGCGATCCAAGTCTCCTGCATCATAGGCCATTTGGGCCAGCAAGAATTTTGCCTCTGCTCCCTCCACCCCTTTCGCATTTTGCGCAAGCCAATCGAGATCGGCACGTGCTACAGGCATATCGCCGATGCGGTAAGCGGCCTTGGCACGGATGAGCCTCGCCTCCTCGATGTGGCGCTCGCTGGCCGAGGCCTGGGCTATCACCTTGTCGGCCATCTCGCCGGCAAGCCCGCTCTGATCCAATCGATAGGCTGAGCGCATGGCCCCAAGATGGGCTTCGAGGGCCACCGCCGATGATGAAGCTACTTCGGCCAATTGTCGGTAGCGCTCAAGGGCTGCCTTGTAATCCTTGCGGTCCTTGAGGATGGCGGCGGAGGTTTGCAAGGAAGGCTCGGTAAACTGGCTCACTGACAGAGCCAATACGGCATCAAAAGCCTTAAGCGCCTTATCAAAATCATTGGCCCTACGGGCACAGTCGCCGAGGTAATACTGCGCATGCGCCACGAAGAGGCCATTCGGAAATTTGGACAAATAGTCTTCCAAAGCCGGGATGGCCTGCCCGCACTTCCCATCGGCTACCATATTTTCGGCGGCACGGTAGCTCAGGCTATCGATCTCGCTGGGCGACACCTCGTAATTGGGCACGGTGGCCAGCCAAGCCGAATACTCGTCTATGCGCCCCAGGTCGAGGTAGATGCTGCGCAGCACCGCTATGGCCTCGCGGCTTTCGGCATCGACGCCATAGTCCTTCACCACCTGCTTGTAGCTGGCGATGGCTCCGTCAAAGTCTTTTTTGCGGTACTGCACCAATCCCCGCTTCAGCAGTGATTTCTTGCGGTAAGGCGATCCGGGGTGGTTTTCGATCACATCATTGAAGGTGCTCAGTGCCTCCTGCAAGCGGTCACTGAGAAAGTAGCTATCGCCCAACTGGTACTTGCCCACAGCGGCGAGGGTGGTGCTGGGGTAGCGCTCGAAGAGTGTATTGAGTTCCTGGATTTTTTGACCGTGGTCATCGCGGTAGCCGTGGCACATCGCGATCTGAAAGCGGGCATAATCACCCTGAGATCCGTTTATGGCGAGCGCATCGCGGTAGCTGCGAATGGCCAGATCGTAGTTTTTGTCTACAAGGTGCAGATCGCCGATGCGCAAGAGGGCATCGTACTTGCGCCGCTCATCGACCGAGGGGCTCGCAGCAAATTTGCGGAAAGCCTGCAGGGATTCCGACCTTCGGTTGAGCTTGAAATAGCAGTATCCGATGCTGTAATCGGCATAATTGTACTCTTCGGTACCGAATATGGCAGGCTGCTCTGCAAAGCTCTTGTAGCGATCGATGGCCCGCTGATAGTCGCCCTTGCGGTACCAGAGGTCGCCTTGCCAATACCTCGCCATGGCCGTGAGCTTGGCATCTTCGCGCTGTCGCAATGAGGTATTGAAGTACTCCATGGCACCTTCATTATCACCTTTGCGCATCAGTCTCACCGCGTGGTTGTAGGCCGCCTTTTGGTAATCGGCCCGCTCCTTGGGGCCTTTGTTTTGCATGCGGTCGATGGCTTCCATGGCCGCCGGATAATTTTTCGTGGCCAGGTGCACCTTGAGCAGAAAGGCGTATGCATCGTCCTTGCGCGGAGAGTCGGGATAGGCTTGGAGATATCGGTCAAAGGCTTGAATGGCCTCGTGGAATGGATCGAAGGAAAGCTCATAGGCCAGCTTGGCATAGCTAAAGAGGGCATCTTCGGTCACCTCCCGGTCGGCATCGAAGCCCGAAGCTGCACGAAAGGCATTCTGGGCAAATTTCTTTTCGCCCATCTGCAGGTAGGCATCGGCCATTTGGTAAGTGGCTACTTGGGCCAGGGCATCATCTTCGCTTTTGGATGCTGCCGCAAAATGGCTGATCGAAGCGGCATAATCACCGGTCCGGTAATAGGTGTACGCCATTTGGTATGAAGCCGATGGTTCCGGATTGTAATTGGATTTCATATACATCTCCAGGTAGGGCAAGGCTTCTGCATAGCTCTGCTGCTGGTAATGCGCATTTCCCACAAGGTGAGCAATTTCATCCTTGCGCCGGATGGAAGCGCTGTCGAGCAAGGGAGAGGCATAGGCGATGAGCTCGGGGTACTTTTCCTGAAAGTGATAGATCTGGGTGAGGTAATAGGGCACTACGGGAGCGAATTTCTC
>SLDS01000138.1 GCA_007125175.1 Flavobacteriales bacterium
ACAGTACCTGAAAGGGCGGCAATACATTAGCCCAGGGTGCTAACCCTGGGGTATGTATCGAGCCAAGTAGAAGGCCTTGGCGGCATTTTTGCTTCTGCAAAAATGATGACAAGGCCGCAGTTCTTTTACCTAGGCGATCAGGATCAAAATCCCAAATTGCCTTCCGGATTGAGCCCCGTCATTTCCATTGGATTCACATACTCGTCGAATTGCTCCGCTGTGAGGTATTTCAGCCTCACGGCTTCTTCCTTGAGGGTGCTGCCATTTTCGTGGGCAGCCTTGGCAATTTTCGCGGCATTGTCATAGCCGATGTAGGTGTTCAAAGCCGTGACAAGCATCAATGAATTGTCCAGGTGGCGCTTGATCATCGGCAAATTGGGCTCAATGCCCACAGCGCAGTGATCGTTGAAGGAAATGCAGGCATCGGCGAGCAATCCGGCAGATTGCAGCACATTGGCCGCCATCACCGGCTTGAATACATTGAGTTGATAATGCCCCTGTGCTCCTCCGGTGGCGACGGCGACGTCATTGCCCATCACTTGAGCACACACCATGGTTAGCGCTTCACATTGGGTAGGGTTTACCTTGCCGGGCATGATGGAGCTTCCCGGTTCATTGGCGGGAATGGTAATTTCGCCGATGCCGCAGCGGGGGCCCGAGGCCAGCATACGGATGTCATTGGCAATCTTGTTCAGGGAAACCGCCACTTGCCTCAATGCGCCATGGCTCTCAACCAGAGCATCGTGAGCGGCCAGGGCTTCAAATTTGTTCTCGGCTGTTTTGAAGGGAAGCCCTGTAAGAGCTGCGATCTTTTGTGCCACCAGCGGGGCATATCCGGGAGGTGTGTTTATGCCGGTACCCACAGCAGTGCCACCGAGTGCCAGTTCGCTCATGTGATCGAGGCTATTGCGCAGGGCGCGCAAGCTGTGATTGAGCTGAGCCACATAGGCCGAAAATTCCTGGCCCAGGGTGAGGGGAGTGGCATCCATCAGGTGGGTGCGCCCAATTTTTACCACATCGAGGTAGGCATTGCTCTTGGCCTGAAAGGTGTCTTTGAGCTTCTCCAGTGCTGGAATGCAGTGTTCTACAATTTTTTTGTAAATGGCGATGTGCATGCCGGTAGGGAAGGTGTCATTGCTCGACTGCGACTTGTTCACATCGTCATTGGGATGTATGATTCGCTCTCCTTCGCCCAGTTTGCCACCGGCCATCACATGGGCCCTGTTGGCAATCACCTCGTTCACGTTCATATTGCTCTGTGTACCGGAGCCCGTCTGCCAAATGACGAGTGGAAACTGATCGTCTAGTTTTCCTTCCAGTATTTCATCGCATACCGCAGAGATGAGTTTCATTTTTTCCTCGGGCAGCACCCCCAACTCGCAGTTGGTTTGGGCGGCAGCCTTTTTCAAGTAGGCAAAGCCGTAGATGATTTCCAGCGGCATGCTGCCAGGTGCTCCGATCCGGAAGTTATTGCGCGAGCGTTCTGTTTGGGCACCCCAATATTTGTCGGCAGGTACTTTTACCTCTCCAATACTGTCTTTTTCAATGCGGTATTCCATTATTTCAAAAGGTTTAAAACGTTTTCAGGCGGTCTCCCAATGCGGGCCCTTGCGCCGTGCACTACAATGGGTCGCTGTATGAGCTTGGGCTCTTCTATGAGCACATCCAGCCATTCATCTTCGGTAAAGGTGCAATTGCGAAATCTTTCTTTGTAGATTTTCTCTTCCTTGCGGATGATGTCATCTACTTTCAAATCGAGCTTGGCCAGGAGCAGTTTGAGCTCTTCTCGGCTGGGAGGATTTTCCAGGTAGCGCTTCACCTCGGGCTTTATTCCCTGCTCCTCCAGCAGAGCAAGGCTTTCCCTGCTTTTGCGGCAACGCGGATTGTGGTATATGACAAAGCCTTCACTCATCGCAATTAGTTTGCAGTTTTGGCCTTGCCATACTCCATGAGAAAGGCCTTGATAAATTCGTCAATATCGCCATTGAGCACATCGTCCACTGCCGAGGTTTCATGTCCTGTGCGCACATCCTTCACCAATTGGTAGGGCTGCATCACGTAGTTGCGGATCTGTGATCCCCACTCGATCTTCATCTTGCCGGCTTCGATCTCGTCCCGGGCTTCCATGCGCTTTTTCATCTCCAGTTCGTAGAGCTGTGATTTGAGCAGCTTCATGGCTTTCTCCTTGTTCTTGAGCTGCGAGCGGGTTTCGGTATTGTCGATGACGATGCCTGTAGGCTTGTGCCTGAGACGCACCCCGGTTTCCACCTTGTTCACATTTTGGCCACCTGCACCCCCGCTGCGGAAGGTGTCCCAGCTGATATCGGCCGGATTGATGTCGATCTCGATGGTATCGTCCACGAGGGGATACACATAGACCGATACGAAGGAAGTGTGCCGCTTGGCATTGCTGTCGAAAGGGCTGATGCGCACAAGGCGGTGCACCCCATTTTCACCCTTGAGGTAACCGAAGGCAAAGTTGCCTTCAAACTCAAGTGTGACACTTTTCACCCCGGCCACATCTCCTTCCTGAAGGTCGAGTTCCTTGACTTTCATGCCGCTCTTCTGCCCCCACATGCTGTACATGCGCATGAGCATGGAGGCCCAATCGCAGCTTTCGGTGCCACCGGCTCCTGCGGTGATCTGCATTACCGCATCCATGGAATCCTCCTCGGCCGAGAGCATGTTCTTGAACTCCAGATCTTCCAGAGCCTTCATGGCACGCTCGTATTGCTGCTGCACCTCGGCTTCCTCAGCCTCGCCCTCTTTGTAGAAGTCGTAAAGTACTTTGGTGTCTTCCACAGCAACTTCCACCTCATCAAAGGCTTCTGTCCACAGTTTCTTGTTTCGGATCTGCTTTACGATGGCTTCGGCCTTTTTGGGCTCATCCCAAAAGCCCGGATCCAGCGTATGCTTCTCTTCTTCAGCGATCTCTATTTTCTTGCCGGGTATGTCAAAGATACCCCCTTAACGCTTCCAGGCGTCCGGCAATGTTGTTGATATGCTCTACATTAATCATGGCCGCAAAAGTAGTATAATTGAGGCAGACCGCATCTTAAAAAAGCGCAAAAAGCCGCTTAAGATGCATTGATGATTGGCTATGGCTCCTGGCTTGATTCCGCTTTAAGGGCCTCTTCCACGGCTTTGTATACCGCTTCGTGTGTATATCCCCTGGAGAGCCCGAAGCGCAATAGCTTGGCGCGTCGCTTTTGTCTATCGCTTTCACTGATGAGCCGCTGCTTTTTCAGCAAAAGCTTGAGAAGCGCCTCGTCTTCATAATCGGCGTCGAATGCTTTGCGGGCCGAGAGTATGCTATGCGCTGAAAGCCCTTTTTGCCGCAAGGCGGACTCGATCTTATGCCAGCCCCAGCGCTTGAGGCGGTATTTGCCCTGAGCAAAATGGATGGCATAGCGTTCCTCACTCAGAAAGTTTTCAGAAATCAACTCGGCGATCATGGCTTCGGCCTCCTCACCCCGATAGCCCCAGGAATGCAGTTTGCGCCGGGCATCGCTGTGGGCCCGATCCTGAGCTGCACACCATTTGCGTAAGCGGGCCAGGCATTCCATGGGAGGATATTTGGGCAATATGGCCATGCTCAGCTTCTCGTGCTTACGATGTAGTCTTTGATGAGCGTTTTGAGAAAATCGTGGTGCTTTTCCGGCACATGATCCAGGCCAAGTACCTTGGCGCAGCGCTCGCTGGCCTTTGCGAGGAGCTTCTTGTGGGCCTCGTTGTGGTAGCGTTCATAGCGATCGAGCAATTGCTTTACAGCCAGCATTTCCTCCTCCTTGAAGCGGTACACCTGCTTGTAGATGGGCTCGTATACGGAGCGGTCTTCGATGCGCAAGATGTCGTCGAGGGAGAGGTTCATCTCCGAGCGCAGGCTCACCACCATGGTATTGCTGAGTACACCGCCCAGACGCTGCCCACGCGAGGTGGTGCTGATGAAGATGATGCCCAGGGCGCCAAGTGAAAACCAAATATCCACCATGCGAAATACCCACCTAATGAGCAGGTCATCGATGGCGGCGGCCTCTCCATAGATGTTGATTACCCTCGTGGATGCGAGACGCTTACCGAGGGTTTGCCCATTCATCAGGATTTCCGATACAGGGGTGTACACGAAGAAGTAAAGCAGGGCCAGATAAGCGAGGTTGGGATGGATGGATGAGAAGACCAAGAGCAGGATAAACACTCCTACAGCGATGGCTATCATGTCAATGGAGAGCCCCATAATGCGTTGCCCCAAGCTCGCTACGGCAAAATCGATGCTGACATTTTGGGTGGTGGTGATGCTGAGCTTTCTCATCCTGCAACAAAGTTCGTATAAAATTGGATACCTTTATCGGCTTGACTTGAAGCGATGCGGGAAAGACAGTTTGTAGATCAAAATCGCGGGAAATGGGAACGCTTCGAGGCTTTTACCGAGGGGCGATCCACGCCTCAACCCGGTGAGCTCAGCGCGCTATACACCCAGATTACCGACGACCTCTCCTATGCGCGTACCTACTACGGGCGGCGCAGCATCCGCATCTATCTCAATAACCTGGCGCAAAGGGCCTTCTTGAGCTTGCACAAAAACCGGGACTCCCGGGCCAGGCCCCTGCTGCACTTTTGGACAGCTGATTTGCCCCTTGCCCTCTACCGCTCGCGCAAGGAGCTCAGCATCTCTCTCGTCTTTTTCCTCTTCAGCATGGCCATCGGGGTGCTCTCCAGCGTGTACGATCCCGACTTTGCCGAGGTGATTTTGGGGCGGGATTATATCGAGATGACCGAAAACAATATACGCAGCGGCGATCCCATGGGCGTGTACAAGAGGAGCTCTGAGTGGGATATGTTTCTTGCGATCAGCGTCAATAATCTTCTGGTGGCTTTTCGCACCTTCGTTTTGGGCGCTTTCTTCGGGGTGGGTACCCTGGTCATTATGCTCTACAATGGCATCATGGTGGGCAGTTTCCAGTATTTTTTCGTCGAGCGCTCCCTTTTTACGGAGAGTTTTCTCACCATTTGGATGCACGGGGCCCTCGAAATTTCGGCGATCGTGATTGCAGGTGGGGCCGGTTTGACCTTGGGTCGGGGTCTGCTTTTTCCCGGCAACTTGCCGCGCTTACAGTCTTTTCAGCTTGCTGCCAGGCGCTCGCTCAAGATCATGCTCGGTCTCTTTCCCATCTTTTTGGCGGCAGCCTTTATCGAGGGCTTCTTTACACGCATTACAGAGCTAAACGATTTCGTGAGGGCTTCCTTCATATTCTTTTGCTTCGCATTTGTCGCGCTCTACTTCTGGTGGTATCCCAAAGCCCTTTTCGGTCGCAGCGACGCCGACCGCATCCGCAAGGAAGAGCTCATCGATCCACTGAATGTGCAGCTCAAGCTTTCGGCCATTCGCAAGCATAAGGAGGTGTTTACCGGAGCTTTTGCTTTGTTTCGGCGGCATTTCTCCACCTTGCTCGGTTGGGCCTTGCTCTTCTCGCTGCTATACGTGCTGGCTTTCTGGCTGCTCTACGGCGCTGAGGGTTTGGAGCAATTGCGTTTCGATAGCATTTTGCTTTACGATTTGCATCAATTGCATGATTATGGCCGGTATTTTTGGAATTTCTTCCTCAACACCTTTTTTATCAGCGCGATTCTCTTCACTGCCTTGCGGCACTTTGCCAAGCAACTCGGTGGCTCGGCCGAAGGGCTGGATCCACCGCCATGGAAAGTGGCAGTACCCGACTGGCGTTCCTTTGTGAAGATTGCCTTGTTGGTGAGTATTTTCGAGCTCTTCATCCTTTCGGAGAATGACCTTGTGGCAACCCTCGGGGTGGTATTCATCCCATTCTTTCTCCTGTACATCGCTGTGGCCACCCTCGAACAACGCAAGCTGCCGGATGCCTTTGGGCGCATGCTTTTTCTGCTCAATGGAAGCCGCCGCAGGCCTTTTATGATTTTCATCTCCCTCGGCCTTGTGAGCGGCCTTATGCTCCTGCTGATCGATTCGCCCTTTACCTGGTTTTATGTAGATGTATTGCAATGGAACCTCAATGCGAGCGATGAGGGCAAGGTCAATGTGCTGCTGCTCACCATTCTCTTCTTGGGCAATGCCGGCCTGGCGCTGGCCCTTCCCCTGCTGCTCTACGGGCAGGTGCTCGAGTATTACTCCGCCCGGGAGGTGAAGGAAGCTGCCGAGCTAAGCGCTGAGATCGAATCTATTGGTAAACAAGATCGGGCCTATGGTTTGGAGATGGAGTGAAGTCCTGGTATCGATTTTTACGGAAGTGGAATGCTACATCTGGCAGGCTTGGAGCCACCTTATCAGCGTTTCAGGCGGTTTTGACCGGGAGCTCTGGCAAAAGCTGAAGAGAGATATGGACTATACCGAGCAAGCTCCACCACCTGTAGAGGAAGTAGAGACTGAGTCGTTGAGCATCAATCCTGTGGTGACCGATGTGGTGCGCTATATCGTGATCGTCGCTCTGGTGATTGCCCTGGTGTATGTGGTGCTGCGCCTCTTCGGAGCAGTGGGGATGGGGAAGCGCAAGCGCAAGCAGCCACCGTCAGAGAGCGGCCCACAAGCCCCCGATGACTTGAGCAGGCCGGGCAGTGTCGCTGAGCTCGAAAAGGC
>SLDS01000054.1 GCA_007125175.1 Flavobacteriales bacterium
GATCGGCCAATCCTATCGGTGGGCAATCGGCCATCATCAAGATGCGCTGGGGTCAGCCCTCCAGGAAGCTGCTCTTTGCCGAGGCTCCGCCCTTCATCAAATTTGCACTGGGCGAAAACGTAAAGCAAAGCAATTGGGGCGATCGGTACACCTCTCGCTATCCACAAACACGCATGGGCGTGGAGCAGTTCATTTATGACCGCTTCCATGCAGCAAGTGAATACAAGCAAAAAAAGAAATTGCACGAAGCCTCACTGGCCCAAAGCGGCAAATGGTGGCAAAGGGGTAAAAAATTGGATCCGAACGCTTTTCGCTATGACCGGGAATTGGATGCACTCACGGAAATACTCGAAGGCAAACGCTTCATTTCCTGCCACTCCTATGTGCAGAGTGAGATCAATATGCTCATGCACCTTGCCGACAGTATGGGCTTTACTGTCAACACCTTCACCCATGTGCTGGAAGGATACAAAATAGCCGATAAAATGCTGGCGCACGGTGCGGCCGGCTCCACCTTCAGCGATTGGTGGGCTTACAAATACGAGGTGCGAGATGCCATTCCATACAATGCCGCCATGATGCATCAAGCCGGTGTGCTAACGGCCATCAACAGCGATGATGCTGAAATGGCCCGGCGGCTGAATCAGGAGGCTGCCAAAGCCATGAAATACGGTAAGACCGATGAAGTGGAGGCCCTCAAAATGGTGAGCCTCTACCCGGCCATCATGTTGCACCTGGACGAATATGTGGGCAAGATTGAGGCGGGCATGCATGCGGATCTCGTATTGTGGAATGATCACCCCCTATCGGTCTACGCCCGTGCTGAATACACCTTCGTAGATGGGATCCGCTATTTTGACCGAAGCAAGCTGGAATCGATGATGGAGCGTGACCGCAAAGAGCGCAACCGCATAGCCGATGCGATGAAAAAGGCCAAAGATCAGGGCGCAGAAACGCTGAAGCCAGCACGAAAAATGGAACGATACTACCACTGTGATGATATCGAAGAAGAGCAATAAGAAGGCTTCCTGCCTACCGTCAATGGCCATGATTTGCGCTGGGCTGCTATTGGCAATCATGCCGACTAGCTACTCTGCACAAAGTTCAAGCGGTGCCAGGCTGTACACAAATGCCTTTTTGCACTGTGGCAATGGAGATATCTATGATGAGGGTGCACTTGGCGTCAAAGATGGGATGATCACCTTCGTAGGTCGGGCGGTCAATGCAAAACCCGCAGACTATGATGAGACCTTTGACCTCGAAGGCAAGCATCTGTATCCGGCATTGATAGCCAGCAACACCACGCTTGGGCTTAATGAAATCAGCGCTGTGAGGGCTAGCCGCGACCATAGCGAAACAGGCGATATGAACCCCAATGTGCGCGCTCTCATTGCCTATGAAACTGATAGTGAAGTGAGCGCCACAGTGAAGAGCAATGGCATACTTTTCGCCCAGGTGGTGCCTAGGGGCGGGCGCATTAGCGGCACTTCTTCTATCCTCAGCCTCGAGGGATGGAATTGGGAGGATGCTGCCTACCGCATCGATGAAGGCCTGCACCTGAACTGGCCGAGGATGTACAAGTACTCCGGAGATGAAGATGACCCAAAAGCATTCAAAGCCAATGATTCGTACGAAGAGGAGCTCAGAGAGCTCCGGGAGTTTTTTGAGAAGGCGCAGGCTTACGCCAAACGTGAATCGCCTCTTGCCAGAGACCTGAAACTCGAAGCCATGAAGGGTGTTTTCAGCGGTGCGAAGCGCCTCTATGTACATTCCGATTTTGTGAAAGAGATACGCGAAGTAAGCCTCTTCAAAAGCGATTATGAAATCCCCAAGCTCAGCATAGTCGGCGCTTACGATTCGTGGATGGCTGCTGATCTGCTACGCGAAAACAATATCAGCGTACTGCTGCGCCGCGTCAATAGCCTACCCCGATTTGCGGAAGACCCCGTGGATGCTCCTTTTTCCCTTCCGGCAAAGCTCGCAGAAGCCGGAGTCGATTTTTGCCTTGAGCTCAATGGAAGCATGGAAACCATGCAAAACCGCAATCTTGCTTTCAATGCAGGTACGGCTGTGGCTTATGGCCTCTCGCGAGAAAAGGCCCTTGAGGCCATCACCCTAGCTCCCGCCAAAATCTTTGGAATCGATCACCTCACCGGCAGTCTGGAAAAAGGCAAGGAAGCCAACTTCCTAATTTCCAAAGGGGACTTGCTCGATATCAGACAGAGCGAGATCGAAGCAATGTACTACCGGGGTGAGAAAGTGGAGCTCAAAAACCGGCAGGATTTACTCCGCGAGCGCTATTCCAAAAAGCTCGGTATCGAGCTTCGCTAAAGGCATGCGCCAAAAAATTACTATTTTCACCAAAAAGGAGGCTTCACAACATCAAGAGGCTTCGCAAGATTAGAATTTATGGCCAAGAATAGCACCAAAGAAAAATGGATGCTCATCACAGAATTGGGTGGTGAGCCATTGTTGCACCACTTCAAAATCTCCAACTACGGCAATGTGGTGCGGATCAAAAAAGGTGAAGGCCCCGAGGAGCCCTTCGATCCCAAAGAGATCGGAGGCTACAAATACATCTCCTTCACCACCCGCAATAAGAAAAGGGAAACCATCTACATCCACAGACTGATTGCAGAATTTTTCATCCGCAAGCCCAAAGAGGATGCTACCTATGTGATTCACAAAGATTACGATCGGCGCAACAACAACTACCAAAATCTAAAATGGGTAGACCAAAAAACCCTGTACAAGCATCGGGCACAAAAGGCCGGGCGCACTCCGGGCAAGTCGAGCTACCACAAGAAGATGCTGCAAACTGATGTTGCAGCCTACGAAAGCGAGGTTTCCAACAGGTCGCTCAGATCAAGGGTAATGGCCCGTCATCTGGGTGTAAACCAATAGAGGAGTTGGGCAAGCATCAGGTTCTTGCCTGCGCGCGCAGAAAGGCCTTCACATCTTCGAGACTATTGGCCTCAGCTGCTGCCTTGTCCTTTCGCCACCTCAGCATTCGGGGAAAACGCAGGGCAATACCGCTTTTGTGCCTTTTGCTCTCAGCAATGCCTTCAAATCCGAGTTCAAAAACCAGTTCGGGCTGCACACTTCTTACAGGGCCAAAGCGCTCGATGGTATTGCGCTTCACGAAGCGATCAACCTCGGCCATTTCTTTGTCGCTCAGTCCGCTGTAGGCCTTCGCGATAGGCACCAATTCACTGGCTTTCCACACTGCAAATGTGTAATCGCTGAAAAGGTTTGCACGACGGCCATGGCCCCTCATGGCATAGATAAGCACTGCATCGATGCTCATGGGATCCACCTTCCACTTCCACCATTCGCCGCGCTTGCGCCCAGTCTTGTACTCTCCATCCAGATGCTTGATCATAAGGCCTTCTGCAGCCAGTGCACGGCACTCGGTGCGCAAGGCTGCTGCCTGCTCCCACGTTTCCACTTCAAGCTTGGGAGAGAGCAATATATTTGAGCTATTCACCTGATCTACCAAGATCTCTAACTTCTTCCGTCTTTCCCGCAAAGCTTTGTGCCTGATATCTTCACCATGCCACTCGAGCAGGTCATAGGCCTTGAGCACAACTGGCACTTCCTCTTGCACCTTCTTTCCCGGCTTCTTACGCCCTATCCGCTTCTGCAAAAGGCCAAAAGGCAAGGGCTTTCCCTCCTTGTAAGCCAAAATTTCCCCATCGATCACCACATCCGGCCACGCGGAGCCATCAAGCTCTCCCAATTCGGGGTAGCGCTCGGTGACCAGTTCCTCTCCCCGGCTCCACAGGTACAGCTTTCCCTTTCGGCAAATAAGCTGACCGCGAATACCGTCCCACTTGTATTCCACTTGCCACTGGCCGAGCTCCCCCAATTGATCAGGAGCCTCTTCGAGCGGATAGGCCAGGTAAAATGGATAAGGCCTTGAGAGATTTTCATTGGGGCGGGGATTGCGCAGTAAATCCTCAAATTGCACATCACCGGGAGACCAGGCCCCCATCAATCGATGGGCGATGGTATTGGGGTCTTCGTCGAGGTATCGGGCCAAGGCCCTCACCATGAGTCTTTGGCTCACCCCGATGCGAAAGCCGCCGGTGATGAGCTTATTGAATACGAAGCGCTCGTACCTGCTCAGTTTTTGCCAGGTGGCTCGAATATAGGCCCCGGCCGCTTCATCATCCATTTTGCGGAGAGCGCCGAGCTCTTGCATGAGCTCACTTAGCGACAGCTCCGACTGCTCTTCGTTGGTGGGTGTGAGCAGGGCCGCAGTTTCGGCCAGATCGCCCACTACATGATAGGACTCTTCAACGAGCCACAGGGGTATTCCACTCACCTGGGCAGCGAGTTCCCTCAAAAGCGATGAGCGTACAGGACGCGGAGGGCGCTTACCCGACAGCAAGGCAATACACCAAAGCTTGTCATCATCGGAACTTTGATGCAGGTAATCAAGCAAGGCAGCCACCTTTGCATTGGTACCGCTGCTTGCATCGATTTGCGCTATGAGTTGGGCGAAAGCCTGCATTTGTACTTGCTTGTAGATTAGTTACTTTCGGGATTGGCAGGTTCATCCTGCTCTGCGTCCTCATCTTCACCACCAAAAGCTGTATCGATGGCCTGAGCCTGATAACCCTGACTGCGCAGCCATTTGGCAAAAACATGGGAATACCCGTGGGTAACATACACGTGCTCAGCTCCTGAAGACAGCACAGCGGTATTGAGGCCCTTCCAGTCGGCGTGATCGGAAAGTACGAAGCCTCTATCAAAATTCTTGCGTCGACGGGTGCCTCTCAGACTCATCCATCCCGATACTGCTCCTACTTTGCAAGGTTTAAGCTTTTTGAGCCAAGACGACCCAATGGCCGAGGGCGGCGCCAGTACCATCGCTCCGCGCAGTCGCTTGCCATCCACAGAGGCATCGAGGTATTGGGCATGAGGAAATTTGTAGCCCGCAGTCTTTAGGGCTTCATTGGTATTGTGGATGGCTCCGTGCACAAAGATCTCACCAATTTCCTGACTCAAGGCGTGCAGCAGCCGCTGGGCTTTTCCCAGGGAGTAGCACTGAAGCACTGTACATAGCCCTTCTGCGCTGTTTTGCTGCCACCAGCGCTCTATAGAGGCCATCACATTTCCTGCTTCATCCCATTGATACACGGGCAGGGCAAAGGTGGACTCCGTAACAAAATGACTGCACTTCACAGGCTCAAAAGGCTCACAGAGCCCATCGTTTTCAAGCTTGTAATCTCCACTTATCACCCAGACTTCTCCTTCGCTTGCCAGCCGTATCTGGGCGCTGCCGGGTATGTGGCCTGCCGGCAAAAAGGTGATTTCAACTCCATTCACCTTTTTCTTCTCGCCATATCTTACACCCTCCGCCGAAATATCGCCCAAGCGCTGCCTCATCACAGCGACACTGTCATGATGGGATAAGTAGCTGCCCATCCTCGGCCTGGCGTGGTCGGCATGGGCATGGGTAATCAGCGTCTTGGATACAGGAAGCCAAGGATCGATATACACGTCGGCACGAGGACAGTACAAGCCCCTTTCGGTAAAATGGATCAATGGCATACTGCAAGATAACGCATCTGGTGCTCGCTGGTTCGCATATGTTCAAAAAGGAAATCAATGTGTAGATTCGTTGCAAAATCCAAAGCAATATACCTATGAAAGATGCCATACACGCTGATAAAGCCCCGGAACCGGTAGGTTTGTATCCACATGCACGGAAGGTAGGAAATCTCTTGTTTTTGAGTGGAGTTGGGCCACGCAGCCGCAATAGCAAGGAAATACCCGGTGTGCAACTCGATGCCTCCGGCAATATCACAAGCTACGATATCGAAGCGCAATGCCATAGCGTATTTAAGAATGTAAGACTGGTGCTCGAGGCATCAGGATCATCTTGGGATCGCTTGGTTGATGTCACCGTCTTTCTCACAAACATGAAAGACGATTTTGCCACCTACAACCGAATTTACGCGGAATATTTTGCTGACAATCAACCTTGCAGAACGACTGTAGAGATCAGCAGCCTGCCCACTCCGATTGCCATTGAGCTCAAGTGCATAGCCACCATCGATTGATTATGGATAGCGCTAAAACATATAAAGCCCTCGTGGTTAGGGAGGGCGATGACAAGAGGTTCAGCAAAGCAATCGAAGAGGTGTCCATGGATTTTTTGCCGAAAGGCGAGGTACTGATACGCGTGCACTACGCAGCGCTCAACTACAAAGACGCCTTATCGGCCAGCGGACACAAGGGCATCACCAAGAGCTATCCGCACACCCCGGGCGTGGATGCATCGGGAATCGTGGAGGAAAGCCAAAGCAGCGATTTCAAAGAGGGTGATAAGGTGATTGTCACCTCCTATGATCTGGGCATGAACACCAAGGGTGGCTTTGCCGAGTATATCTCTGTGCCGGCCCATTGGGTGGTTCCCCTGCCAAGCGGGATGAGCCTCCTCGAAGCTATGGTCATCGGCACGGCAGGCTTTACCGCAGCTCTGGCCCTGCACAAGATGGAGCTCAATGGACAAAAACCAAGCATGGGCGAGATATTGGTAAGCGGCGCCAGCGGAGGTGTGGGCTCTCTTGCCGTGAATCTCTTGCATGGAGCGGGTTATACCGTAATTGCCAGCAGCGGCAAGAGCGAGTACTACCCTTGGCTGAAAAAGATCGGAGCCAAGCATTGCATCAACCGTGAGGAGCTGATTCCACAAGATGATCGTCCCCTGATGCGCAGCCGCTGGGCAGGAGCCATCGATACCGTAGGCGGGGAAACCTTAAGCTCTATCCTGAGGGCCTGTGGGCGAAATGGTAGCGTAGCAAGCTGTGGCCTGGTGCGTTCACCCTTTTTTGAAATCAGCGTTTACCCATTCATACTGAATGGTGTAAACCTGCTCGGTGTGGATTCTGCCGAAACGCCTCTTTCCTTGAGACGACACCTGTGGAATGAATTGAGCGGGCACTGGAAACCCGGCAATCTTGAGGATATGCATAAGGAGGTAAGCCTGGAAGAAATACCCGGCTATATGAACGATATACTCTCTGGCGAAACGGTAGGGAGAATCATAGCCTCGCTGGCATAAGTTTGGCCAAGACTGGAGCTCGACCGATCGCCCTACGAAGTAGAAGTCAAAGAAATGATGGAATCTGAAACTAACGCAAAAACCCGACTATGTGCAGCCGGGCTTTTGCGCTAACCAGATTAACTAAAACTACTATGAAGATACATTTCGGGCCGTTGCCCGCCAATCTTAGTGTAGTGTATACACTCAATTGCGCATATACCCTACCCATTGGTTAAAAATTTCTACTACATCCCAAACAATGGGCAAAGAAAAAAGGGCGGCCCATAGCAAGGCAGCCCTTTTCTCTTTTCAACCATACCCGGTATTTGATTGCGAATCGGTCTTACCGGGATCGTCTCATCCTCATATATGTCTTTACAAATGAGCGAGGGCCATCACCCTACTTCGCATTTTTTATCTTCTCCCATTTGTTGCGGAACTTTTGATTTTGGGATTTCACATAAAAAGCATCCCACAATGGGGTCATTCCGCCGTATACACTGTTAGCCTTCAGGTCCATTCTCACCCTGTTCAGATCTTTCAACATGACAATTCTACTTTTTAAGGATTAATACTCTGCGCTTATCAAAATCGATCTCGTAGTCCAATCCAAAAGGCTTGCATACGATATCGAGCAATTGTGGAAGCTCCATTCGGGTATCGATCTGCCCGGTATATCTGAGCGATTTGTGGTCTGATCCCTTAAAGCTGTAACCAAAATTCTTCTGGATGGCATCAATCACTTCTACCAGAGGCTGGTCATTGAAGTGAATGACACGACGTGCGTAAGGGGCGATGCTCTCGGGCTGCACTTGCTGCACAATCAAGCCTTCAGCATTGATTTGCAGCTCATCACCTGATTCTAGCATTGTGATTCCCCATTCACTTGTTTCAACGGCTACGGCTCCGCTTTTACAAGCAACAGTAAGTGCATCATCGCTTGAGGATACCAAAAAGGATGTACCCAAAACCACAACTCTACCATGAGCAGTATGCACGGCAAAAGTGCTCCCGGTTTCGACCTCAAAGAAGGCCTCACCATGCAGGTCAACACTGCGCAGCCATTTCCAGGTTCGATTGTTCCATTGCAATGCAGCACCACCCTTGAGCACCACGGCACTTCCATCTTGAAGGCTCAGCAGGTGGGCATCACTTTTTACGTTGAGGTGTTCTTCACTACCTGTGACGTAGTATATGGATGCGGCCATTGCCAGTAAAAGCAAAAAGCCCGCAGCCAGGGCCAGCTTGGTGTAAAGCGGGTATACCTTAGCGTCTTGTTTATGAGAAGCAGCATTTGATTCGATCCGCTCAAGTACAGCGGCCTTAGCTGCTTCTTTGCTTTTCGTAAAGGGCAGCCTGCTCTTGTGCAAATGCTTGCCCTCGTCGAAGGAATGTTTCACCATATGTCAAACTAAATAAGCTACGAGGTCTATGCCTTCGTTGCGTTAATCAAGCTGTATACACCTTTGATGGATTATCCCCTACCATTCCTCGAAAAAAACTTCGAAAGTGAATGCTTACTGTACATGCAGGGTAATTGAGCTGCCGTTGAATGCAGTGAAAACACCCAAACCATTCACAACATTGCTCGGGGCATTTCGCATACTGGACGGCTGCCCGCCTCCGAAGAGATCGATATACTCTTGATTAACCGCCGTCACGTAGAGCTCATAAAGGCCCGTATAGGAGAAGTGCTCGGCTTTAAGTTCTATCTGATTGCCATCTGAAAGTTGGTAGAAGGGATTTCCTTGCACACCCGAAGAAATTGGGCCACCAGGTGTTGCGCCTGTGGGCAAATTACGGATGAAGAGTCCATATTTGATACCTGGGCCGAGCTCATCCCAGCTGAGTACTACCAAAGTCTCATCAGCTTGAGCTCCCTGAAGACTTATTACATTTTGCGAAAGCTCCAGCCCTGTAATGGGAGCTGGTATGGTGCTTTGTGCAGTGTATTGCCGGTCGTAATGGCGGATTTGCAAATGGATGGTTCCCGCATCTGGGATGGTGTGCAAGGAGTCCCCATCATACCTTCCGGGAATACTGCTGTGAGGCGTCAGCGCAAATTCGCCCCCCTCCCAGTGAATCTTCACATCGGCCTGACTCACAGCAGGGGAGTTTGCGAGTCCTTCACTTGACATTTTGGAAAGTCGAATATTGTGTACTGGTTCACCTGAGTGAACGTAGGCCTCCACAATGATCATATTGAGCCCATCGGGAGCTTCATCATCTTCCGAATTGCAGCCGTAGCTTGCTCCCAGCAGTACGCCACACATCACAAAAATCCACACGTCCTTCATATTCTCAATCGTACAAATAGGGAGGGCAAGATGCCAAAACCAATGACCTCCCGGCGGCCAAGGCTGAAGAAGTTGCTCTCTGCATCCGGTATTTCAAAATAATCGATAAAGCGCACATTGTCATTATTGTATGCATTGTACACATTCAAGCCAAATTTCAGGATTCCCTTTCTCAAGGGGATGGTGTATCCCGCTCCGAGATCCAGCCTGTGCGTCCATGGGGTGAGTCGCGAATTGACGTCGCCCAAGCTGACAAACTGCTGTTGCTCCCCGCTCTCCAGTGTGAGCACGAAGGTTCCCAACACAGGCGTGTAAGGCAATCCCGAACTCCATACAAACGAAAGGGAAAAATCCCACCTGCTGGCTTGAAAATTATATACGGCACTGCCCTGATGTCGGGCCACACCCATACTGGAAAATGACTCCCCTCCATTGATCTCCTCATATGTGGAACGGCTGTCGAGAAAGGTGTAAGTAAGGAAGGCGTACTGTCTCGAAAAATTCTTTTTCACCAGAAAATCAATCCCCCGCACCTGCCTTCTCCCACCGATGGCAAATTGATCGAGACTTCCGCTGGCAATGCCGAACTCGGGCATTAAAAAATCAACTGTGCCAAGCTCTTCTTTGTAATAAAACTCCACATCGGCCTCCCATCCATTTCGGCTGTATGTTGCGCCCAGTACAAACTGATCGCTGCGCAATACAGGCACCTCTGCCTGTCCGGCTACAGCCCATGTTTCGGGAATACTGAAGTACAAGCTCCTTTCATTGAGCCTGCGCATCATTTGATGGTGGCGGCCCGCAGAAGCCTTTAGGCTTAAGTGCTCCATGACGTCAAAACCCAGGGAAACACGCGGCTCAAGACGCGGTTCTTGCTCACCTTCATGCGCCACCGCGCGCAGCCCCGTGCGGAGATTCCATCTGCCGTAGCTCCACTCGTAATCGGCATACAAGGCTCCCAGCGATGCAGCCTGAACAGAATCGGTGAATATGAAATCCTGATCCTGGGCTTGAAGGCCTACACGATATTGGGTGAGCCAGGTACCAAACTGCAGCCTGGCATTTGGATTGATTTCATAGTTGTTGTCCAGCCTCAAGGTTCGGTCTTGCAAGGATGTATTTTGCTGAAAGATTCGCCGACTCAAAAGTTCATCTTCATTTGCCAGGAAGGCAATATCGGCATTGAGGTCGCTGCTGTATTCGGTAAGGGCGATATTGGCATAGCTAAAGAGACGTTCGTTCCACTTTCTCGACCATTTGAGCGAGCCTCCTGTATTGCCCCAGGCCACTGCATCAGTCGATGACCTCGTAATACCACCGGCCTCAGCTCTAAAAGCAATGCTCAGATCGTCGAGGCCCCGATAAAAACTAATGGCAATATCATCTTTATCAGTAGGTTTAAAATGTAATTTGGCATTCAAGTCGAAATAGGAGTAGTCGGGAACCGACTCTCCATCGAAAAGGTTCACCTCCATCGGTCGAACATTTGGAATGCTGGAATTGAACAGATTATTGAACATGGAGGTATATGTAGGGCTGCGCAAGACATCGGTATATGCCCGCCTGTATGCAAAGACGAAAGATGCCTTATCCTCCACCAGCGGCAATTCTAGCAAGACATTGGTGCTCAACACTCCGGCTTCCACCAGCAGACCGAGGTCTTTCTTATTGCCATCAATGCCCTGAATATTGATCAAGCCACCGGTGCGGCTTCCATACCTGGCACTGTAATTGGCTTTATGGATCTGCACATTCTTTATCACATTGCTATTGAAAGCGCTGAGGAAGCCAAAAAAATGATCCTGATGGTAAATGGGCATTCCGTCAAAAAGCACAAGATTCTCATCCGACTCAGATGCCCGAATGCGCAGACCACTCGAGAGATCGGAAGCCGAGCTCATCCCCGGAAGCAGGCTCAAAGCGGCAAATATGTCATTCTCACCGAGATTGGGCAAGCGCTCTATCTCCATAGGGCTGAATGTCAATTGACTTGGCTGCTTTCCCAATTCAAAGATTTTCTCCTTCTGGGCCGTGATTTGAACCGAAGGCAGTTCTCTTCCCCGGCTTTCCATATCCACCTCGAGCGGACCCAAGGCGCTTTCTCCATCGAGCTGCATCCGAAAGGGCTTGTAGCCCAGGTAGCGCACCACAATCACTGCAGTATCGCTCGGTACGCGTAGCAGGGTAAACTTTCCATCCGTATTGCTGGTACTCGAGAGGCTTGTACCCTCTATACCAAGTGTAGCAAAAGGCAGGCCCTCGCCCGTTTTGGCATCGCGAACAAGACCGCTCAGCGAAAAATCCTTTCTCCCGAGAGATGAATTTGCATCGGTGCTTTCTTTCTGAAAAAAAACATATGTCCCGCCGATAACTTCCAGATCCAGCATACTGTTTTCAAGACAGTCACGCAAGAATCGCTCGACTGTGGGAGGAGCTTCCGCAAAATTGGGCACGGCAATGCCATCGAGTGCGCCCGATCTGTACGAGAAAGCAATGTCAAATTTGCGGCCGAGCTTTTTTACCGCTTTTTGGAGGGCTTTGCCCCTGAGAGACATAAATACTGATTGTAGCTCCTCACGCGTGTCACCCTCTTCCTGTGCACATAACTCTGTGCCGACCATACATAAAAGCATCGCTATGAGTAAGGTGCGACACATGGCCCTCAGGGCATAAATCGAATGGTTTCACCTTCGCGCTCACACTCTGCAGAGAAGGTGGTGCAAAGTACACGCAGGGCCAGTTCCAGATCGTACAGATTGAGACTCCCCGAAAAAAATTCGTCCTTGCCCAGCTCATAACGCAAGTCGACCTGATGAATCTTCGCCAAAATATCCAACAGGGAGTGCAGAGGAATCTCATCAAATGCAATGACCTGCTCTACATTCGCCTTGCTTCCCATGTTTAGGGGAGCGCTAAGGCTTAGGAGAGAGTCCCCTCTGTAAGCGACAAAACCCATCTCACCGCCTTTCAATTCGATGTGGCGATCATCGGCTTTCAATCGCACCTTGCCGGATGCACAGCGCACGAGAACCGCCTCATCAAGCCTAGAAATATTGAATTCTGTACCAAGTACCTCCACTGTGACACGCCCGGATCGCACCCGAAAGGTATTTCCTGTCTGCACCATAAAGGTCGCATCTCCCTCCAAATCAACACTTCTTTGCATCAACCACAATAGACGATTGTACTCCAAAGTAGCCGAAGTACCCAAATCTACCCGACTTCCATCCGGAAAAACATGAGCGATGCTTTCGCTGGCATTGGCAGTGAGCCTAAGCTGTGAGTAGAAATAGGCAAAAATTGACAGCATAAGTGCAAGGACGAAAAAGGCAGCCACCCTCATCCATGCAGTCCCAGGAACCCTGCGAGGAGAATCGTCTGTCTCTGCGTGTCCAATCCGGGCCATTACCGATTCTTTGGCCTTCTTCACGCTATCCATTCCGAAGGGAGCTTGCCACTGCCTACTGAGCTTATCGGCTGTTTCCCATTGATTTTCAAAATCCTTATCGCTCATCATCCTACAACTTTTTATTCAAGGCTTCCCGCAAAATGGCGATGGCCTTTGACATGCGTTTTTCTACCGCCTTAACCCCAATTCCAAGTCTTTCAGCGATTTCGTGGTATTTCAGGTCATCTATACGGTTCATTAAAAACACTTCTCTGGCGCCATCGGGTATTTTAGCCAGTGCCTCTTGAAGCTTATTGTCAAATTCCCGCATCTGCATCAAATATTCCGGGTTTTCACTATTGGATCGCCCCTCATGCATATTGCGAAAACGAAACCTGAGTTGATTTCTTTTAAGCTGATTGATCAAAAGATTACCCGAAATGGTATACAGATATGCCTTGATAGAGGCTTTTTTTACCCGATCGCGTGTTTCCCACAGTTTTACGAAAGTGTCCTGAGCCACATCCTCACTCAATTCAGCATCTGAGCACTTGTAATAGAGATAGTTTCTTATGGCCTCGTAGTAGGCATCAAAGACTTGCTCAAACTCCTTGCGGGTGAGAGCTTCTTTGGAATCATCGGAAGTGCTGAAGATCGCCATACTTAAGCCGTGGAATGCACAATATCTGTACAATATCCCGGCATAAATATCACAAGAATTTAGAAATAGGTCTCAGAAGCAAGCTCAATTTGTGATATTTGAACTCCTACGGCAAAAAGCTGTTTTCAATAGGTGTAGCAAACACAACAAGCACAGAATAGAAATATGGATTATAGAAGATTAGGCAAATCAGGACTACAGGTAAGCGAGCTCTCCTTTGGCTCCTGGATTACCTTTGGCAATCAGATAGGTGACAATACTTCCGAGGCCCTCATGCGCATGGCTTACGATGCCGGGATCAACTTCTTCGACAATGCAGAAGTCTATGCCAATGGAGAATCGGAACGTGTGATGGGCGAAATTTTAAAAAAGCTGGGGTGGCAGCGAGACACTTTCATAGTGAGCAGCAAAGTATACTTCGGGGCAGGGGGCAAACTACCCACGCAGAGAGGTTTGAATAGAAAGCATATTACCGAAGCCTGCCATGCAGCCCTCAAAAGACTTCAGGTGGATTACCTTGACTTATTCTTCTGCCATCGGCCTGACAAGCAATGCACTATGGAAGAAACCGTGTGGAGCATGCATCGGCTCATCATGGAAGGCAAGGTTCTCTATTGGGGTACCAGCGAATGGAGCGCTCAGGAAATCATGGAGGCCCACATGATTGCGGAACGATACAATCTCATTGGCCCAGTAATGGAGCAGCCTCAATACAACATGCTGGTGAGACAGAAGGTGGAGGTGGAGTTTGCCCAGATCTACAAAACGGTAGGACTCGGTACCACGATTTGGAGTCCCTTGGCTTCGGGAGTGCTCACCGGCAAGTACAATACCGGCAAAGAAGGAGAAACGCGTCTTAAGCGCGCGGAGCTATCCTGGCTCAGTGACCGCTTGCTTGTAGAGCAAACCCTCAAAAAGGTGGAAAAACTGAGAGAATTTGCCGAAAGGCTCGATATGTCACTCACCCATTTGTCTCTGGCTTGGTGCCTGAAAAATCCAAACGTTAGCACCGTAATATTGGGTGCGAGCAAGGAAGAGCAGCTGCGCGAGAACCTCGAAGTGCTCGACCACAAGCAGAAGTTGACTGATGAGGCCATGGAAGAATTGGAAGAACTACTTGGAAACAAGCCCCAACATCCGGCATTCTGACAAGGAAGCAAGTGCAGCACAATCGGCCTTTGCCATGGCCGAAGACTGGTTTGCCCAAAGGGGCTGGACTCCATTTGCTTTTCAGCGCGACACCTGGAGTGCTTGCTTAAAAGGTAAGTCGGGAATGCTCAATGCCCCCACCGGGAGCGGCAAAACCTATGCCGTGCTCTTGGGTGCCATCATGGCCATTTTGCGGAAGCATAAGGAGCACCCCAACACGAAAGCAAAGCCTGGACTGCGCGTGCTATGGATCACTCCGGTGAGGGCCCTCTCCAAAGATATTTACCACGCTACCAAAACCTTCCTACAAGAGAGCGGCACACCTTGGGAAGTAGGCCTGCGCACCGGCGACACCTCTGCCGCTGAGCGAAACCGCATACGCAAAAAACCACCGCAAATCTTAATCACGACCCCAGAAAGCCTGCACCTGCTCATGGCGTCGAAGGCTTACAAGGAGTTTTTTGACTCACTGAGCTTCCTCGTAGCAGATGAATGGCATGAACTCATGGGATCCAAGAGGGCGGTACTGCTCGAGCTGGCTTTGTCAAGACTCCGATCTATATCTACCATTCAGGTATGGGGAATCTCTGCTACCATAGGCAATATGCAAGAGGCGATGAATGTGCTTATGGATGAAGGGGAAAGGAGCGTCTTTGTGCGTGCAAACATCAATAAGCGCATCGAGATACAATCCATCATTCCGGATGAGATGGACCAATTTCCATGGGCTGGCCACCTGGGCCTGAAGCAGTCAAAGGCACTACTTCCCATTATTTGGAACAGTAAAAGCACCCTGATTTTCACCAATACCCGATCACAAGCAGAGATTTGGTATCAACACCTGCTGGAGCTTGACCCCGAGCTGGCCGGACAAATGGCCATGCACCATGGCTCCATAGACCGAAGTCTGCGCGAATGGGTAGAAGACGCCATTCACGAGGGCAGGCTCAGATGTGTGGTCTGCACGAGTAGTCTAGACCTTGGCGTCGACTTCAGGCCTGTAGAGAGCATCGTACAAATAGGCAGCCCCAAAGGAGTAGCCCGCTTTGTACAGCGTGCCGGGCGCAGTGGACACTCCCCGGGTGCGGTGAGCCAGATCCACTTATTACCCACCAATGCACTCCAACTTATTGAGTGTGCCGCATTGAAAAGGGCGATTGAGCGCGGCGACATGGAGTCAAGACCACCTTACATTCGCAGCTTCGATGTACTCATTCAGTACCTGATCACGCTGGCCGTCTCGGATGGCTTCGAGCCGGAATCCACCTATCAGGAGGTCAAGTCCACGCACTGCTTCGCATCACTTTCACGCGATGAGTGGTTGTGGATTCTGCGCTTCATCACCCAAGGCGGAGAATCACTAAGTGCCTACGAGGAATTTCAAAAGGTAAGCATAGATGAAGATGGACTGTATCGGGTGCACAATCGCGGAATCGCACAAAGGCACAGAATGTCCATAGGCACCATCGTGAGCGCCCCCATGCTCAAGGTAAAATTCCAAAAAGGAGGTTTCCTGGGCACTGTCGAAGAATGGTTTCTTTCAAGGCTCAATCCCGGTGACACCTTCTGGTTTGCCGGAAGGCCTCTCGAACTGATAAGAATCAGGGAAATGACAGCCCTTGTGCGCCTTTCGGCAAATAAGAAAGGTACAATTCCCTCCTGGCAAGGCGGTCGCATGCCACTATCCGCCATGCTCTCCGAAAACCTCCGTGCCATCATGGATAAGCTGGGAAGTGAAGCCTCTGAAATCGAAGAGATACGCGCCATCAAACCCATCCTTGAGAAACAAGAGAGCCTATCGGCCCTCCCCGAGCGCAATGAATTCCTCATTGAGAAGATTCGCACCCGGGAAGGATACCATATATATATGTATCCATTCGAAGGTCGTTTCGTGCATGAAGGAATTGCCTCAGTGATTGCCTATAGACTTGCCAAGCGCAAAGCTGCATCCTTCAGCATAGCTTTCAATGATTATGGCTTCGAGCTATTATCCGACCAGGATATCGCCATAGACCAAGCGATAGACGATGGCTTATTCAGTGTCGATGGCCTCAGCAGAGACATCCTGTCCAGCCTCAATCACTCGGAAATGGCCATGCGCCGCTTTCGCGAAATTGCGGGGATTGCAGGTTTGGTCTTCCGGGGCTTTCCCGGTCAAGCCAAAAAGGACAAACACCTGCAATCTTCCACACAGCTTTTCTTTGAAGTGTTTAAAGAGCATGAGCCCGGCAATTTGCTCTTCAAGCAAGCATACGAGGAGATGCTCACCTTTCAGCTCGAGGAGGCACGCCTGCGCCATTGCCTCGAGCGGATCGATCGCCAAAGTAAAAAGTTGATCGAACCCCCAAAACCGAGCCCCCTGTGTTTCTCCATCTTGGTTGATCGCTTGCGCGAAAAGCTCTCCACTGAAAAACTGGAAGACCGCATTCGCAGAATGATCGCAGAAAAAGAATGAGTCAAGACCAACACATCTCATGCGCACTTGCCGGAGAGGAGGTATCCTTGCTTGCCGCCAAGGCCCTTTATTGGCCCCGCAAAAAGATCCTTGTACTTGGCGATCTGCACTTGGGCAAAGCGGCTCACTTTCGCAAACACGGCTTGGCAGTGCCGGCTACAGTGGAAGAGGACAACCTGAAGCGACTGGCCTCGCTCATTGAATGGCTCCGGCCCACTGAGATCATCTTCCTGGGAGACCTATTTCACAGCAGCATGAACCGAAGCTGGGATCAGTTTGCAAGCTTCTTGAAGGCTTACCCCCGATTGAGAAGATGTCTGGTAATCGGCAATCACGACATCTTGCCAAAGACAAGCTTCCAAGAGGCAGAGCTATTGCTGCATCCGAGCCTGCACATCCCGCCCTTCACCTTCACCCATGATCGGGATGCCGATTGCACCGGTTTTAACATCCACGCCCACATCCACCCCTCCTTCCGCTTGAGGGGGCTCGGTCGCCAATCGCTCAAGCTGCCATGTTTTGTGATCGACAGAAAGAAGCGCTATGCCGTGCTCCCCTCCTTCGGGGCTTTCACAGGTAGCAGCATGGTGAGCAAGGGCAAGCATCAGGACATATTTTTGTGCACGGGCACCAGCATTTCCAAGCTTAGTTGAGATTGGCTCTAGCAGCCATTGGCGACTTCTCCTTCAGGTATGCTTCCGCAAAATGGAACGAACTTGAGCCACATAGCTCGCGCCAAAAAGATTTACATGCGCCAGAAGCGGATACAAATTGGCTACCTCAATTCGATCTTCCCAACCGGACTCGAGCGGGTACTCCTCGTGATAGGCATGATAGAAGTCGGGGTCAAATCCACCAAAAAGCTTGCTCATTCCCAAGTCCATTTCGCGGTGTCCATAGTATACTGCCGGATCAAAAATGGTAGCCTCTCCACTTTTGGTAGTCATAAAGTTTCCCGTCCAGAGATCACCATGCAAGGCAGAAGGTGCCTCCTTGGGAAAAAAGTCATCTATTTTTGGCATTAAGCGATCAAAACTGCGGGAAATATCCTCATTGATTCTTCCTTGATCCCTGGCCATTTTGAGCTGGGGTAGTAATCTCTTCTCAAGGAAAAAATCAGCCCATCGGTCTTTCTCCTCATTATTTTGCCGCAAGCTGCCCAGGTAATTGTTGTGTCCGAGGCCGAACTTCTCATTGGAATTTCGGTGCATTTGCGCCACCCTTTGGCCAAAGGTCTGCCAGTAGCCGCTGCAGTGCACACCGCCTTCGATGTACTCCATAAGTATCCATTGCTGACCCGAGCTAATACCACAGTCAATTACGGTGGGCACCTCGAAGCTGCTGTTCTCTCGCAGAAAATCCAGACCCTTGGCTTCTGCCTCAAACATCCCTTCCAAAGAATTAGCATCGTTGATCTTGGCAAAGTAATTCCCCTGGCTGCATACTATTTTGCAGGCATCATTAATACTGCCTCCCGCGACCAGTCCTACCTGAGTAATTTCGCAGGAGCTTCCCACAAAGTTTTCAATGGCAGATGTCCAGGCACCAAGAAATTCTCTTCTTTCTATCATATCAAATATTTACAGCTACCAGTAGACAGTCTTTAAAGTCCTCATTGAGAACTATAAAATTTACTACACCATCTCTCTGTGGTGCACGACAAGCAAGTGAAACAGCTTGAAAGGCCGGGCAGCTCAAAGTTGCACAAAAATGGAAGAAAAAAACCTTTGGCAAAATCACAAGCTTGGATTACCTTTGGCACCCGAGTTCCAGGGCCCATAGCTCAGTTGGTTAGAGCAGCAGACTCATAATCTGAAGGTCGAAGGTTCAAGTCCTTCTGGGCCCACTTTTTTCTCTCTTTGCTCTCCCTTGTCTTTTCGCGGTGAAATGTTCTTCTGTGGTGCAGCGCTAAAAAGGCCCAAAATCAGCCCTTTTTTTCGGGCAATTCCCTTGCTTTCCTGAGTTCATTTATCCTATATTTGCTCCTGTTTGTAGAAAGTTTTGCCGCATTGGTCGTAATGGGGCAATTCTTTTTGTGAATATTTAACTGATGCTTAACGTTTTAACCAATCAAAATACAAGCTATGTATTCAACTCTACTGAGCGCTGACAAGGACTCTTCTTGTTGTAGCCGCTTTTCGCTAACCAAACTATCAGCGCTTTTTGCGTTTTTGATAGCTTTCTCAATCCCTGTGAGCTTGATGGCCTCCAGCAGCTCGCATGAACATTCTCTCATTGAATTTGCTGAGAATGATGCTTTCTTCGCACAAGAAGATGACCCATCTCCTGAGACGATAAGCAGGATATGCACCTTTTCCGCTTTCGGAAATGCATCCAATCACCACGCCCTTGTGGTTCAGAATCTACCCGGCATATCCAATGGTCGGTATGATTTTGCTCCCGGCGAACAGGGCACACTGGTATTCTTCTCCGATGGCACTGCTCGCCTCACAGGGCGCGTGGCCAGCAAGGGAGATTCCAATCAAATGTGGGATATAGACTTCTACTTCTCCGATCAAATGGATTGGTCAAGTTGGTCTGCACTCGGTCGCAACTGGAAGAATGAGGGCCAAGGTGCCAGCGGACAACACGTCGATTGGGATTATTTCATTTTTGATCAATCAAAAACTAGCACGCTAACAGGTGCAGGAAGTTTGGCAGGATCATCCCTTGTGATTACGCACATGCCAACTGATTTCAACTACGGTTTTCAGGTTGGTGAATATGCGAATTGCAAAAACGGGAATTTCGGTGCGGCCGTATGGTTTTTCGCAACAGGTACAGTAAATGGTATATCCGTGAACAACCAACACGGAGATATCAATGTAAATACCGGATGCGATGATGTGGAGAAGGATTGCCCCCTCGATGAGTATGCTTCCAACAGCCACATCGTATGGCTTAACAATCTCGTGTCTGGACTCGGAGCAAACTGGGTCAACCTTCCTGGAGAAAATCTGAGCTTCCTTGAGCTGCCCAATGGGAAGGCTGCTATATATGGTAAAGTTCAAAATCAGAACAACCCTTCCCTTAAGCTTACAGTGAGCTTCTGGTTCAGCGAAAAAGCTGACTGGACTACTTGGTCAGGTCTTGGCCGCGACTGGAAAGGCAACTCTGGTACTGTAGGCAACAATTTTGAAAATTGGGATTATTACATATTTGATCCCAACTTGGCGAGCACTTTGATTGGTTGTGCTCCCACTACCACTGAGACTTACATTGTAGCCACTCACATGCCGGCCAACTATAATTATGGCCTGCAGGTGGGAACAGCCGCCAATGATAAAAATGGCAATGACGGTCTTTCTACTTGGTTCTTCCTAAATGGTACTTTTCAAGGTACCGCTTTTAGCAATAAGCAAGGCGATGTAAATGCCAACGGTGATTGCGGCAATCCTTTCGAAATTTGTATCACTGATCCCCCCACCCTGGATTGCCCAGAAGACATCACCATTGATTGCGCAGACAGCACTGAACCTTCTTTTACAGGTGAGGCTACTTCAAACCGACCCGACTCAGATTGTCCAGGTGAAGTCATCATCAGTTTTGCCGACGAAATTGAAGAGGGCGATTGTGAAACCACCATTACACGTACATGGAGTCTCATTGACATTTATGACAATGAGGCTTCCTGCGTTCAGATAATAACCATTATTGACAGCACAGGGCCGGAGCTCGTGGCGCCAAATCCATCTTCGGCTGACATTTCATGTGAATCAGTAGACCTCGATGCCATCCTCGACTTTGTAAACAATGGTGGCAATCAGCAAGACTTCATCAACAATGTAGCTGGTGCGCTCTTCGCAGACAATGGCCTGATACCAACAAATGCCACTGACA
>SLDS01000225.1 GCA_007125175.1 Flavobacteriales bacterium
AGAGCCGCTGAGTTGATCAGAAAATGCCGATCTGTGCTTGATGCCACAAGCAAGGAGGTCGATACCATACTCAAAGATATGGAGAGTGGGCAGGAGGATTAGATCCGACAGACATCGATTTGCCCAGATCAATGATGGTTTTCGAAGTAGCGCGATTTGAATATGCCATTGGCAACCGAAAGCTCGCCATGTGGACTATTGGAAAACATTAGCTCAAAAGTGCCTTCAATGAAAGGTTCATTGTACTCAAGTACTTCCACGATGCCCGATACCACATCGATGGGATTCCAACCGAGCAAATCCTGTGACATCTCCTCGATATAAGTTGCGGTAAAATCAGCCGCCCCCTGATCAAAATCCTCTTGGCTACCAATCACATACACCCCTATCTTAACTTCAAAAGTATCGGGACGGTTGTACAAAAAGGTGAGCTTCCAGGTGCCTCCCGCCTCCCCAATGGGCTTCATATGCTCGAAAGTAAAAAGGGAACCGGAGGAGGTAATATCATTGGTGGCTACCGAAATACCCGAATGTGATGTGTCAATGGCTCCGCTGAGGTCGAAGGTGGCAAACTCCGCGATTGATGGCGGCGGCGTTCCACTGCCATTGCCTCCATTGCTTCCACTGCTGTCATCGTCATCGCTGCAGGACGCAAAAATCAAGAGGAGTGAGAACAGGATTGTCCAGGGAAAAGTTTTACTGAGCTTCATCAGGTCATAATGTTTGGATTGCTTCAATGCAAAGCGAGAAGCTTAGAAAAGTATTGGTACTAACTATGGGAAAACCCAAATCGGATTTACTCGAAGAAGGCTACCTGCTGCCGGGCATTGAAGCTGCCCGTGATGAATACATCATCAACAGGTGGCTCCTCTCCGCTAAAGGTCGCAGGATGGCTCAGAGTGACCTCAAAGGTACCTTGCAAGAAATTACCTGATTGACCGCTCACGATTACTTCTCCATCCACATTGCCAAGTCCACCCCACTGTACGAATGGACTTGGAGACTCACTCAGGGTGGCATCGAGAAATTGCGCGTAGAAATCCTTTTCACCATTGGCATGTTCGGACAGATTGCCCAAGGTATAAGTACCCGGCTCCACAATGACCGTATCAGCACCCACATAAGCAAACTCTAGCTTCCAAAACGGCTCTTGGCCAGTGGGGCCGGTCATTTCCCAGGTGAGGGCGGTTTCATTGTTACTGACATTGATTCCTATAAAGGATCGCCCTGAATATTCGGCCTCCAAAGCGCCTTGCACAACAATATTCGCGCTGGAGCTTGTTGGGTCAGAGCCGCCACCGGCATTGTTATTATCATCATCATCGCTACAGGAGCTGAGGCCAACGGCCAGAATCATGCAGCAAAGCGCAAATGGCAAAAATCTAAGAATGTCTGGGCTTTTAAGGCTGGTCACTTTTGTCATGGATATCCAAATTATCAGTTGATGCTAAAATCCTTGCAGCAACAAAAATGTGCTGATTTGCTCAATTCTACAATAGCAAAATATCACTAGGCCTTCAAACGGAAAGCGTCCTCATATTTTGCGAAAGCAGAAGAACCTATACGAACTGGAAAAGCACCAGCGCATAGACGAAAAAGCGGGCAATGCGAAAGACACCCAAGAACATCAGTGACCTGAATGAAAACTTGAGCATGCCGGCGCCGAGGCACATGGTGCTGTAAGGCAAGGGCAAAAGAGCCGCCACGATGATAATGGGAGCGCCCCAATTGCGCAACATGGCTACTTGCTTGGCAAACTTCACATGCACAAGGTGTCCAAGTCGATTGAGCTTTACGATTCTCACGCCCATGTAATAGGCCAACAAGCCGGCTCCGTAGCTCAACAAGGCCAAAATGGCTACCACCACATAGGGCGATGTGAATTGCTTGGCCCAGATGATAAACAAATCAGGGGGCACCAAGCCCAAAAGAGTTTCGCTGATGAAGAAGAAACCCAGAACGAGTTCCTGCCGAACAGCTGCCGCAAAAAGGCCGAAATAGTAGGCCATTCCCGGTGTGAAATTTTCAAAGAGAAGAAGGGCAAGAAGAATGGGCAGCATGATGGCTGCAAAGTTCACTCCTATCTTTCTCAAAAACTGGTAAAAGCCTTTGCGCTGATAAAAAAAGTGATAGCGCTTAAGTGATGTCCACATGTTTTCGTTTCTGTTAAATAGCAAGGCTTTTACGCAATTTGAGTGCATAAAGTTAGTAACAAGTATCATTCCATGCAGCCCTGAAACCCTTTATTTTTTTGCTACTTTGGTTGCCTTAAGATTTTTTGTGAAATGAAAGGCGCCGTACTATTCCTTATTTCGCTGCAAGTCCTCTTGCTATCCTGTCAGGCTCAAAACAGACCAAGTCCTGCCATTGTGATCCACGGTGGCGCAGGCACCATTGAGAGGGGGAGTATGAGCCCAGAAAAGGAAGTCGCCATCCGCGCCGACCTGCAAATGGCGCTGGACACTGCCTATGCCCTCTTGGAGTCGGGAGAGACGGCGCTGAGGGCCGTAGAAGCCGCCATTGTAATGCTTGAAGACAGCCCCCACTTCAATGCCGGCAAAGGAGCAGTGATGAACATTGAGGGCAGGCATGAATTGGATGCCTCGGTGATGTGGGGCCAAGACCTGAGTGCAGGTGCGGTGGCAGCAATGAGCCGAACGAGAAATCCAATCCTGGCCGCCATGGCAGTGCGTGCACACTCACCCCATGTATTGCTGGCCGGGGAGGGCGCAGAGTCCTTCGCCCGGGAGCAAGGTCTGGCCGAAGTGGACAATTCCTACTTCACTGTACCAATGGTCAAGCAGCGCTGGGAGGCCGGGAAAAGGACGGGTGAATACAACCCGGCATCTCCCGCCGACAGCAAATTTGGCACTGTGGGGGCCGTGGCCCTGGACTTGTCAGGCAATCTGGCCGCAGGCACCTCCACGGGTGGGATGATGTTCAAAAAATATGGCCGCATTGGCGACAGCCCAATCATCGGCGCTGGCACCTATGCCGATAATGCCACCTGTGCGGTGTCCTGCACCGGCCATGGAGAGTACTTCATACGTCTTGGCATCGCAAAGGATGTTTCGGATCAAATGCGCTATGCCGAAATTGGGCTCGAGCAAGCCGCCAAGCACAGCATTCACGATCGGCTCTCAAGCCTGGGCGGAAGCGGAGGGCTCATCGCGATGGATCGAGAGGGCAAGATTGCGATGGAGTTCAACACCAAGGGTATGTACAGGGCTTACAAAAACGAAAGCAGCGAAGAAGTACTGATCTATGAAGCGCCCTGAGAAGATCTACCTCATTCTGCTTTGTTTGGCCCTAAGCAGTGCTGCCTGCGGCCCCGAGCGCCCGGCAGCAGAGCAAGCCATAAGCCCAGCCCCCTCCAAGGCAGATGAGCGATGCATACCGATGGCTGAGGTGAGCTGGCAAAGCAATGGTGATCAGCGGATCGCTTATGTCGACGGCGAGATCCTGGAGGCTTGGCTTTGCTCCTACTACCCCAATCAACAAGTGCACACCCGCTATTACTACTCCGAAGGCAAGCCCCGCGGAGAGTGGGAGGTCTATTATCCCTCAGGCACTCTGTACAAAACGGGGAGCACCATTGAGGGAAAAGATCACGGAGACTATTTCGAATACTTTCAAAGCGGACAATTGCGCTACCACTATTTTTACCGGGAAGGTAAAAGAAATGGCCTGTGGAAATCATGGTATGAAAATGGCCAGAAGTATACAGAAAGGCAATTCAGCAATGGCAAGCTCCACGGCAAGGTGCGGGTATGGGATGAAGAGGGCAATCTCACCAAGGAGTATACCTACAGTGAAGGCAAACTCCTGCAGAGCAATCAGTACCAATAGGATGTCGGGCAGCTAGCAATCCGGGACCGGAGGCTGAGGCATCTGTCATTTCGTTTAAAAGTATTGCAAAATGCATTCGATCGCATGCTGCGCTCGCTTTACTTTGTGGCGACAAATCGCGCAAACTTGAGTCTGAAAGAATGGAGCATATGGCTTGGAGAGCTACCTTGGTCTCTGCGGTGGTTTCCGCTCTTGGTATTGCTGCGTCCGCTGGTTGACAACCTCTTTTTTCTGAAGGAAGTAAGTCCTTTCCTCTCGCCGCCATACATCGTGGGAGTGCTGAGCCCCCTGCTCTGCCTCCTGGCCTTGGTCCGCTTCAAGCACCCAAGGTTTGGCGCCGGCGACAAGGCCTTCTACCTCTGGGGAGGGTTTCTGCTATTGTCCTCCCTGCTTGTTTTGCTCCAAAATCCGCTCGACCTGGTCTCCATCGAGTTCATGCTCAAGCTCAGCATGCCGGTCTACCTTTTTGCCCTTCTGCGTATCCTCATTCGCAGCCGCCGCGATCTCAACGGCATACTTTTCAGTTTCCTGTATTCAGCCATATTTGTGGCAGCCATCCTGCTATACGAAATACTCGTTTCACCTATCAGTCTGGAGGAGAGCCGGGGCTTGCAGCGCATACAGGGCAGCTTTGGCGATGTGGTGAGCTATGGCATGTACATCGCATTCACAAGCATCATTACCATATATCATTACCTCTCGCAGAGTGAGGCGCGCAGCGCCTACAGAGCACTCCTGCTGCTTATCGGTGTGGCAGTGATCAATATCCTGGGGCTCTTCAACATTCATCACACCGCCACCTATGGGGTTTTTCTGACCTTGGTGGGCATGTTTTTCTTGTTCAATTTCACTGGCAAAAATCAGGGCACCAGTATCGTACTGCTCGCTTCACTGGTTTTGGTGCTTAGCTTTATCGGCAGTGAACTGGTCAGTGAAAAAATCAGCCCCTTGCTCGAAACCGACCTTGCCGTGTATCAGGGCGAAAAGGAAAGTGATAAGCTGCTTCATGGCCGGGTAGGTCGCTGGAGGCTCATGCTGGACAATTTCTTCATGGAAGCGCCTCACTTGCAGATTTTCGGACTCACTCTCGGCTTGCAGCCGGTATTCCCTTACATCGGTATTGGCTCTCACAATGATTTTTTTCGCATCCTTTTTGCGACAGGCTTCTTAGGGCTCGGTGCCTACCTCCTTTTCCTCTTGCGCATCATTGCCAAGGCCCGCAAGCAAGTTAGGGAATTGCGCTTTCTGACCTACGCCACCCTTACCGCCCTGATCTTTTACAGCATCAGCATCACACCTACTTTCTACGCACCCTTTCTGTACATGGCCCTGAGCGTCTTTGCTTTCACCCTCCTTCCCTCATCCTCACAGAGCCCATGAGCAAGCCGCGCATACTGATCATGGGCAAGCTGCCTCCGCCCTATATGGGACCTGCCGTTGCCACGGAAATCATCCTGAAGAGCAAGCTGCGGGAGCGTTTTGAGCTACATCATTTCGACACGAGGATCAATCGTTCCGTAGCCGAGATGGGCAAATTTCGCTTGTCAAAGCTTGCTGTTTTGGGCAGGATGTATGCCGCCTTTCGGCAAAAAATGAAAGGCGTGAAGCCCGATGTGGTGCTCATCCCCATCGCGCAGACGCCAAGCGGATTCCTGAAGGACATTCCCTTTATCCGCATCGCCGAGGCAGAGGGAGCGAGGGTATTGATTCAGCTCAGGGGCAGTGAGTTTCGCGATATGTATTTTTCCCTTGGCCCTTTACGGCAAAAATTGGTGCGCTCGGCGATGCAGCGGGTGCACAGTGCCATCGTTTTGGGAGAGAAGCTGCGCTATATCTTCGAAGATTTTCTGCCGGAAGACCGTATTTTCGCGGTACCCAATGGAGGTGATTTCCATTTTCCCGACGACGAAGGAGTCCGTATGCAAAGGAAGGACCGCACCCTGCGGGTGACCTACCTTGCCAATTACCTGCCCGGCAAGGGGCTGCTAGAACTGTTGCAGGCCCTGGAATTGCTGTCGCAGGAACCCGGCCTGCCGCAATTCGAATTTTGCGCCTACGGCAGCTGGGACAATGCTGCCTACCGCGCCCGCTGCGAGGCGATCGCCAGCCAGCCCCGCATGGCCCACTGCTTGCTGCCCGGCCCCATCAGCGGCGAGGCCAAGTGGCAAGCCCTCGCCGACAGCGACATTTTCGTATTCGCGCCCAAAGCACCCGAGGGCCATCCCTGGAGCCTCATCGAAGCTGCCGCCGCCGGCCTGCCCCTTATCAGCACCGATCGGGGTGCGATAGGTCAAAATGTGGTTGACGGGCACAATGGCTTCCTGCTGCCGCACCCGGAGCCGCAGCTGCTGGCGGAGGCCTTGCGGAAACTGCTCAGCGATGCTGAGCTAAGGGCACAGATGGGAAGGGCTTCGCGGGGGCTGTATGAAGCGCAGTATACGGAAGCGCGGATGGTGGAGCGGTTGGGGGATGCTTTGGCGGTTGTGGCTCTGTAATAATATGTCACCCCTCCGGGGTTCAGCGGTATTGCATGTCTTGGTTTTAATATCATGTCACCCCTCTGGGGTTCAGCGGTATTGCATGTCTTGGTTTTTTAATATCATGTCACCCCTCTGGGGTTCAATGCTATGATTTTTGAAAATCACGGATCTCAAAAAGCACAAAACAAACCCCAGCGGGGTGGAATGGTATTAAAAAATCACGGATCT
>SLDS01000119.1 GCA_007125175.1 Flavobacteriales bacterium
TAAGGCCATGTCGTATTGAAGGTGAAAGGTGAAGGCTTCCGCAATGTCCAGCAATGCCTCGGGGGGAAACTTGGCCTGTTTTTCCGCTGTCAGCAAAAAGTCCAATGCCAGCTTGGGGTCGATCTGTGTGCGCAAATAGCTGAGTCCCATTTTGAGATTGTACTCCATCTCATTGGGTTCGCGATCGAGCAATTTGCTGTAAAGCTCTATGGCCTTGAAGTAGTTGCCATCGTCAAATGCGAGCCTGGCCGTGCGGGGGTCTTGCGCTTGAAGGCAAATATGTGTGCACATCCATAATAAGACGCATGGCACAGCAGCCCTAAGGAACTTGTTTACAAAAGTATTCATGACAAAATCTTCTCTATCGCGAACCTCATATCAAGAACTATTCCTTTTATCATGGCATTATCGAGCTGTGATGTCAACGTATTGATACTGCTTGTAATTTTCCTTACCACTTCGAAAGTCTCCACGATAAGCAGGGCCACCTACTTCTGAATTCAATGACTCGAATACCAATTTCGAAACATCGATATCCATCTCGGCTGCGTACTTTTTAATACGTTGCACGGCATTGTCAGTCCTGAGCTTGGCGAGTTTCTCATTGCTGCCGTAGGTGCGTGTAGGTACGGTAGAGGCGCTACCTGTAATGCTGATCTTGGCCTCTCCTTTTTGCTCCACGATTTTTTTGGTCTGATTCATGAATTGGATGAAGATCTCTTCCTCCAAGTCAACTATATTCTCGTTATAACCGAAATAGCGCTTGAATTTGGCCGGTTGCATATCCCCGCCACTGGCAGTCACGAGCAACTCGGCTTCCTCACCCCTCAAGATCCGCGCGCTGCCATCAGGTTCTATTTTGAGAGGATTGAGCAGTAGATCTTTGTATATTTCCTGGTAGGCGCTCTCGCAGTCAATGCTAAAGGTATCCGTTGCAAGTACGAGACCCGACATGGCGTATTCGATCAAATAATCATGGCAAGGAGGCAAAATGGCCACGAAACTGCCATCCCGCAAGCGTGGCCTGTGCACGCTGCTTTCCTTGGTCTGTTGATTGATTACGTTGATGCTGAGGTCAGTGGGAATCTCCTTATTGTCGGAAGTGAGAATTTTACCGAGCAGCAGGGCCAGCCTGATGTCTCTCTCTCCGGGGAGGCGTACGATGTAAATATCCTTTTCACCAAAACCACCTTCGCGAATGGAGGAGAAGTAAGCGCGTCGCTGGTCAGCGCTTGTGACAAAAAAGACATCATCGTCCACGGTATTGATGGGATAACCAATATTTACCGGAGGGCCCCACGCGTCATTTTCCTCCTCGTATTCGGAATAGAAAATATCAAATCCGCCCATGCTATTGTGTCCTTCAGAGCTGAAGTATAGCGTATTGCCGTCAGGCGAAATAAATACGGCATCCTCATCATATGGCGTATTGATATTGGGGCCGAGATTTTGTGCCTTGCTCCATTCTCCTGTTGGGAGCTTGCGAACGCGGTATATGTCTCTGCCGCCGAGTCCTTTGGGGCGATCACTTACGAAATAGGCCTTCTCACCATCCACGCTCACCGCTATGTGGTTTTCCCAATTTTCGGTATTGATACCTCCACCCATTTTTACAGGATCTGTCCAGTTTTCACCTACAATCCTACTTTCGTAAATATTGCCCACGCCATTGTCGTCGCGATAGATATACAAGGTTTGCCCATCGGCCGAAACACTGATGGTGGCAGTGTGATCGATTTCATTGAGCTCGAGCAGCTCCGGTTCTTGCCAGTTTCCTTTGCGGTCTTTGTAAGACACGTATATATCATTGAAATAGTCACCGGTGATGCGGTCGCGCCTGCCGATATTGGAGCTGTCGGGACGGATGCGGGAAGATGTGAAAAACAAGGCATTTTCATCAATAGAAACAACCGGGCAAAACTCGGGAAACTCTGTATTGATAACAGCGCCCAGGTTTTCGATGGGATAGTCTACCGGCTCTTTCATCAGCTCCGCAGCATTGCGGGCCTGCTCTATGCCCAACTGGGCGCGGGGGCGCATGTGATGCCTGCGCGGGGCTTTTTCCAAAAATTCGGTGTAGCTGTCTTCGGCTTCTTGCAATTTGTAGTTGAGGTGGTATGCGTAGCCGAGGTAGTAGAGCAATTCGATGGGGGCCTTTTCCTCTCTCGAACTGAAGCGATCAAAATTGGAGGCTATACCTGAGCCCAAGGCCCTCTGGAAATAGGGCAGTGCAGCGGTTTTGTTCTTTCCTGAACTCAACTGGGCCAGTCCTGCACGGTAATTTACATTGCCATTTTCGGGATTTTCACTGGCGAGAGATTGCCATACCCCAAAGGCCAATTGCTGCTCATTTTCTTCACTGAGCTTCAGAGCTTCATCAAAGCGATTGCTAAAACCTTCTATCTGAGCATAGCCCATACCCACCACGCCAAAGCAGGCTGCAAAAAGCAAAGCGCACAAGTTGAAGATGTTAGAGATCATCCGGGCATTAATTTCCCCCAAATCTAAGATAATGCCTCGTTTTGACCCACTCGGGCCCGATTAAATTTCTCTGTCCACATCAAAGTGTTCGAGAATATCCGCTACTTTTTTGACAAAAGAACCACCCAGTGCACCATCAATGACACGGTGATCGTAGCTGTGCGAGAGGAACATCATGCTGCGAATGCCGATGAGATCACCTTGAGGAGTTTCTATCACTGCCGGCTTCTTGCGGATGGCACCTACGGCCATGATGGCTGCTTGCGGCTGATTGATAATCGGTGTGCCCATCACATTGCCAAAGGTGCCCACATTGGTAATGGTGTAGGTGCCGCCTTGTATCTCTTCGGGTTTGAGCTTGTTCTCACGGGCCCTGCGGGCGAGGTCATTGACCTTCTTAGCGAGTCCGAGAAGGTTGAGCTGATCGGCATCGTGTATCACAGGCACGATCAGATTGCCCGATGGAAGGGCTGTTGCCATCCCAATGTTGATATGCTTTCTCTTCACGATGCGCTCCCCATCGGTGCTCACATTCACCATTGGCATCTCCTTGATGGCCTTCACGATGGCTTCGATAAAGATGGGGGTGAAGGTGAGTTTTTCACCCTCTCGCTTTTCGAAAGCTCCTTTCCACCGGTTGCGCCAGTTTACAATGGCCGTCATATCGGCCTCTACATAAGAGGTCACGTGAGGCGAGGTGTGCTTGGAATGCACCATGTGATCGGAGATGAGCTTGCGCATGCGGTCCATCTCCATGATCTCATCATCGGCACCAATGCTGAGGGCGGCTGCTGCCTTTTTGGGTGCGGGCTGTGCAGTTTTCTCTACACTTGTAGCGCTCTCTTTTGCGGGTGCTACTGCCACCTTAGCCGACTTTTGCCCGTTTTCCTGGCGCTGGGGCAGGTAATTGAGAATGTCGTTTTTGGTGACACGGCCATCCTTGCCGCTGCCGGGAATTTGCTCGAGCTCTTCCAATCCAATTCCCTCTTCTTTGGCGATGTTTCTCACCAGTGGAGAATAAAAGCGCCCACTGCTACCTGTGCGGGGAATGTCGCTCTGCGCTGAGGCGCTCATGCCAGCACTCACATAGCTTTCTACTTCGGCTGGCACTTCCTTAGGCTGCTCTGCACCAGCAGGCTTGGGCTGGGCCACATTGGCTTCCCTTGCAGGCCCTGCGTCTTTTGCTCCTTCTTCGCCACCTGTATCGATGATGGCAATGGGCTGACCCACCTCTACCACATCGCCTTCGGCACAGAGCCGCTTCACGAGTACACCATCTTCCGGGGCGGGTACTTCACTGTCTACCTTGTCGGTAGCAATCTCGACGAGGGGATCATCGGCCTCGATGCTCTCGCCCTCTTCGAGCACCCATTTTACAATGGTAGCCTCTGCTACGCTTTCCCCCATTTTGGGCAGCAATACCTCAATTTGTGGCATAGGTTTGTGGATTCAAAATTTCATAGATGGCGGCGCAAAATTAGCCTAAAATTCCCAATTGGCAACCATTCATCAGCTCCTACCGAGCTTGCGGAAGGCTCCCATAAGCAGGGCCAAATCGCCACGAACGCTGTAGTCACGAGCATACACGGCATTGAGCTTCCGCGCTGTGTCTTCCGGATTTTTGAGTAATGTGAGCCTGTCGGTGGGATCGAGCACCGAGGGCTTGAGGGCCGGCAGGCCACTGTGCGCTTCGCCCAGCCGGGAGTAGCCCACCCATGACTTGCGCCCGAAAAGCACTGCCAGTGCATTGCGAAATAAACCTCCTTTGTGCTCCACGAAGAGGCAGGAAAGTGGATAGCTGAGCAGCAGGATAAAGGCCGACAGCATATCGAAGAGCCTCTTTTTACGGCGGTTTTGTTCCTTGCTTATGGCATTGACATCTAGGATAAATAGTTCACCACCTTTCTCTACCGAATTGCTGCCGATGATGTAGAGGCTCTCCGGTGGTGCGATCTTGAAGTCGGTGTGCTTGCTATCCACGGCCGACATGCAGCTTATAATCTGTTGAGCACTCAGGTCATGCCCGCTGAATATCAGGGCGTCCGGTTTGTACACGTCGATAACCTCCTGCAGCCGCTCACTTTTGGGAGCATCCTCATCACTGCTGCCGGGCGGCGCTATGCGAAAGATGGAGCTCAGGGTGCGGTCGGGCTGCTCCAGCAATTTTCGTATGCGCTCATACTCCTTCTTGTCGGCCAGTATGCCAAAGGTTTTCTTCTGATTGTGCGCTTTGTACTTTTCAGGAAAAAGCGCTTGCAATAGCATGCGCGTAAGGAGGTAAAAAATCAATCCGAAGAGTGCGCCTAGCAAGATAAGGGCCCGTGAGAAGCGCACATTTTCCGGAAGGAGGGCATAAAGACCCAGTACGGCGAGGGTACTCATCCCCATGCCGCGCCATATAGACCCGGTCCTCAATGGCTTGTCATACGTGCCGCTGAGAAAATTGAAGGCGATGATGATCAGAGAGTAGAGCGCAAATGCAATGCCCGTAAGCCGGTCGGGATAGAGCGTG
The DNA here is from genome assembly GCA_007125175.1 of Flavobacteriales bacterium. Lineage (GTDB taxonomy): Bacteria > Bacteroidota > Bacteroidia > Flavobacteriales_D > Cryomorphaceae > T3Sed10-241. The sequence goes on from SLDS01000119.1 coordinate 4,994, forward strand.
CCGGAAATGCCCTCGTACCACTCGCGCAGCAGTAGCATACCCCCGAATAGTGCCCAAAAGTCGAGCAGGGGCAGGGCCAGCCTCCTGGCAAATCTGTGTGCGATGGCCAAGCCAGCCCTGAGGTATATGGCCAGATTTATCAGGGTGGAAAACAGTCCCGCCCGCCGGCTTGAGAAGTGCTTTTCAGCAAAAATGACCATGGCGCGGTAAAAGACGAAAACGTAATTGATGCTGCTTTTCTTGGTGCTCTCGCCTTTGTAGTGGATGATGCGTGCATCCGCGAGGTAGTAATTCCGATAGCCTCCCTGTGTAATGCGGTAGGAGAGATCAATATCCTCCCCGTACATGAAGAAGGCCTCATCGAGCAAGCCTACCTTGTCGAGGCATTCCCGCCGCATCATCATGTAGGCACCCGAAAGCACTTCTACTTCGTGGTTTTCATTTTCCGAAAGGTAACCCAGATGGTACTTGCCAAAGATGCGGGATTTGGGAAAGATGACTGAGAGGCCAAATATCTTGAAGAAGGCCACAGCAGGGGTGGGAAGTCCTCTCTTGCTCTCCGGCAAAAAACGGCCCCGGCCATCGATCATGCGCACACCAAGGCCGCCTGCATCGGGGTGCGCCTCCATGAAGTCGATTGACTTGCGCAGGGTGTCTTCCTCCACGAGGGTATCCGGATTGAGGAGCAGGACGTACTTGCCCTTGCTCTGCCTAATAGCGAGGTTATTGCCCTTGCTGAAACCGAGATTTTCGGTGCTGGCGATGAGCTTCACCCAGGGAAATTTTTCGCGGACCATGGCCACGGAGGTGTCCACACTGTCATTGTCTACCACGAATACCTCGGCATCGATACCTTCTATAGCGCGTTTTACGCTGCTCAGGCATTGCTCGAGGAAGTAGGCCACATTGTAGTTGACAATGACAATGGACAATTGCTTCATCCCTGCATAGATTGATCGTAGGGGGTGCGGTGTAAGATGCTCCTGCCCAATGTGATTTCGTCGGCATATTGCAGTTCATCGCCAATGGCCAGGCCACGGGTGAGCGTGGATACGTGTGGCAGGGAGTCGGACAATTGCTGCTCTATCTTTCGGTAGATGTAGTAGGCTGTGGTATCGCCTTCCATGGTGGGAGAGAGGGCAAAGATGAGCTCGCTTATCTCTTCTTGCTTGAGGCGCTGCAGCAAGCTCGCGATGTGCAAATCTCCGGGACCTATGCCATCCATGGGCGAGATCTTTCCTCCGAGTACGTGGTAGAGCCCCTGGTATTGCTGTGTGGCTTCCAGGGCCATGAGGTCGCGGATGTCTTCCACCACGCAGATGAGTTGAGACTCCCGTCGGGCATTGCTGCAAATGCCGCATATGCGCTCATCGGATATATTCTTGCAGCGTTCGCAAAGCATCACGCGTTCACGCATTTGCTTGATGCTCTCGGCAAATCGCTCCACTTCAATTTCGCTTCGGCCGAGAAGCTCCAGGACGTA
>SLDS01000025.1 GCA_007125175.1 Flavobacteriales bacterium
GACTCTTGGGATGTGGGAGAGGGCGCCCACGATGACGGTGCCGGTGTAGTACAGGCCCTTGAGGTGCTCAGGATTTTCAAGGCCCTCGGCATGCGCCCGCGCCATACCATTCGCAGTGTGTTTTTCATGAATGAGGAAAACGGAAGCAGGGGTGCGAAGGCTTATGCCCGGCTCTGCGAAGAAGAAGGTGTACAGCACCTTGCGGCTATGGAGAGCGATCGGGGTGGATTCACTCCCAGAGGCTTCCATTTCGATGCTAATGAAACTTACATCGATTACTTCCGCAGCTTCCTCCCCCTCTTTGAGCCCTACTTCATTCACGTCATGCAGAAGGGCTATGGCGGTGTGGATATCAACCCACTGCGCTCACCCACCACTCCCTTGATTGGTTTTGTGCCCGATTCTCAGCGCTACTTTGACGTGCACCACAGTGCCAATGATGTTTTTGAGTCGGTCAATTGCCGAGAACTGCATCTGGGGGCAGCGGCCATGGCTTCACTGATCTACCTCATCGATCGATATGGACTGCCCGAAGAGGTGAAGCCCTGAGCTACTTATTCTCCGGCGAGTAGCTCAGAAGCGGTTATTGCCACCTATCCAGTCGCCCATACCGCCGAGGATGCTCCCTTCGCCCCTGCGCTTGCCACCCATTTTGGGGGCAGAGGCTACGATGCGGTCGGCCAGTCTGCTGAAGGGCAGGCTCTGAAGCCATACCCTTCCGGGGCCTTGCAGTGTGGCGAGGAAGAGTCCTTCGCCACCGAAGAGGGCATTGCGCACGCCGCGTACCATTTCGATGTTGTAGTTTACCCCTCGGGTAAAGGCTACAAGGCAGCCTGTGTCCACACGCAGCACTTGCCCGGGCAGGAGTTCGCGTTCCACCACGGTGCCTCCTGCATGTAAGAAGGCCATTCCATCACCCTCGAGCTTTTGCATGATAAAGCCCTCCCCACCAAAGAGTCCGACCCCAATGCGACGTTGGAATTCTATACCAATGGAAACGCCCTTGGCCGCGCAGAGGAAGGCATCCTTCTGGCAAATGAGCTGACCATCAAGCAGGTGCAGATCCATGGGAATCACCTTGCCGGGAAAGGGAGCGGCAAAGGTGACATGGCGTTTGCCGTAGCCCTGATTGGTATATACCGTCAGGAAGAGACTCTCGCCTGTGAGTACGCGTTTTCCCGCCGAAAGAAATTTACCGAGAATACCCTGGTTTTGCGCCCCGCCATCTCCGAATATCGTTTGCATCTCGATGGCATCGTCCATGTACATGAGGCTGCCTGCCTCGGCAATGGCCGCCTCCTGTGGGTCGAGCTCCACTTCCACACACTGCATTTCATCGCCGAGGATGCGAAAGTCGATTTCGTGATTGAGTTTTGGGCTATTCATGGCTGCTATTTTTTACCAGCAATCGAAAGTCAGAACTTGAAGGTACCTCAAAAAGCTCGAGATCGAAATGCCCGGCCACTGCCAGAATGTGGTCGAAGAGGTCGGACTGCACGCTCTCGTAGTCTACCCAGCCCTTCAAGGCACTGAAGCAGTACACTTCCATGGGCACTCCTGTCTCCGTGGGCTCGAGTTGGCGCACCATGCAGGTCATATCTTGATTGATGCGTGGATTGTTGCGCAGGTAGGCGAGGATGTAATTTCTGAAAACACCAACGTTGGTCATCCTCCTGCCATTCACGATAGAACTTGTGGTATCTACCTTGTGCTCGGCATTGTGCTCGGCTATCTCGCGGCTGCGGCTCTCGATGTAGTCTTTGATCAACTCAATTTTGCGAAAGCGGGCCAAATCTTCTTCTCCAAGGAGCTTCACGGTCGAAATCTTGACCTTCACCGCCCGCTTGATGCGTCTCCCACCACTCTCCTGCATGCCGCGCCAGTTGGTCACCCCATCGCTCACGAAACTGTAGGTGGGTACCGTCGAGATGGTATTGTCCCAGTTTTTCACCTTCACTGTGGTAAGGTTGATTTCAATCACATCGCCATCAGCACCGTATTTGGGTACAGATACCCAATCGCCTAGACGGATCATATCATTGACAGTAAGTTGTATACTCGCAATGAATCCCAGGATGGAGTCTTTGAAAATGAAGAGCAATACTGCCGAGGCTGCACCCAGTGCTGTGAAGGCCACGATGGGATTCTTACCCAAGACAACCGCCGAAAGGATAAGAGCGCCAATAAGCCATATGAGTATCTTACCCAGTTGGGTGAAGCTCGCCACCGGTTTGTCTTTGTATTTTTCCGATTGCCCGAAATACTTGCCCGAACCGGTCACGAAGGCATCGATTGCACGCAGCACAAAGAAAATATTGAGGCCACTCGTGATCCGCTCAAGATAGGGTATGAGCATGGGGTAATCGGTGAAGGTCACAGGGGCCAGTGTGCTGATAACCAACACTGGAATGATATGCCCCAGCTTGTTGAAGAAGCCTTTTTCGACCAGGTAATCGTCGTAATTCGTTCTGGTGCGCTTGGCAACACGGCTCACCACCCGGTTGATAAACTGCTGTCCGAGATACCACAAGATGCCCGCGATCAAGAGCATGATGATCACAAGTATGATCATTTTGAGCAGTTGAGTCAGCTCACTGTCGGCACCGATGCGCAATAGCCAGTCTTCGATGAATTGAGCGAAATCCCTTTCAGTTTCCATGCGACAAATGTATAAAATGCCCCTGCTTAGTTCGCGTTTTTTGCGGTCTAAGTGAGGTTTAGGTGCTTTTAGGCATCAGTGCTCCCCGCTGGCCCCTGCACTGAATGGAGTGCTTCTTCTCGCCTTTCGGCAAAACAGTAGTGCGACTTGCGGGTTTATCTGGGAGGATTGATTAAATTTAAACCATGCAGGGATACCGATTTACCGAGTACATACCCGACAAGGATCAAGCGACACCTTTTGAGCGCATGCTAGAGCTCTTTATGGAATTGCTCACCCACACTTCGGGCGATGTCGATGAGGCCATCGAATGGCTGAGGCAGCTAGATGATGCCCACGACTTCAGTGGGGAGGATTACAGTGTGGATGATTTCATCGAGGATCTCATCGAGAAAGGCTACCTCAGAGACTCCAGTGATGGCGGCTCGGGGCTGGGCATGACTTCCAAATCAGAGCAGGCCATTCGACGGCGTGCTTTTGATCAAATTTTTTCAAAGCTCAAGAAGGGAGGCCCCGGTCAGCACCGAACTTCTCACAGCGGCAATGGAGAGGAGTACTCTCAGGACAGCCGTCCCTTCCAGTACGGTGATGCTCCAGACCACATCGACTTCACTGCGACCCTTCGCAATGCCCAAAGACGGGGTGGCATCTCTGAGTTTTCATTGGAAGAAGATGACCTTGAAGTGAGGGAGCGCGAGCACATGAGCAGCGTGGCGACTGTGCTTATGATCGACATATCCCACTCGATGATCCTATACGGAGAGGACCGCATAACCCCTGCTAAGAAGGTCGCTCTGGCCCTTGCTGAGTACATCACCACCCGTTATCCCAAAGACAATCTGGATGTAGTGGTCTTTGGCAATGATGCATGGCAGGTGAGCATCAAGGATCTGCCTTACTTGCGTGTGGGGCCCTTCCACACCAATACCGTTGCCGGGCTGAGCCTGGCCATGGATTTGCTAAGGCGACGCAAGAGCAGCAATAAGCAAATATTCATGATCACCGATGGCAAGCCCTCCTGCCTCAAAACCAAGGATGGCTACTACAAAAACAGCATGGGACTGGATCCTATGATTGTCAACAAATGTCTCGATCTGGCCGCTGAATGCCGCAAAATCAGGATACCCATTACGACATTCATGATCGCTTCCGACCCCTATCTGCAGGCTTTTGTCGAAGATTTTACAGAGGCCAATGCGGGCAGAGCCATTTTCACAGGTCTTGGGGGTTTGGGCGAGTGGATTTTTAGTGATTATGAGCGCAACCGCAGGCGGCGTAGCTAATGGCTCACTCGATCACAAAACGCTTCATACCCCGGTCTCCTGCTGAGTTAATCTCGAGAAAATAGATTCCTGAGGGCAGGTCGTTCAAGGCTATCCTTGCCATCTCGACGCTGCCCTGCAAGCTGCCCGATTGGAGAAGTCTGGCTTGGGCGTCAAAAATATTGTAGCTCTCCAAGATCAAATCAGACCCAAAACTGAGATTGATCTCATCGCGAGCCGGATTGGGGTAGATGTTCACCAAATGGCCAATGTCTGGCTTGAGCTCTCGGGTAGAAAGCACTTCAGAAAAGGGCAAGACCTCAGCTCCGCGGTTGCTCTGATGATAGGCCAAGTCAAAGCCTTCCATTGCTCCGTAAGCGAAAATGATGGATATGCTTGCTGCGTCGAAATCAAAATTATAGTCGTTTTCATCGCCTGTGACAAGTTCGCGTGTGATTAAAAGCGAGCGGACACCGGGAACGACAATCTCTGACAGTACTGTCCAATTTTGCTCCTCATCTTCCTCGGGTGGGGCATTTCCCACAAGATGGCCGTCGTATACGCCTTCACCCTCACTGCCATTGGCGTAAAATACCACATCGGTGCCCGGTGCCATGCCTTGGGCGCCAAAGCCCAAACCAAACCACCGGTCGCTGGGGCCATTGATTGTGACTGTCACCTCATTGGGGCTGAGGCTTACTTGCGCTGTATAATCAGCAAGTAGTTCAGTGAGTTGGGTGCTGCGCACCTGGGCTGTGGCTTGCTGCGGTGCTAGAAGGCAGAGTACAGCGATAAGCACGGAAAAAAGTGAGGGTAAAGCGAAGTGTTTCATATTCATTGATTTTGTAGACTTGTATCGAGAAGAATTCTTAGGGCCGTGTTCTTGTGCAGCTTGGCATAATCAGCAGCGGAGAAGCCCTTATCGTTTTTGAGATCCTTTCGGGCCTTGTGTTCTAGCAGCAGGCGCACCAGATCCTCCATTTCAAACATACTGGCGTAAATGAGTGCGGTATTCCCACTCTGATCCTGTAGGTTTGGATCGGCTCCGGCATCCAGGAGCTGTGCGGCACAAGACCGGTGACCTTTAACGGCCGCTGCCATCAGCGCCGTGCCATAACTGCTTTGATAGTCGATGTTTTGGCTGAGTGGGGCCATGGCTCCTACGATTGCATCATGGCCAAGATAAGCAGAAAGAATAAGAGGAGTAAAGCCGCTTTCGTTTTTGCGATCCACCAGTTCCGCCTCGCTTTTCAGCAAATCGCGTATTTCATTCAATTTTCCTTCCCGTACCAAGCTGTCAATCAAATGGGAATCGGACTGGGCGCAGGCCGTTCGCATCTTGGCTTCAAGGCCAAGGGCTGTTGACACGATTAGAATGACATACTTCCAGTTCATTGCTCCCTGAGAAACAGCTCCTGCACTTCATTTGTTGAATTGAACATCCTAATGAATGTCAGAGCAGATTGAAAAAATATGTCAAGCTTCTTTATCACTTGCTAGTGGAGCGGATGAAATCACGAATGTCTTTTGCGAAAGCATCAAAGGATTCCTCATCTGTGTACATCATATGGCCAGCCTTGTAATATTTCATCAAGATATTTTCGCGAATTCCGGGCCCGAGATTCAGGTGATCCATGCTGTACTCCACGGCATAGAAGGGAGTACCAAGGTCGTAATATCCATTGAGCACAAGTACTTTTGTATATGGATTTCGGTTGAGTGCCCTCTCCATATCGGGTGCGGTGCTAATGGCAGTGCGGGTGTTCCAAGACATATTGCCTTTGTGGTCCCAATTCCATTTGAAGTCTTTGCGCCCATATGCCGAGGTATGGTACATGATGTCTTTTTCCATCCCGAGCTCTCGGTAATAGTAGTCGAAGAAAGCCGTCTTGTAGGGCATTCCGAGACTGCTCGTAAAGGGGTCATGATCGGCGGTTTGGCTGATGGTACGGGGATTGAAGCCGCGGTAGCGCGAGTCGAGCCTGCCCACAAAGGCCGCTTCATCGCGAAGGAGTTCAGCAAAGTATTCGCTGGCCTTCACACGCAGATTGGCTGATAGCCAATAATCGGCGCTCAAGCCGGTATAGCGCTCTAGCTTTTTGGCAAGAGCCTCAGCCTCCTCATCACCGAGTCGGCTTCCCTTGTAGAGGGCTGGTGCATATTCCTTTTCGGTAAAAGTGCGCACTTCGTCCAGCAGGGATTCGACTTGTCCTTCACTCCAATCGATCTTGCCGTGATAAGCGGCTGTGCTCGCGTAGCTGGGGAGGTGCACCACATAAGAGAGATCGCTGCGTGGCGGAAAAGTAAGCGGGATCAAATCGAATACAGCCGAGACCATAATCACCCCATTGAATGGCAGGCCGGAATCGCGCATATAGTCCATAATGCCCGCATTGCGGAAGGTGCCATAGCTCTCGCCGAGCAGGAATTTGGGGGCATTAACGCGATCCACATCAATGAGGTACTGCGTGATAAAGGCAGAGATGCTCTCGATATCCTCATCGACGCCCCAAAAGTCTTTGAACTCCTTACCACCCATAGGCACACTA
>SLDS01000135.1 GCA_007125175.1 Flavobacteriales bacterium
CCGCAATGAGATTCAGGAGGCCTTTCCCTATGTGCAGCCATTTGAGTATGAAGATTCCCTTTCGGGGAAAAAAGTGCTGCGCAAGCAGGATTTTGTCCGCATGGAGCTTCCGTACAAGAGCCATGTGAGGGTGGAAGTACTTATGGATTCCAAAACGGTGGTTTTGGAGGTATTCGCAGAAGACCTGAAGGAGGGGGAGCATGAAATTCTGCTGGACTGCAGCTCACTGGACTCCGGATCTTACATACTCCGCATCACTTTCGACAATCAGGTTACCACAAGAAGCTTTGATCTGGCATGAGCAATAAAAAAGCAGCAAACCCCGAGAGGAATGCTGCTTTTGATTCTGTGCAGGCAAAGGACTACTTGCCGTCGTCCTCTGACTTCTTCTCTTCCGACTTCTTGCCTTTTAGGATTTTGATGGTCACTTCGTCCTTGTCTTTTTTGTAGCCTATTTGTATGGTATCGCCTTCTTCCACATGGCTGTTGATGATTTCTTCGGCCAGGGGGTCTTCCACATACTTCTGTATGGCCCTTTTCAAGGGTCGGGCACCGAACTTCTCATCAAAACCTCGCTCGGCGATCACGTCTTTGGCAGCCTCGCTCATCTTCACTTTGTAGCCCAGATTCTCGATGCGTCCGTAGAGTTTTTCGAGCTCGATGTCAATGATCTTGTGGATGTCCTCACGGGTGAGGGAGTTAAAGATTACCACATCATCTATTCGGTTCAGGAATTCCGGTGCAAAGGCTTTTTTGAGCGCCGACTGAATGACCGCTTGTTGGGCAGCACCTTCATTTTCGAGCCGGGCTTTTGTGCCAAATCCGACACCTGTCCCGAAGTCTGAAAGCTGCCGGGCTCCGATATTGGAAGTCATGATCATGATGGTATTCCTAAAATCGATCTTCCTACCCAAGCTGTCGGTGAGTTGTCCATCGTCGAGTGCTTGCAACAATAGGTTGAATACATCGGGGTGAGCCTTCTCAATCTCATCGAGGAGAATGATAGAGTAGGGGCGGCGGCGCACCTTTTCGGTGAGCTGTCCACCTTCCTCATAACCTATATAGCCCGGAGGTGCTCCTATCAATCGGCTCACGGCAAATTTTTCCATGTATTCGCTCATGTCAATTCTAATGAGCGCATCCTCTGATTGAAACATCAGGATAGCCAGCTCTTTGGCAAGTTGGGTTTTGCCTACACCGGTGGGCCCGAGGAATATGAATGATCCAATGGGCTTATTAGGATCTTTGAGGCCGGCACGGTTGCGTTGTATGGCTTTGACCACCTTCTTAATGGCTCCATCCTGTCCGATTACCTTACCCCTCATGTCTTCATTCATGCGTGCCAGTCGGCCGCTTTCTTTCTCAGCGATGCGCTGCACGGGAATGCCCGTCATCATGGCGACTACTTCTTCCACATGATCCACTGTCACGGTTTCGCGGTGGTTTTTGGATTCCTCTTCCCACTTGGCCTTGGCGCGCTCCAGGTCTTCGATCAGACTGCGCTCCTTGTCGCGGAGCTTGGCAGCTTCCTCGTATTTCTGACTGCGCACTACACGGTTCTTCTCTTCCTTAATCTCCTCTATCTTCTTCTCGGCCTCGATGATCTCATTGGGCACATTGATATTGGTAATGTGCACCCTTGAGCCCACCTCGTCGAGGGCATCGATGGCCTTGTCGGGAAGGTGTCTATCCGATATGTAGCGGGAGGTGAGGTGTACACAGGCCTGTATGGCCTCATCGGTGTAATCGACGCTGTGATGTATCTCGTATTTCTCCTTGATATTGTTGAGGATCTGTATGGTCTCCTCGATGCTTGTCGGCTCAACCAATACTTTCTGGAAGCGGCGTTCCAAGGCACCGTCTTTCTCAATGTACTGCCGGTATTCGTCGAGGGTAGTGGCACCTATGCATTGAATCTCACCTCTAGCAAGGGCCGGCTTGAACATATTGGAGGCATCCAGGGAGCCACTCGCGCCACCTGCGCCTACGATAGTGTGTATTTCATCGATGAAAAGAATCACATCGGGCGACTTCTCGAGCTCGTTCATCACCGCCTTCATGCGCTCTTCAAACTGGCCTCTGTACTTGGTGCCTGCCACCAGTGAAGCCACATCAAGGCTTACGATGCGCTTGTCAAAAAGCACCCTGGATACCTTGCGCTGAACGATGCGCAGAGCGAGACCTTCGGCTATTGCCGATTTTCCCACTCCGGGCTCTCCGATCAGCACGGGATTGTTTTTCTTACGTCGAGAGAGGATTTGAGACACCCTCTCGATTTCTCGCTCACGCCCTACGATCATATCGAGCTTGTCTTCTTCTGCCATTTTGGTCAGATCCCTGCCAAAATTGTCAAGCACGGGTGTTTTGGACTTGCTTTCTCCCGGTTTGCGGCTTTGACCGGTGCCTCCACCACCAAAGCTGCCACCCACATCATCATCATCGTCATCGGCTGCACCGGGAAAATCGGCCCGAGGCCCCTGAAATCCACTCTTATCTGTGCTGGAGCGCATGGCTTCAAGTTCTTCACGGGCGGTTTCGTAATCCATATTAAACTTCAGCAGGGAGCGTGTAGCGGCATTGTCCTCGTCTTTGAGTATGCTCAGCAGCAGGTGCTCCGTACCAATGGTAGGGCTCTTGAATAGCTTAGCTTCGAGATAGGTAATCTTCAATACTTTTTCGGCTTGCTTGATGAGGGGTATATTGCCGAGATTGCCGGAGCGGGTCGCATGCGACCTCGTGGTAGACTCTACCAACCGGCGCAGTTCCTTGAGGCTAACGCCCAGATTTTTCATTATTTGCACAGCAGTGCCTTCTCCCTCTCGAATGATCCCGAGCAAGAGATGTTCCACTCCAATGAAATCGTGGCCCAGCCTCAAAGCCTCTTCCCGGCTATAGCTGATCACATCCTTAACTCGTGGTGAAAATTTCGCTTCCATAATTTTTTTCTGCTTTTGCCCTTCGCAGCCATTGGGCGTATATATCCCGAATGTACTTCGAATAACATAAAAATCAAATTTAAGTTGAGCCTTTCTGATGGCAGTCTCACAATCCTACATTTATTTCACAGATTTTTGTTGAAAATTGCGATTTTGTCAAGAGCTCCGGCGACGCTTAAGTCGTATCTTCGTGCCTTGGTTCAGACGTACCAAAAACCATACTACTTTTTAATTCTACGACGGAATGGCAGAAGGTGAAAAAATAATTCCTATCAATATTGAGGATGAGATGCGCTCGGCCTACATCGACTATTCGATGTCGGTAATCGTGTCCAGAGCATTGCCGGATGTGCGCGACGGCTTGAAGCCAGTACACAGACGCGTGCTATACGGCATGCTCGATCTGGGCGTGCTTTCCAACAGACCTTACAAGAAATCAGCACGTATCGTAGGGGAGGTGCTCGGTAAATACCACCCACACGGCGATTCATCGGTATACGATACCATGGTGCGGATGGCGCAACACTGGTCCTTGCGCTACCCACTGGTAGATGGACAGGGAAACTTCGGTTCGGTAGATGGCGATAGCCCCGCCGCTATGCGTTATACAGAGGCCCGCTTGCGCAAAATAGCGGAGGAGCTGCTCTCCGATCTGGACAAAGAGACTGTTGATTTTCAAAATAACTTTGACGACTCCCTGCAAGAGCCGACGGTGCTTCCCACCCGTGTGCCCAACCTTTTGGTTAATGGGGCCAGTGGCATCGCAGTGGGTATGGCTACCAATATGCCTCCGCACAACCTGAGCGAAGTGGTGGACGGCATCGTGGCCTACATCGACAATCGCGAAATCGATATCGCTGGATTGATGGAGCATATCAAAGCACCCGATTTCCCGACAGGGGGTACTATCTACGGCTACGAAGGCGTAAAGCTAGCTTTCGAAACGGGTCGCGGAAGGGTACTGATGCGCGCCAAAGCCGGCTTTGAAGAAATCCGCGAAGGCAGGGAGGCCATCATTGTCACTGAGATTCCCTACCTGGTGAACAAGGCGGAAATGATCAAGAAAACCGCCGACCTGGTCAATGATAAGAAGATTGAGGGCATAAGTGATATCCGCGACGAATCCGATCGCAAAGGAATGCGCATCGTATACGAACTCAAGCGGGATGCCATTCCCAATGTGGTGCTCAATAAATTGTACAAATACACCGCGCTACAGACTTCATTTTCTGTAAATAACATTGCACTGGTAGCCGGTCGTCCACAAATGCTGAACCTGAAAGACATGGTGAAGCACTTCGTGGAGCACCGCCACGATGTAGTGGTGCGACGTACCCAATACGAGTTGCGCAAAGCAGAGGAGCGGGCCCACATTTTGGAGGGATTGCTGATAGCGCTCGACAATCTCGACGAGGTGATTGCCCTCATCCGCGCGAGTGCCACCCCTGAGGAAGCCCGCAATGGATTGATGTCGCAGTTTGAGCTGAGCGAGATACAAGCGAGAGCCATTCTCGATATGCGATTGCAGAAGCTCACCGGCCTTGAGAGAGATAAAGTGCGTGAAGAGCATGCCGACCTGATGAAACTTATTGAGCATTTGCGCTCGGTGCTCGACAGCGAAGACAAGCGCATGGCCATCATCAAGGATGAGCTCATCGAGGTGAAGGAGAAATACGGCGATGAGCGCCGCTCAAATATCGAGTACTCGGCCAATGAAATGAGCATAGAAGACCTCATAGCCGATAAGGATGTGGTGGTCACCATCTCGCACCTCGGATACATCAAGCGCACCGACCTTGTTGAGTACAAGACCCAAAGCAGGGGGGGAGTGGGCTCCAAAGGAAGCACCACCCGCGATGAAGATTTCCTCGAGCACCTTTTTGTGGCCACCAACCACAATTATCTGCTCATCTTTACCGAAAAGGGCAAATGCTTCTGGATGCGGATATTCGAAATCCCTGAAGGTTCCAAGCAAAGCAAGGGGCGCGCCATTCAAAACCTGATCAATATCGAGGCCGATGATAAAATCATGGCCTACATCAATGTGAAGGATTTGAAAGATGCAGACTACATCAACAACCACTTTGTGGTGATGGCGACAAGAAATGGTGTGGTGAAGAAGACCAGCCTGGAGTCTTATTCCCGACCACGGGCCAATGGAATCAATGCCATTACCATAAAAGACGGTGATCAACTGCTCGAAGCCCGCCTTACCAATGGCAATTCGGAGATAATCCTTGCCAAGAAGAGTGGCAAAGCCATCCGATTCAATGAGAATGCAGTGCGCGCTGTAGGGCGAAACTCACAGGGCGTGAAAGGCGTGACCCTTGAAGGCAAAGGTGATGAAGTGATCGGTATGATATGCGTACACGATCCCGAAACCAATGTGCTTGTGGTATCGGAAAAAGGCTACGGCAAGCGCAGCAATATTGAGGATTACCGAATTACCAACCGAGGTGGCAAAGGTGTGAAGACTTTGAACATCACCGACAAAACCGGTAATCTCATTGCCATAAAGGCGGTAGTGGACACCGACGATCTCATGATCATCAACCGCAGCGGCCTCACCATCCGAATGGGTGTATCGGAATTGCGCGTGATGGGCCGCGCCACCCAGGGGGTAAGGCTGATCAATCTGCGCAATGGAGATGAAATTGCAGCCGTGGCCAAGGTGGAGGTATCTGAAGATGCCGAATCCCTTGACGAAAACGGTGATCAATCAGATGAAAAGCCTGATGCAGAGGAATAAGCCCTGCGATTGCCGACTGTATTAAGTCGCTGAATTTAAGCCGCCTTCTCCATGCAGAAGGCGGCTTTTTAATTTGAAAATCGCCTTGAATCCTTTCGGCTTCCGGCGCCCGATAGGCTTATTGTTGATAAATCTCTTTGTGAAAAATTGTGGTATTTTAGACAAAATGCTATCTTTAGGAAGTTGTAAACCATTCAGCCATGAAAACCGACTTCGGAATCCGCATTAAGGACGAGATCCTGCGCAAGGCTGATCAATATGCCGAATCCCAAGGCATAGATCTCGAAGCCCTGCTTATCGAGTACCTGCGATTTTTGGCGATTAAAGCCGAAAAACATGAAAAACAAAGGGAAGACCTGAGGGATTATCTCGACTCCCTGCACCGTGAATTCGATACCTTTATGGACACGGATGCCAAGAAAGATTACCGCCGCTACCTCATTGAGAAGTACAAATGAGCTCGGGCTCTTTTGGGATTTGAGCTGGGCAGCTTAAGCAGCTACCACAGCATTCCATTCTTTGGGAGTAGCGCAGAACAATATTTAAGCGATATTTTCAGTCTTAATCAGTCTTAAAATGGCTCGGTCTTTCCAATGCGGCATATACACTGTGTTTAGGCCTTGCGCGATTGGGTCAATCCATTAAATTTGCACCCTCAAGGCTGCCTTGGCATCCATTTTGTTTGTAAGAAAAGAAAAAGCACAAACCATGAAATACCCGATTATCCTCC
>SLDS01000198.1 GCA_007125175.1 Flavobacteriales bacterium
CACAGTCCATCAACCACAAAGACCTCTACCAACTCCTGCCAAATAACTGGACTCAGTACAGAACCGGCCAGGAAGCATAGGGGTGGGTTCGTCGGACGGATACAATTCAAGAAAAGCAGCACTCCACCTCGCGCATTGGAGCGCCGGGCCAAATCGGGTTTTAGAACGCAGCCTTAGCCTGGGCTTCCTTGCTTTATTTCTTGGCCCGTTTCTTAAAGTAGGCCACCACTTCTTCCGGACTTAAATGCATCAAGTCATTGGATAGGCGGTCGCGCTGCTAGCGCATGAACTTGACTGCATCAAAGGTTTTCTTGGGCTTGCTTGCTTTAGTCTTCATAAGTCATGAGTTCTCTTGGTGAGCGGATGTCAATTTGCTTGTAAGCTTGTGCAAGGTTTACGGAATTGTAACCTATGATCCGAACCACGTTTACAATATGTTTGAAATTCCAGCTGATCAGAATAATTGTTGTCAATTGGCTGCAGTAAATTCTCTAAACGCTAGATCGAACAGACCTCCAAATACGGAAGTGTCCAGATATATGATTTGTTTTTTCACTTCCTAAAGTTAAGCAATTCTTGTAGAAGGTGAGCATCCATATATTCAAGGCCATTCAAAAAGCGCCATCTATTTCGGTGGGTTAGTGCCACCGATTTCAGTCGGTGAGTGCCACTCCTTTCGCTTCTATTTGTGCCAGCTGTTTCGCTTCAAACAGTGCCGCTTAAGGATTGACTTGCACTCCCCCTTTTTGGCTACCTTAGCAGCCCACACAAGCACCTTACAGCAACGTAAACTCTTGTCAGGAGAACCATTGATCACACAATGACTGCAGAATTCGTAATAGAACTGATGAGCAAGCTCGAGTCCGACTGGATTGAGCGTACCACCTCTACCGCTGATGACAAGCTGGGTCAGGCCATTTGTGCTTTCTCCAATGACTTCCCAAACCACCAACATCCTGGCTACCTCTTGCTGGGGGTCAATGACGATGGAAGCCCTGCCGGCAAACAGTGGACAGATGCCGACCTCCAAAAAATAGGGGGCATGAAGACCAATGGTAAAATTCTCCCCCAACCTTCGATGGTGCTGAGCGAGGTGTTTAAATTTGAACAAGGTGAAGTGGTGGTTATAGAAGTAAAGCCCTCCACCTATCCTCCTGTGCGCTATGATGGGCGCTGCTGGATACGTGTGGGGCCCCGGCGCGACAAAGCAAGCCCCGAAGAGGAGCGCATCCTCGCAGAAAGAAGGCCATCACACGCCAAAACCTATGATCTCGTACCGGCCCTTGGAGCTAGCATCGATGACTTGAGCATAGACCTATTCAGAACGAATTACTTGCCCTCAGCCATCGACAGGGATACCCTTGCGGAAAATAACAGGAGCCCGGAAGAGCAACTGGCCTCCCTCCGCTTTTATGACCTCAGGAAGCAATGTCCTACCCATGCAGGCATTCTGGTTTTTGGGCGCAATCCGGAATTTTACTTGCCCGGTGCTTACGTGCAATACGTCAAATTCGATGGAGCACAAATGACTTCAGATGTGCTTTTCGAAAAGAAGTTTTCAGGAGCACTGATTACTGAACTGCGGCAGCTGGATGATTTTGTGAAGGGCAATATTTTGAAATCCAAACCTCTCAAAGGAAATTCCTTCCGGGAGCGCATCATCCAAAACTACCCGTACTGGGCACTGCGCGAATTGATTATGAATGCAGTGATGCACCGCAACTACGAGTCAAATGCCCCCATCTACGTGTATGAATTCTCTGACCGCATAGAAATTATCAATCCGGGCGGATTGTATGGCGAAGCTACGCCCCAAAACTTTCCCCATGCCAGCGACTACCGCAATGTGGTTTTGGCGGAAGCCTTGAAAGTGCTGGGCTATGTGAACAGATTCAACTTCGGTGTAAAGCGCGCCATTGCCGAATTGGTAGAAAATGGAAACGGTGAACCTCACTTCGACTTGGCTTTAATCACCAAGTTCAAGGTGTCCGTATCCATCCATCAAAACTGGTTTTGAAGGAAGGTTGCATAAACCTCCTCTCAAAAAATTTCCATAAACTTGTTTGTCCAAAACAGTGGACAACTGCATAACCAAACCTTACAAGCGCATGAGTGATTTCAATACCTGTGACCAACATTCCATTTCGCCTTCGGCGATTTTGAATAATGAATGCTGCTCATGGGCCAGCGGTGGTTTGGACTTTGGGTAAATATAAACCCTCCATAAAATCACCACCCCATGCCCTCCCCCTTCCTACACTACACCGGAATCATCAAGCTCGAAAATCCCGAGGAGCAATTCGATGCGCCTCCTAGCTGAACGGAAACCACTTGTTTGTTTTCACAAATTATTAGTTAGTTAGCGCTCGGCCTGAATTGGTAAGATAGAGTAATAGCACGAGAGCAACATCCTTACATGCCCTATCAATCGCTCCTCAAGCTAAACTATTTAACTTACATTTGATGTAAGCTAAAATATACTTATCTTTGCAATGGAAATTGCCTTTGACAACACCAAGCTGAAAAAACTAGCGAATGACTTCAACAAGTGCCAAAAAGAGATGGGGACGAGGCGTGCAAAGCTCTTTAACAAGCGACTTGGCGACTTCCGAAATGCCATAACATTGGAGGATGTGCGCCACCTACCGGGCCGTTACCACGAACTAGCAGCCGACCGCAAAGGGCAGTGGGCTTGCGACCTTGACCACCCTTATCGGCTAATCTTCCAACCCTTGGAAGCAATCATCCCTACCGATGAAAACGGCAAATACATTTGGAACGAAATCAAAGGAGTCAACATCATAGCGATTACTGACTATCACGGAAAATAAACACCTGCTCAATCACCCCCGCACATGGACACTCAAAAAAATCAATACCAGCCGCAAATCGCATTTCATCCCGGCGAAACCTTGGAAGAAAAGTTGGCAGAACTGGGTATGGGCCCTAAGGAATTTGCAGTAAGAACCGGTAAACCTGAAAAAACAATCATCGCTATACAAAAAGGCAAGAGCAGCATCACACCCGAAATGGCTGTGCAGTTTGAGCATGTGCTGAAAATTCCGGCGCACTTTTGGCTCAACATGCAGCGCAGCTATGACGAATTCATGGCTCGGGAAGAGCGCAAGCAAGTCATTGCACAAGCTGGTAACTGGACAAAGCAGTTTCCACTGGCTGATATGATCAAAAAGGGTTGGATACCTGCCAAAGCCAGCATAGAAGAGAAAACCTCAGCACTCCTTGAGTTTTTCGGAATATGCAGCCATCAAGCCTGGGAAGATTATTACTTCCATCAAGAACTGAAAGTAGCCTTTCGCATTTCACTGGCCCATACCAAAGAACCATACGCCATAGCTGCATGGCTGCGCCAGGGACAGCTCCAAGCCGCTGAGCTGACAGCGTCAGCATACGATGCAAAGCTTTTCAGGAATACCCTGCCAGAGATAAAAAACCTGATGGCAAGGCATCCAAAAGACTTCTTTGAGCAATTGCAAACGATTTGCTTAAAGGCCGGAGTAAAAGTGGTGTACACCCCTTGCATCAAAAAAGCGCCCATCAACGGATGTACCCGCTGGTTGAATGATACCCCATTAATTCAACTCACAGGCAGGTATAAACGGAATGATATCTTTTGGTTTACATTCTTCCACGAAGCAGGTCATATTTTGCTACACGGCAAGAAGGACATTTTCTTGGAAAACGTGGACTACTCCGACAAAGTCCTTGAAAAGGAAAGGGAGGCCGATGACTTTGCTGTAAAATGGACCCTGCCCAAAGAGCAAGAAACAGAGATTCTGCAAAAGTTCGAAATAACAGAAGTTGATGTTTTAGCTTTCGCCAAAAAATTCAACACCCATCCTGCCATTATCATAGGCCGCTTACACTACAAAAAACACTTGCATCCTTCGGTAGGCAGGCAGTTTTTCGAAGCAATTGAACTTGAATAAGCTGATGCGGTAACAAAATAACCCTTTAAAACCAAAACCATGCCCTCCCCCATCCTACACTACACCGGAATCATCGACCTCTCGGAGCCCGGGGCGCTCTTAGACCCGCGCTTTGTAACGCTGGGGCCCGAGATCAGCAAAATGCGGCCGTGGCAGCGGAGGCGTATGGAGCGCAAACTGAGGCGCGAGCGTTACCAAAAAGTGCCCGAACTCTGGGCCACCCTGGGCTGGAACCACCACAACAAGGCATTGAAGCCGGGCGGTAAAATCCGCTTCTCCAAAAAGGGCAATTACGACTCCAGCAGTATTACCCTCGAAATGGTGAAGTGCATCCGCGACAGTCTGCCCGCAGGAATTAAGAAGGAGCATGTGCTGGAACGCTACATCGATTTGACGGAAGTGGACTTCAAGTGGGAACCGGAGACCTTTGACATCAACAAGCTGCCGGAACTTCGGCTTACGGTCTTCCTCAACAAGTCGGAAGGAGCCCTGGTGTACTACGACTACGGCTCGAAAGCGGTGAACTCGACCGATGAAGGAATCGAATTCATTCATCCCGCTCCCACCAATGCGGCGTACAGCACCGACCGCGACCGTCTCGACTACTTTTTTCCGCTGCTACCCCCTCGGGAGGCAGAGGCCTTGAGCAATGGCGCAGGGAAGGGCAAAACCCACAAGCTGAGTAATCGCAAAGAAAGCGCCCGATTCGTCATCAAGGTGCTCACCTTCAAGCGCGGGAAGGGCACCGAATCCTCAACGGGACTCATCAGACGGGCCATCAAAAACCTGTCGACGCTCTTGCGCGGCAATGGGCAGGAAGAGGCCATTCCGGAACGCTACCGCTTGCTGATGTTTCATGCCCAGGGCAATTATTTTCACGAAATCAAAGCACGTGACATCGACCCCAAGCAGAAAACCCTCCTCCTCGTTCACGGCACCTTCTCGGACACCCATGGGAGCTATGGTGGATTGTTTGCACGCAGCGGTCAGACGCCGGATACCTTTCTCTCGGAATTGATGCGGGACGGGATTTTTGAGCAAATCATCGCCTTCGATCACCGCACCGTATTCGATGATGGTTTCACAAATGCCGAGATGTTGAAGAAGCTGCTGGGAGGGCTGAAGTTCGCGCATCCCATCGCGATCATGGGCAGCAGCCGTGGAGGGGTGCTGGCCTACCTCCTCGCTACTGAAGGCCTTATGCCTCACTTTAAGGTTGACAAAGTGCTCACCATCAGTGGAGCATTTGGCGTAGGCTATCTGGACAAAGCCCAAAAAGGATTGGGTCTCTTAAACGCTTTCCGCAAAATTAACCCCGTGGAGCTCCCACTGCTCGTCACCCTCGCCCAGCATTCAGCACAGTGGCTCGTTGATCAACCCGGCCTCAGGCAAATCACACCCGGGGATAAGCTATTGCTAAATGTCATAGGGCCCAATGTGCAACACAGCGCTGCCGCCTACATGAACATTCGCACGGATTGGCATCCCTCCATTGCACCTCGACTCAAAGGCCCGAAAATCATGCTCGATCGCGCTATACGCCTCTTTCTCGGTAAAAAGCATGACTGGGTGGTGGGCTATAGCAATCAGGTGCATGATGTCCCTTACAAATCACAAGCCCCCAAGAGCATCAAGGGAGTGCACACCCAAACCATGATAGCAGGCAGGGCACAACCTGATCCAAGGGACTTTATTCTCGGGTTCTTCTAATAAGAATCTGACACTGCCATCAGCACACCTAAACTGACTTAACAAGCATGATGACGGTATATCGCTCTATTCTCAATTTAATAACTTGATTAGCTACAGACAGTTTTTTGGAGCCAACCGGCAAGAAAGTAGATCCAAATTGTACAAAACTACCCCAACCTCTCAAAAAACAGCCCGACATACACCACAGTAGCCACCGCCGAAATCCAGAATATGAGTTTGCCTTGCCGCCGGGTAGCTGTGTCATAGATAGGGCAGCGCTGCCCGGCGGGGTCTATCTTTACCGATTTCCAATACGTCCAGCCCATCAGCAGACCGATGATACCCCCGGCAAGAGCCGCTACAAAGCCGATGGCGATGGTAAGGGGCTTGCCGGCCTCGGGTTTGCGCAAACCGTCCAGGCGTGCGGCCTTGATCTCGGCCACGACCTCATCGCTCAGGCTGTGCCCACGCTCGCGCAGCAGGCGGGTGGCGAGGAGCTGATCTTCCATGCTCCACTCATCAAATTTTTCCACGATTTCCATAAGCTCCTCATCACTGAAGCTGAAGAGGTAATGATCATCAGTAAAGCCATCTATGAGTGCTTCAGCCTGTGCTTTAAGTACCGCGTCGGCGCGCTCAAAATCATCCGGCCGGAGCTTGAGCAGGTTTTCGTTTTCGTGCGTATTT
The DNA here is from genome assembly GCA_007125175.1 of Flavobacteriales bacterium. Classification (GTDB taxonomy): domain Bacteria; phylum Bacteroidota; class Bacteroidia; order Flavobacteriales_D; family Cryomorphaceae; genus T3Sed10-241. The sequence goes on from SLDS01000198.1 coordinate 6,327, forward strand.
CCCGCGAAGGTCACGTC